>NZ_BAAAPY010000008.1:0-134316 GCF_039531385.1 Aeromicrobium halocynthiae | reverse complement strand
TCATCCACCTCTGCCGCCGCCACCACGGCTACAAGACCCGCGGCCGCCTCACGACGTCGTTCGCGCCCGACGGCACCCACCACTGGACCCTGCCCACCGGCACACGAGCGCCCTCACGCGTCCACCTACCTCGTCGATACCGACGAACCCTGCCCAACACCGAGAAGCACCGACACCGACCAGCCGTCGAGCTCGTCTGGGCCTGACGAGCGCCCTCAGACCACTCCCAGCGCCAGCATCGCGTCGGCAACCTGCGTGAACCCAGCGATGTTCGCCCCGTCGGCGTAGTTGCCGGGCAGGTCGTAGGCGTCGGCGGTCGTCAGGCAGAGGGTGTGGATGTCCCGCATGATCCCCTCCAGGCGCTGCTCGGTCTTCTCGAAGGTCCACGACGCGCGCGAGGCGTTCTGCTGCATCTCCAGCGCGCTCGTCGCTACTCCGCCGGCGTTTGCCGCCTTGCCGGGCCCGAACCGGACGCCCGCGTCGTGCAGCACGTCGATCGCCTCGGGCGTGGTGGGCATGTTCGCCCCTTCTGCCACGAACCGGCATCCGTTCCCCACGAGAGCGCGCGCCGCGTCGGCGTCCAGCTCGTTCTGCGTCGCGCACGGCAGTGCGACGTCGCAGGCCACGTCCCAGATCGAACCGCCCCGCCCGAGCTCGGCACCGTAACGGCGGTCCGCGTAGTCGGCGATGCGTCCCCGCTCGACCTCCTTCACCTGGCGGAGCAGATCGAGGTCGATGCCCTGCTCGTCGACGACGAAGCCCGAGGAGTCCGAGCACGCCACGACGGTTCCGCCCAGCTGGTGCACCTTCTCGATCGTGTGGATCGAGACGTTCCCTGATCCCGAGACCACCACCCGGCGACCGTCCAGTGACGTTCCGGCGGCGCCGAGCATCTCCTGGACGAAGAACGCCAAGCCGTAGCCGGTGGCCTCGGTCCGTACCTGCGAACCGCCCCAGCCGAGGCCCTTGCCCGTCAGCACGCCGGACTCGTACCGGTTCGTGATCCGCTTGTACTGGCCGAACAGGTACCCGATCTCGCGACGCCCGACGCCGGTGTCGCCCGCCGGCACGTCCGTGTGCTCGCCGATGTGTCGGTACAGCTCGGTCATGAACGACTGGCAGAACCGCATCACCTCGCCCTCGGAGCACCCCTTGGGGTCGAAGTCGCTGCCACCCTTGCCACCGCCGATCGGCAGGCCGGTGAGCGCGTTCTTGAACGTCTGCTCGAACCCGAGGAACTTCACCGTGCCCAGGTAGACGCTCGGGTGGAACCGCAGCCCGCCCTTGAACGGGCCGAGGGCGGAGTTGAACTCCACCCGGAACCCGCGGTTGATGCGCACCTCGCCGGCGTCGTCCACCCACGGCACCCGGAACATGAGCTGGCGCTCGGGCTCGCACATGCGACGCACGATCGACGCCTCCGCATACTCCGGGTGCTTGCGCACCGCCGGGCCGAGACTGTCGAAGACCTCCCGCACCGCCTGGTGGAACTCGCCCTCGCCGGGATTGCGCTCCACCACGTCGTCGAACAGGTCCTGCAGCATCGCCTCGACCACTCGTCACTCCCGTCTCGTCGGCCCCGAACGGCCAACGTAGTGGTGATCAGCGACGCGGGCGACGCCAGGGCGTCAGGTGCGACTCCGCGGCGAGGACGGGCAGGTTCTGCACCGTGCCGAGCGCTTGGTGGGCCAGGCTCAGCTCGGCCTGGAGGTCCGCGACCTTCGCCTGCAGCGCCGCCACCTGGTTCTCGAGCTCGATGACCCGGCGCACTCCCTCCAGACCCAGCCCCTCGGCGGTCAGCCGCGCGACGGTGCGCAACATCTCGATGTCGCGCAAGGAGTAGCGACGTCCGCCGCCGCCGGTGCGACCGGCCTCGACGATCCCGAGCCGGTCGTAGGTGCGCAGCGTCTGCGGGTGCAGCCCGGACAGCTCCGCCGCCACGCTGATCACGAACACCTTGGCCTCAGGACCCGGAGGAGTGAAGTCCATCGTCATCTCACGTCACCTTCTCGAACAGTCCCGCTCGCGGGTCTTCGCTCCCGCGCGCCTCACGCAAGGCTTCGACGGCCGACTTCTCGGCGTCGGACGGCTCCGCGGGCACCTGCACCTCGACGGTCACCAACAGGTCACCGCGGCCGCCGTTCTTCGTGGCCGCACCCTTGCCCTTCGCGCGGAACGTGCGACCGTTCGGCGTCCCCGCCGGGATCCGCAACGTCACGGGCGGACCCTCCAACGTCGGCACCTGGATCTGCGCGCCGAGCACAGCCTCGTCGTACGCGACCGGCACCGTCACGGTGAGGTGCTCGCCCTTGCGACCGAACAGCGGGTGCGGCGTCACGTGGACGACGAGGAACAGGTCGCCGTCGGGGCCGCCCTGCTCCCCACGACCGCCCTTGCCCTTGAGCCGGATGCGTTGACCGTCCTTGACGCCCGCAGGCACCCGCACCTGCATGGTGCGGCTCGCCGGCGAGCGGCCCGAGCCCTGGCACGTCGCGCAGGGGTGCTCCACGACCAGACCACGGCCGCGACACTGCGTGCACGGCTCGGTCATGGCGAACACGCCACCGGACGCCCCGGTCTGCATGCCGCTGCCCTGACACTTCGTGCACACCTGCGGCACCGTGCCCGGCTTGGCGCCCGTGCCGTGGCACGTGCCGCACGCCTCGTCGCTCGTCATCCGCAGCGGCAGCGTCGCCCCCTCCACCGACTGCTGGAAGGTGATCGTCGCCTCGGTCTGGATGTCGTCCCCGCGACGGCCCGGCGCCCGACGGCCGCGACCCCCGCGGCCACCGCCGCCGAAGATCCCGCCGAGCAGGTCGCCGAGGTCGAAGTCGACGCCCGGACCACCGGGCTGGCCGTAGCCGCCGCCCGGGGCGCCACCTCCGAAACCGCCCTTGAACTGCCCGAACAGGGTGCGCTGCTCGTCGTACTCCTTGCGCTTCTTCTCGTTCGACAGGACGCCGTAGGCCTCCGAGACCGCCTTGAAACGCTCCTCGGCGGCCTTGTTGCCCGGGTTGGAGTCGGGGTGGTTGTCACGCGCCAGCTTGCGGTACGCCTTCTTGATGTCAGCGGTCGACGCGTCCTTGGACACGCCCAACGTCGCGTAGAAGTCCTTGCTGGACCAGTCACTGGCGCTCATCGTTCGCCCCTCTCGTTCACTCCTCGCCGCTTCCGGACTCCTCGTCCGGCTGGGTCTCGGCGGGCTGCAGGACGCCGACCTGGGCGTCGCGCAGGACCTCCTCGCCCACGCGGTAGCCGGTACGGACGACGGTGCCGACGGTCGTCGTGGTGACCTCCGCTGACTCGCCGACCTGGAACAGCGCCTCGTGCAGGCGGGGGTCGAACACGTCGCCCTCGGCACCGAAGGACTCCAAGCCCTGCGCGGTGACGACCTGTCGGAGCTGGTCGGCGACGGCCTTGAAGCCGCCCTCGAGCTCACCGTGCTGCTCGGCCCGGCCGATGTCGTCGAGGACCGTCAGCAGCGACTTGAGCACCGACGACGCGCCCTGGGTGCGGGCGAGCGCACGGTCACGCTCGACCCGCTTGCGGTAGTTCTGGTACTCGGCGTGGACCCGCTGGAGGTCGGCGGTGCGCTCGGCGAGCTGCTGGGCGAGGTCGGGCTCGGCGCCCTTCTCCTGCTCCGCAGCCGTATCCGCGTCCTCCCGACCCGACCCCTCGGGCCCGGCGGCCTGCTCGGCCGCCGGGTCCTCGGGCGTTCCGGCGGGGTCCGTGGACTCCTCGGCCGTCACTTGTTCTCCTCGTCCTCGTCGACGATCTCGGCGTCGACGACGTCGTCACCCGCCGACTCGCCGGCAGCGTCATCGCCGGGCGCAGCGCCCTCGGACGCGGCCTGCTCGGCGGCAGCAGCGGCGTACATCGCCTCGCCCATCTTCGAGCTGGACTCTCCCAGCTTCGTGACGGCGGCCTGGACGGCGTCGTTGTCCTCACCCTCGAGGGCCGACTTCAGCGCATCGACGTCGGCCTGCACCTCGGACCTGACGTCGTCGCCCACCTTGTCGCCGTTCTCGGCGATGAACTTCTCGGTGGTGTGGACGAGCGCCTCGGCCTGGTTGCGGGTCTCGACGGCCTCGCGCCGCTTGCGATCCTCCTCGGCGTACTGCTCGGCGTCCTTGACCATCTTGTCGATCTCGTCCTTCGACAGGGCGCTGCCGCCGGTGATCGTCATCGACTGCTCCTTGCCGGTGCCACGGTCCTTGGCCGAGACGTTGACGATGCCGTTGGCGTCGATGTCGAACGTCACCTCGATCTGCGGGACGCCGCGCGGAGCCGGCGGGAGACCGGTCAGCTCGAACGTCGCCAGCAGCTGGTTGCCCGAGGCCATCTCGCGCTCGCCCTGGTAGACCTGGATCGCCACGGACGGCTGGTTGTCGTCGGCCGTCGTGAAGACCTCGCTGCGCTTGGTCGGGATGGTCGTGTTGCGCTCGATGAGCTTGGTCATCACGCCGCCCTTGGTCTCGATGCCGAGGCTCAGCGGGGTGACGTCCAGCAGGAGCACGTCCTTGACCTCGCCCTTGAGGACACCGGCCTGCAGGCTCGCGCCGATGGCGACGACCTCGTCGGGGTTGACGCCCTTGTTGGGCTCCTTGCCGCCGGTGAGCTGCTTGACGAGCTCGGAGACGGCGGGCATGCGGGTGGAGCCACCGACGAGCACGACGTGGTCGATGTCGCTCACGCTGATGCCGGCGTCCTTGATGACGTTGTTGAACGGCGCCTTGGTGCGCTCCAGCAGGTCGGCGGTGATCTTCTCGAACTCGCTGCGGGTCAGCGTCTCGTCGAGGAAGACCGGGCTGCCGTCCTGGACCGTGATGTAGGGCAGGTTGATCGACGTGCTCGAGGAGCTCGAGAGCTCGATCTTGGCGCGCTCGGCGGCCTCGCGGATGCGCGGCATCGCCATCTTGTCCTTCGTGAGGTCGATGCCGGTCTTGGACTTGAACGTCGAGACGATCCAGTTCACGACCGCCTCGTCCCAGTCGTCACCACCGAGGACGTTGTCACCGCTGGTGGCCTTCACCTCGATGACGCCCTCGCCGATCTCCAGCAGCGAGACGTCGAAGGTGCCGCCGCCGAGGTCGAAGACGAGGATCGTCTGGTCGTCGCCCTTGTCCAGGCCGTAGGCCAGCGCGGCCGCGGTGGGCTCGTTGATGATGCGCGAGACGTTCAGCCCCGCGATCTCGCCGGCCTCCTTGGTGGCCTGGCGCTGGTGGTCGTTGAAGTAGGCCGGGACGGTGATGACCGCGTCCGTGACGGGCTCGCCCAGGTAGGCCTCGGCGTCGCGCTTGAGCTTCTGCAGCGTGAACGCGCTGATCTGCTGCGGGTTGAAGCTCTTGCCGTCGATCTCGGTCTTCCAGTCCGTACCCATGTGGCGCTTGACCGACCGGATCGTGCGGTCGACGTTGGTGACGCCCTGGCGCTTGGCGACCTCACCGGAGAGCACCTCGCCGTCCTTGGCGAAGGCGATGACCGACGGGGTGGTGCGCGCACCCTCGGCGTTGGCGATGACGGTGGGCTCGCCACCCTCAAGGACGGCGACGACGGAGTTCGTCGTGCCGAGGTCGATTCCGACGGCACGTGCCATGGTGATTCCTCCTGATGTGGGTGCTGATCTGAGTGGAAGTCTGCGAACGCCCTCGTCGATCCGATCCTTGCCGGAAGCGACTCACTGACGTTGAGTCCAACCGTATCAACCTTGTCCGAGGTCGCACTATTCCGCCCCGTCCGCATAAAGTCCTCGCATGACCTCGCGCTCCCTCCGTGCCATGACGGCCGCCGTCGCCGCCTCCCTCGTCCTCGTCGCCTGCGGCGGGTCCGACGACACCGAGTCCGGCAACGGCAACGGCAACGGCGCGTCGTCGTCCGTCGAGCCGGCCAGTGGCGGGCAGACGCAGACGGACGAGTTCACCTTCACCGCCCCGGACGGCTGGGAGGACGTCGTCGACCAGATGGACGGCTTCGACCCCGAGGCCGCGTGGGCCGACCCCGAGCCCGAGGGTGACTTCGCCACGAACCTCAACGTGATCCGCGAGCCCAACGGCTTCGACGGCGACACCGAGGAGTATGTCGAGGCCAACCTGCGTTCCCTCGAGGCCGCCGGGTTCGCCGACCTCACCGAGGCCGGGACCTTCGGCGACTTCGCCGTCGTCACCGCGGGCGCGGAGCAGAACGGCGTCTCCTACCTCGTCAACCAGTACTACGCCGCCCGCGACGGCAACGGCTGGGTCGTCACCTTCTCCTTCCCGGAGGGCACGTCCGACGCCGAGCGCACCGAGCTGGCCGAGAGCGTCATGCAGACGTGGGAGTGGGCCTGAGGCCTAGCCAGCCCAGAAGCCGCGACCGGGCCAGCCGCCGAACCCGCTGACGCCGCCGCTCGCGTCGCCTCGACGCGAGCCGAGGTAGGACTCCACGACGGCGACGCCGAGGTCCTCCAGCTCCGGGGCGACCACCGACCCGCCGACCCGGCGCGCCATCTGCTCGATGAAGCGCGCCAGGCCCGGGTCCTCGCCGAGGCGGAAGAACGTCGTCTGGGCGCCCAGCCGCATCGACGCCTCCAGCTCCCGGACGCTCAGCGCGATCGTGACCGGGTGCGGCGGGTAGCTGAAGTACACCTCCCCGGAGGACTCCAGGTGTGACGTCGGCTCCCCGTCGGTGACGATCAGCAGCACCGGCTGGGCGTTCGGGTGCTTGCGGAAGTGCCGGTTCGCGAGCAGCAGCGCATGGTGCAGGTTCGTGCCCTTGGCGTACTGCGCGTCGAGGGCGGTGAGTCGTTCGATGGGCATCGTCTCGGCGTGCCGGCCGAACGCGATCAGCTCGAGCGCGTCGCCGCGGAAGCGGGTGCTGATCAGCGTGTGCAGAGCGAGCGCGGTGCGCTTCATGGGCACCCACCGCCCGTCCATCGCCATCGAGAACGACGTGTCGACGAGCAGCGCGACGCACGCCTGCGTGCGGTCCTCGGTCTCCTGCACCTCGACGTCGTCGATCGTCAGGCGCACGCCGTCGCGCGTCATCGTCGCGGGCGTCGCGCCGTCGCCGACCGAGCGCACGACGGCGTTCGTGATCGTCCGGGTGACGTCCCACGGCTCGGTGTCGCCGAAGCTCCACGCCCGAGTGGCGCCGGAGCGCTCTCCCGCCGCGCCGGCGTGGCGGGTCTCGCGCTGACCGCGTCGGCCGGAGAGGGTCGTCGCGACGTCGCGCAGCAGCGCCTTGCCGAGCTGTCGCATGGCCTTGGGCGTCAGGCGCAGGCTGCCGTCGGTGCCCCGCTCCATCGCCCCGGAGTCGCGCAGCGCCCGCTCCAGCTCCTTGAGCGTGCGGACGTCGACGCTCGCCTCGTCGCCGAGCTGGCGCGAGAGCGCCTCGAGGTCCACGTCGTCCAGCGACGAGCCCCGGTAGCCCTGCGCGAGCTGCTCGGCGAGGGCGTCGAGGTCGGCGATGTCCTGGAAGACGCCCGTCCCGTCGCCGAGCCCGACGCCCTGCTCGCCGTCCATCGGCGTCGAGCCGCCCCAGTCCTCACCGGGACGCAGCGCCTGCAGGTGGCCGTCGAGGCGGCTCAGCGCGTCGGTGAGCTGCGGGGACCCGAACGCCTCGTTCGAGAGCTGCATGAGCTCGCGACGCTGCTCCGGCGTCATCGAGTTCATCATCCGCTGGGCGGCCGCGGACCGCTGGGCCAGCGTGTCGAGCAGCTCGTCGAGCGTCTCCGGGCCCGCACCGTCCTCATGCTGGAAGTGCTGCCCGTGCCGGGCCATGAAGTCGTCGAAGTCCTGCTGGGTGTCGACGCCCTGCGCCCGCTCGTCCAGCAGGCCGTTGAGGTCCTCCAGCATCTCGTTGATCGCGGCCCGGTCCTCGTCGGTGGCGTTCTCCAACGCCTGCTTCATGCCGGCGAACCGCTGGTCGAGCATCTCCCGGCCGAGGAGGTCCTTGATCCGTTCGAAGTCCTCGCGCGCCTCCGAGCTCTTCCAGTCGTAGCCGTTGAGGTCCCGGACGGCGGCGGCCGGTGACGCGGGAACATTGTCGAGCGCGAGCTCGGCGAGGGCGCGCTCGCCGTCGTCGAGGTCGACGTCGCGCGCCAGCTGTCCGCGCTCCTTGAGCACCGCCCGGTCGAGCAGCTCCTTGACCTCCTTGAGCGTGCCGTCGAGGGCGTGCTTCTCCATGAGCTCGCGACGCTTCTGCGCGACGCGGCGGGAGAGGTCGTCGAGCCCGCGCTGGTCGGTGCCGCCTCGGCGCAGGAACTCCCGCAGCGCGGTCTCCGGCGAGTAGCCGGCCATGACGTCCTCGCCGATCGCATCGAGCGCCTCGCTCAGGTCGACCGGGGGCGCGAGCGGGTCGGGCCCGCCCGTGTAGGGCCCGTAGCGGGACGCCCGCGAGAGACGGCGGTTCTGGCGGCTCACCCGTAGACCGTCTCCCCGCCGGCGGTGTCCTTGCTGATGCGGCGCCCGAGGAACAGACCCTCGAGCGCGAGCTCGATCGCCCCCGCCCGTTCGCCGTCGTTTGCCGCCCCCACGCGGTCGGCCACCTGGTCGTACAGGTCGGACTCCCCGAGCACGGGCAGGCCGGCCAGGAAGTCACGGGCGCTCACCTGCTCGCCCGTGGCGACCAGCGACCCACCCTCGAGGGCCTCGACGAGCAGGGCGAAGTCGATGCCCGCGAACAGGCCACGGACGGTCTCGGCGGTGGCCGTGCGCAGCAGGTGGTCGAGGACCAGGTCCTCGCGGCCCTCCTCGCCGGACTCGAACTCGATCTTGCCGCCGAGGACGTCGACTGCCGTCTCGAGGTCGACGGGCCTGGCGACGGCCTCGGGCTCGCCCTGGCGCGTCGCACGGTGCAGTGCCGCCGCAGCGATCGTCTCGGCACCCGCGATCGCGAAGCGGGCACTGACGCCGCTGCGCTGGTCGACCGCCGACGACTCGCGCAACGCTCGGGTGAACCGCGCGAGCACCTCGATCAGCTGGTCCGGGACGGTGGCCACGAGGTCTGCCTCTTGGCGGATCACGGCGACCTCGTCGACGAGCTGCGTCGGGTAGTGGGTGCGGATCTCCGCCCCGAACCGGTCCTTCAGTGGCGTGATGATGCGGCCGCGGTTCGTGTAGTCCTCGGGGTTCGCGCTGGCCACCACGAGCACGTCGAGCGGCAGCCGCAGGACGTAGCCGCGGATCTGGACGTCGCGCTCCTCCATCACGTTGAGCATCGCCACCTGGATGCGCTCGGCGAGGTCGGGCAGCTCGTTGATCGCGACGATGCCGCCATGGCTGCGGGGGATGAGCCCGAAGTGGATCGTCTCCGGGTCGCCGAGGCTGCGTCCCTCGGCGACCTTCATCGGGTCCACGTCGCCGATCAGGTCGGCCACGCTCGTGTCCGGCGTGGCGAGCTTCTCGGCGTACCGCTCCTCGCGGTGGCGCCACCGGACCGGCAGGTCGTCGCCGAGCTCCTCGGCCCGACGCCGGCTCGCGACGGTGATCGGCTCGTACGGGTGCTCGCCGAGCTCGGAGCCGTCGATGACCGGCGCCCACTCGTCGAGCAGCCCGACCAGGGTCCGCAGGATGCGGGTCTTGCCCTGGCCGCGCTCGCCCAGCAGCACGAGGTCGTGCCCGGCGATGAGGGCACGCTCGAGCTGCGGCACGACGGTGTCCTCGAAGCCGTGCAGGCCCGGCCACGGGTCGCGGCCCTCGGCGAGGGCGGCGAGCAGGTTGTCGCGGATCTCGGCGCGCAGCGGCTTGTGGACGTGGCCGGAGGCGCGCAGCTCACCGAGGGTGGAGGCCGTGGGTGCAGTCACACCATCGACGCTACTGCGCATCTCCACGTGCGGCCCGCCGTCAGGCATCGAGAGGGCACCGCCGTCAGGCATCTCTGGCGCAGCCGTCAGGCATCTCTGGCGCAGCCGTCAGGCATCTCTGGCGCAGCCGTCAGGCATCGATGGTCGACATGTCGCCGGCGGCGACGTTCTCCTCCAGGTAGCGCACCCGCTTGGTGCCGGGGATGGGGGCGACGCTGACACCGTCGCGGCCGGAGCGCGAGACCAGCGGGTTCGCCTCGAGCGCGTCGCCCTGGAAGCGCGGGAAGTAGCCGCTGGTGCGGGAGTCCCCCTCCGTGAGGTCGGCGGGGCTCGTGATGGCGCCGGTCAGCAGGCCGCGACCCAGCGGCGAGTAGGGCACCAGCCCGATGCCGAGCTCGGCGAGGACCGGCCACACGTCGGCCTCCAGGTCGCGGGTGGACAGGGAGTACTCGGTCTGCAGGGCCGTGATCGGGGGCACCCCGTGGGTCCGGCGGATCGTCTCGGGTCCGGCCTCGGACAGGCTGAGGTGCCGGATCTTGCCGGCCTGGACCAGCTCGGCCATGGCGCCGACGGTCTCCTCGATCGGCACGTCGACGTCGACGCGGTGCTGGTAGTAGAGGTCCATGTGGTCGACGCCGAGCCGCTGAAGCGAGGCGTCCGCTGCGGCGTGGACGTACTCCGGGCAGCCGTTGACCCCGAGCATCGTGACGTCGGGCAGTCGCTCGTTGCCGAACGTGGTCGCGAGCTGGACGGCGTCGCGTCCCTGGACGCTGGAGCCGATGGCCGCACCGACGAGCCGCTCGTTCGTGAAGGGTCCGTACATGTCGGCGGTGTCGAGGAAGGTGACGCCGAGGTCGAGCGGTCCTGCTCCCGACCACTGTCGCGGACGAGCTCGGCGTAGTGGCGGACCTCCCGGATCGGCATGCCGGTCGCCCGCAGGCACGTGAGCATCCGGATCCAGCCCAGGTCGTCGTCGCAGACCCGGCGGCCGCCTGCGTCGCGAGCCACGGGGCGCAGCAGGAGGGCGTCGCGCTCGTAGTAGCGCAGGGTGTGTGCGGTGAGTCCGGTGCGATCGGCCACGTCGGCGATGCTGTAGGTCATCGCCTCGTGGTGCGGGTTCGAGTGTGCTCGAAGTCAAGGACGGCCTCAGGCCACGAGACCGTCGGCGAGCAGCGCGTCGAGCTTCGCGTAGCCGTCGTTCACACCGACCTCCATGCCGCTGCTGAGCATCCCGTCGCGCGCCTCGAAGGACCCCACGAGGCTCGTTGCGTGCATCCGGGTGCGGCCTCCCCCGAGGTCCTCGAAGGTCATGGTGTCCAGGGAGACGCCCTCGGGCATGCCCTCCCAGGTGAAGGTCTGGACGAGGCGGTCGTCGCAGACGTGGTGGAAGCAGCCGTGGAAGCCCTGCCCGGCCTGCTCGTAGCGGTAGCTGCCGCCCGTCCGTGCGTCCCAGTGGTCGATCGTCGTCTCGTAGCCGTTCGGACCGATCCAGCGGACGAACAGCTCCGGGTCGGTGTGGGCCCGGACCAGGTGCGCGGCGGTGGCGGCGAAGTCGCGAGTGATGTGGATGGCGGGGACGGTGGGGTCGGCCTCGATGGCGGCCTCCGCCCGCTGGTGCGTGCTGGTCATGATGCTTCTCCTTCGGTGCTGGTTCCGCGGTCGTCCGCGGCGTCGGTGAGCTCCGCCAGGACGGCATCCAGGCGGCGGTAGCGCTGCTCGGCCTGCCGCCGGTAGCGCTCGATCCACTTCTCCATCAGGTCGAAGACGTCGGCCTCGAGCCGGACGGGACGGGTCTGTGCCCTGCGGCCCTTGGAGACCAGTCCGGCGTCCTCGAGCACCCGCAGGTGCTTGCTGATGGCCTGCAGGCTCACGTCGTACGGCGCCGCCAGCTCACCGACCGTCGCGTCGGCGTCGGCGAGGCGCGCCACGAGGTCGCGACGCGTCGGGTCGGCCAGTGCGGCGAACACCTTCGAGAGCTGGTCGGTCATCGAAACCTCTCCTCAACCACTCGGTTGAGAGTGACGTTACGCGTCGTCGTCCTGGTCGTCAACCAGCCGGTTGAGGACGATAGGTCGGTCGGCGGCGATACTTGTCCCATGAGCGACGACGTCGACCCCCTGCTTCGCGGGAGAGCCGGGCTCTCCTACGCCGAGCTCGACGCGTACGCCCACCGTCTGCACGAGCTGCTCACCGCGGTGGCCGAACGGCAGATCGACGCCCCCTTGCTGCACGAGTTCACGATCGACGTCGCCACCGACGCGTCCTCCACGCTGACCCCGCCGCCGGGCTACCGTCGCCCGGCCGCCGGCGCCGTCACCACGACCCTCGAGGTCACCTCCCGCAGCGTGCCCACCGCCACCACCCACGTGAGGGTCACGGTCTGGCCCGCGCTCGGCGGGGCCGACGTCGTCGACCTGCTCGTCGAGCGGCACGACACCGACCACCGGCTCGAGGTGCGCGTGGACGAGATCCACCCGGACGTGGGAGAGCCGCTGCGACACCGGGTCAACGACTTCGTCGCCCGCCAGGTGGCCCTCGTCGTCAGCGACCTCAACGTCGCGATGCAGCGCGGGATCAGCCCTCGCGGATGGCCTCGTGGTGACGGATGACCTCGGAGATGATGAAGGTCAGGAACTTCTCCGCGAACGCCGGGTCGAGCTCGGCGTCAGCGGCCAGCGCCCGTAGCCGCTCGATCTGACGCCCTTCGCGCTCGGGGTCCGCCGGGGGCAGGTCGTGGGTCGCCTTGAGCCGCCCGACCCGCTGGGTGCACTTGAACCGCTCGGCCAGCAGGTGCACCAGAGCGGCGTCGATGTTGTCGATGCTCGAGCGCATGCTCTCCAGCTCAGCCTGCACGTCCGTCGCGTCGTCGCTCACCTGCCCGATCCTACGGCGGCCCCGATTCGACCCCCACGGTGGCGCCGGATAGACTTCCGGAGGTTCGGCGGGCGATCCTCGGCGAACCTTCGCCGCCTTAGCTCAGTCGGTAGAGCATTTCACTCGTAATGAAAAGGTCGTCGGTTCGATTCCGACAGGCGGCTCAGGGAGTTTCTGGGTTGTAACTCGTCGGGCTTGTGCCCCCGGCGTGCCCCCAGTGGCAGAACACCTGCAACACATGGCCTGTCACCGGTGCCTGCGAGGGCGTCAGGGCGCGGCGGCCACGTGTGCCCCCAGTGCCCAGACGACGATCGATCCACGGCACGGATCACGGCTTCTGACCGTCGGCAACGCCGGGGCTTGTGCTCCCGGCGTGCCTCTGGCGGTTCAGAGCGTCTAGCCCGACCTGGTCGGCGGTGTCTCCGAGGTAGTGCACGTAGATCTGTGTGGTCTGCAGGGACGAGTGCCCCAGCCACGCCTGCACGGTGGAGACCGGGACGCCGGCGGCGAGCCACAGGCAGGCCGCCGTGTGCCGCAGGTCGTGCAAGCGTCTGCCGCGGCCAGCGCTCGACCAGCGCGTCGTGCGCTTGAAGTACGTGGCGTGGAGTCGGGCGCCTCCGGTCGACGTGACGAGCAGGTCGTTCGGGCCCTTGCCCTGGGCCATGGACCGCACCAGGGACAGCAGCTCGTTCGACAGCGGCACGTGGCGGTGCCGGCCGCTCTTGGTCGACTTGGTCTCGGCGACCTCCGGCGTGGCACGGCGCACCAGGATGCGAGGCATTGGGACCTCGACGACGTCCGCGACCCGCAGCTCGCGAACCTCCGACCACCGCAAGCCCGTCCAGCCCAAGAACCAAACGACGTCGGCGAGGTGCTCGTCGAACCGCGCGACCTCCGCGCGCACCTCACGCAACTCGGATTCGGTGAACGGCTGCATACCGACGTCCGCCTGGGATTGGCGGGGCACGTGAGTCCTGGCCACGGGGTTGCCGATCCTCAATCGCTCACGTACCGCCCAGGCGAAGAAGCCCGACAGCTGCGCACGAAACCTCTTGACCGAGGACTCCGCATAGGACTTGGACCAAGCATCGAGCGCACGCTGGACCTCACGGTCGCTGGCCCCGGCCACGTGAAGGTTCGCCAGAGCGGGTGGCAGGATGCGGATCAACCCCGCTTCAGAGCGGTAGGTGGTCGTCGCGACCGTGTGACGGCGCAACTCCATGTAGTCCGCGAAGGCGTTCTTGACCGTGATCTTGCCGGCACGAGGGTCCACCCCTCCCACTAGTGAAGCGCGCTCACGGGCGAGCCACGCCTCGGCCTCACGCTTGGTGTCGAAGGTCCGGCCAGCCACGTAGGTGCGACCGTTCTTGAGCACGGCGCGCCACCGGCCGGACTTCTCCTTGCGGACTGCCATCAGGACCCGCGTTCCTCGATGTACGCTAGGAGGTCGTCTTCGCGGTATCGCGGCGTGTGGTCGGTGACCCATACGAAGCGCGGTCCTTTGCCCTCTTGGCGCAGGCGGCACAGCGTCGAAGTGGTGACACCCAACAGTCGCGCCACTTCTGCAGGCGAGAGCAGTTGAAGATTGGTCATGGGAGTTCACCGCCCTCATGGGTGGTCTTCCGAGGATGTTGTTGCCACAGCATCGCGTAGTGATTTGGGTGTTGAACCTGCGTGACGTCGCGGTGTGGACAACGCGCTCGATGCGGTCGTCCTGTGGACGTCCGACCGGACGGCGGGTTCAGGCGTCCCGTCCGTATTGGGGCGATGTGGCGCGAGGCAGGATGGGGCCCGTGGCGGGCCTCGCAAGAGCATCGAGTGTTCATCATCCCGCCCTCCGATCGTCGATTTGCCTCTCAGGCCGCCGGGCGGCATGCGCGCGCTCAACGCGTTTCGGAGCAACTGAGGACCCGGCATAGCGCCAGTTCGCCAGCGATCGGGTGAACGCAACTGAGCACCTGGAGCGGCATCAGGGCCTGAGTAGGTGTGACGTACATCACTGCCAAGGTATCGCGCTCGTGATTCAGTCTGGCTATTGGGGGGATTCCATGGTGCAGATCGTCGTATCGACCGTCATCATTGGCCGCTGCGCCCACTCACTCCAGCCACGGGCTGTTCCGAGGAAGACGGCGCGATCTGGCCCGCTTGCCGAGCCCTCTTTGTGCACGCGTTCAGGGGCGGACTTCTTGGCGAAGGTCTCGATGGGATCGACTTTGGCACCCCCATCAGGAGGATCCGTATGAACTGGTGTATCCGCGCGGCATCTGTCGCCGTCCTCGCCGTCCTGGCCTTGGCTGGATGCAACGGGGGAACGGACGGCCCGGATCCGATCCCTACCACCACCGAGACCGCCTCACCTGGTCCCGAGGTCTCGCCGCCGCCCGAGGCCCCCGAGCTCGACGACGAGCAGCAGACGGCCTTCGACGCCGCCGTGCAGAAGTACGCCGACTACCAGGCCTTCTCCAACCGCGTGTGGGAGGAGCCGAGTCGGGATCCGGAGGTCGCGGCCGAGCTGGCGGAATACACAGTGATGCCCGAGACGAAGGCCTGGTCGGATTCCAACGAGGGCCTCATCGAGAAGGGCCAGTACGTCACTGGCTCGAGCAAGGTCAGCGAGTCGGTCGGGGGCGTCGAGCTGAAGAGGTAGCGTGATGACGAAGCTCCGCACCGGGCATCTCGGCCGACACCGAGCCCGGTGAGCACGCGGCGTTCGACGAGAACGGCGATCTCGTCGGATGGGAGGAGCTTGAGGTGGTGGCTGACGCCGCTGCTGCTGCCGACGGCGACGGTGCCGATGACGCTGCGGCGGTACGGCGGTGATGCCCACCAAGGCGGCGCTGCCGAACGCCGGCGCCGACCTGACGCCGGCCTGGATCGCCATGGCAACCCTGCTGCTGCTGGGTGGCGTGACGATGTCGGCGCACCCGGCGGTGGCGGCACCACCACATCCCGCCCGCGAACGAGGAGGATCCTTGAACCTTCGGACGCATGACCTGCCGAGGAGCCCACGATGACCACTCACGATCCCGAGGCCCGACGCCGGGCGGCCGAGACCTGGGACTCCGGCGACTACGTACAGCTCGCCGAGAGGCTCGCCCCGGCCGCCAGCGCCCTCGTCGACCACGCCGGCCCCGCTCGCGGAGGTCGAGCGCTCGACGTGGCAGCGGGCACCGGGTCCCTGGCGGCAGGTTTGGCGTCAGCCGGCTGGCGGTCGACGGCGGTCGACGTCGCGCCCGGCCTGGTGGCTGCGGGACGGGCGCGCACGCGCGAGTTCGGACTCGACGTCACTTGGCTGGAGGGCGTTCTCGACGACCTGCCGGTTCCCGACGGTTCGCAGGACCTCGTCGGATCCTCCTTCGGGCTGATCTTCGCCTCCGACCCTGCTCATGCGCTGGCCGAGGTTGGTCGGGTGCTGGCACCTGACGGACGGCTCGTCCTGTCGACCTGGCCGCAGGACGGCTACATGGCCGGGATGACGGCGGTGATGACCGAGCACCTCCCGGCGGGCGACCGGACGGCAGGACCCTTCCGCTGGGGTGACGAGGCAACCCTGCAGGACTGGCTCGGCGAGCACTTCCTCGACGTCACGACCTCGACACACACCCTGCCGTGGCAGTTCCCGTCCGCACAGGCCGCCGTCGACTTCTGCTTCCTGTGCTCGCCGGGACACGTGGCTGCGGCCCGTTTCGCCGGGGACAACGCTCCGGCGATGAAGGCGGACGTGGTGGACCACCTGATCGAGGTCAACGGCAGGTCGGGGCCGGTGAACCTCGCCCTTGACTACCTCGTCACCAGCGCGCGAGCGCGGTGACGTCGAGCGACCGCTCGACCCAGAACTAGGCGGTCAGTGCGCGGTCGGGTTACTGACAGTCATGGGGAGTCGTTGGGCGGACCACCCCGGCAGATGCTGGGCTTTCCAGCTGAGCTACTCAAGCTGTCGTAGCGCGAGCGTGCGCGTCTGGGTTGACTTGACGCTCATTTCTTCCAAGTCGCGGACGGGGGGCACATGACAAACCAGCTCTAGATGATCGCCGGATGCTCCTTGCCGGCGGTGTGTCTCTGGCGCGTCCTTCATGCGTCGGCGTCGAGCCGTCGGGTGTGGCTGGCGTAGGCGGCGAAGAGGTCTTGGTGTAGACGCCTGACGGCCTCGCCGACATCGATGGTCGACGCCTTCGCGGACGGACTGGGCGTCCCGACTGCGGCAATGGTCTGGTCGACCCTCACCGGACCGGTCAGTCGCGTCGAACGGCCCACCCGGAGTCTCACGGGGGCGTCGTGCGAGCGGTCCCCGGTCCCAGCCGGACGACCCGGTCGGCCCCGGCGAGCGTCTGCTCGCGGTGGGAGACGACCACCACGGTGCAGGGGAGCGCGGCGAGCAGCGCATGCACGCGGTCCGCAGTCTCGGCGTCCAGGTCGGCGGTCGGTTCGTCGACCACCAGGACGCGGGGCCGGGCGAGGACGGCGCGCAGCAGCCTGAGCCGCGCTGCCTGCCCACCGGAGAGCCGCACCCCCGCCTCCCCGAGCTCGTCGTCGGCTCCGACGGCCTCGGCCACGCCGAGCTGCTCCAGCCCGGCGACGAGATCGGCCCGGGTGGAGGCTCCCGAACCGAGAAGGTTGTCGGCCACGGTCCCGGAGAAGAGCCGTCCGTCCTGCTCCACCACCGCGATCGCCCGCCGCAGCTCATCGTCTGACACCGAGCCCAGCGGCACGAGAGCCTGGTCGGCTCCCAGCAGACCCACCAGGCCGGCGTCCGGGTCCCAGAGCCGGCCAGCGAGCGCGACGATCGTCGACTTCCCGGCTCCGGAGGGACCGGCGATGCCGACGTGCTCCCCCGGCTGGACGGTGAGGTGGAAGCCCTCCAGGACGCGAGTCGTCGCATAGGTGAACGACACGTCCTGCAGCGCCAGCCCGAGCGGCCCCTCGGGGAGTCGCAGGAGGTCTGGCGACTCCACCGGGCGGGTCGCCGGCGGGCGCGCCAGCTCTGCTCCGACCCGGCCGGCACTGGAGCGCAGGCGGTGGAGCTGCGCGAGGGTCTCGGCCGCCTCCGCGGCGGGGGCGATCGTCACCAGCGCCAGGACGACCACGGCGGGGACGAGTGCCGCGCGGATGTCGCCGACGAGCGCGAGGGCGAGGACGGCCCCGGCGGCGACGGTCACCACCGCCTCGCGCAGTGCCGCCAGCATCCGGGCGGTGGTCTCCAGGCGGCCGCTCGCCTCGGCCGCTCGGGCGCCGACGACCCGGATCTCGGCTCGCACACGCTCCTGCAGGCGGTAGCCGAGCACCTCGCGCAGGCCACCGAGAGCGTCGACGACTCGCGCCGACAGCGCACTGGTCCGGTCGGCGACCTCGTGCCCCAGCGCCTGGGTCCGGGTGGCGTGCAGCCGGACGGTGACGGCCAGGGCGCCCGCGGCAGCGACGGCGACCGCGGCCATGGGCAGGCTGACGAGGGCGAGGACGCACAGCCCGAGGAGCAGGTTGACGGCGGCGGCGACCAGCTGGGCGACGGTGTGGGCGTAGAAGAACTCCAGCCGCTCGGTGTCGGCCATCGCCGTGGAGGCGGCATGGCCGACGTTCTCCCGCTCACGGCTGGGCAGCGCGACGGCGTACCGGTCGAAGAGCGCCATCCGCAGGCGGGCCAGCACGCGGTAGGCCAGCCCGTGGGAAGCGTCCATCTCGCCCCAGGTGAGCACCGCTCGGAGCAGCACCAGGCCCGTCAGCGCGGCCCAGAACCAGCCGGGTGGTGCTTGGCCCAGCACCACGGCCCGGCCGAGCGCGTAGGCCGGGAGAACGGCCAGCGCCCCGAGCGTCACGAGGCTGACCGTCACCAGGACGATCGTGCCGGCGATGGCCCGCCGTTCCCGGCCCAGATGGGTGACCAGCGCGCTCAGCTCCCCGGTCATCGGGCCGCCACCGACCCGTCGAGCAGCCGGCCCTCCCGCAGCTCGACGACCCGACCCACGCCCTCCAGCGACTCCTCGCGGTGGGCCACGACGATCACGACGCGGTCTCGCGCCAGGTCGGCCAAGGCCCGGGTGACCGTCCTGGCCGCAACCGGGTCCAGCGCGCTGGTGGGCTCGTCGGCGAGGAGGACGGGCCGGTCGGCCACGATCGCCCGAGCCACCGCGAGGCGTTGGCGCTGTCCGCCGGAGACGGTGTCGCCGGCCGCGGCGACGCGGGCGTCGAGGCCGCCGGGCATCGACATCACCTCGGAGACCACTCCGGCGGCGGTGCAGGCCTCGAGCAGCTCCGCGTCGGTGGCCGTCGGACGTCCCACGCGCAGGTTCTCCCGGACCGTGCCCTCGAAGAGCAGCGGGCGCTGGGTGACCACGGCGACGTCATCTGGGTGCAGGGCGACGTCTCCCCGGTGCACCCGGCCCTCGTCGGGACTCAGGTGTCCCAGGATCAGGTCCAGCAGGGTGCTCTTGCCCACGCCGCTGCCCCCGACCACGGCGGTCACCGCGCCGGGCGGGAAGACCGTGGAAGCGCCCTCGAGGACAGGACGCGCAGCGCCGGGGTAGCCGAACCTGACTCCGTCGACCACCAGCGGCGCGTCCTGGCCGGTGGCGTCTGCGCGAGGAGAGGGTCCGGCCGGCGCGGTCCGTCCTACGCCGGGCTCGCCGGGCCCGGAGCCCCCGACCCCGAGCGCCGACAGGGCCCCCACCGCAGAGGTCCCGAGGTACCCGGCGTGCCATGCCCTGGAGAGGTCACGGATCGGGCGGAACACCTCGCTGGAGAGCAGGAGCACGAGGTACGCCGCGAGCGCCGGTCCGGTCCCGGCGGAGGCGTCGGCCACCGCCAGGGCGACCGCGGCGAGCGCTCCCGCCTGGACGGCCAGGTCGATCAGCGCGGTGTCCACGAGCGAGACCCGCATGACCCGCACGGTCGAGCGGTGCAGGGCGTCGGAGCGCTCGGCCAGTCGGCGCCGGGCCCCCGGCACCCGGCCGAGCAGTCGCAGCGTCGTCATCCCTCGAAGCGACTCCAGCAGGTCACCGCTGACGGCCTCGTAGCTGTCCCAGTGCACGGAGGAACGCCGGGTCAGGGCTCGTCGCCACCCCATCGGCACCACCACCGCGGCCACCGCCGCGGTGCCGGCCACCAGACCGGCGAGCGGGTGCACGAGCGCGAGCAGCGAGGCGACCAAGGGAACCATCACCACCACCTGGGTGGCGGCGGGGAGGTAGCGGGTCACGTAGGCGTCCGTCCCGTCCACACCGTCCACCAGCGTGGCGCGCAGGGCGCCGTCGCGGCGCGCGGGGTCGTGCAGGGCGGCCGGCACCAGCGCCCCGGCGAGCGCCTCGTCGCGCAGCCGCAGCCGCACGGCCGTGCCCAGCCTGCGGGCGCAACGCGCCTGCAGCCAGGTCAGCCAGCAGCGGAGCCCGACCACTCCGAGCACGGCCATCAGGGCGATCAGCACCCGGCCGTGGTCGCCCTCCACCATCGCTGCCAACCCGATCGCCAGTGCCCCGGTCTGCGGCAGGTAGGTCGTGCAGATCAACAGCTGGAGGCCCACGGTGCCGGTCAGGGGCGCCGGTTCGCGGGCCGCGGTCCGGGCGAGGAGAGGGGCGAGCATCATGGGACGTCCTTCGGGTCGAGCAGGGCGAGCCCGTGCAGCAGGGGCCTGCCCCGGGGGCCCGGGGGCCGGGTGAAGCCGGAGACCGGCCGGCTGGGCACCCCGGTGGCGGCCAACTGGTAGGACAGCTCCGCCGCGCGGCGGTGGGCCCGCCACGACTCGTCGTACGCGGCGGCACCGGTCGGCACCCGGGGCCGGGGCCAGGACTCGACCCCGGTCGCGCCGAGCACCCAGGCCTGGCCGCTCTGCTCGGCCACGTCACGCGTCGCGGCCGGTGGCGGCTGGTGGGCGGGCCGGCGGGCGGCCGCGCGCGCGAAGGCCTCGAGCGACGGGCTGCGCCGTGTCCGGAGCGCCCGCACTGTCGGATCGTCGACCCGCCACCGGTCCGGGAGCTCGATCCGGGCCAGGCACAGCTCCGGGACCAGCCCACGGTCGAGCCACCAGTGCGCCTCGGCGGCCGGCGGCACCGCCAGCACCTCGCGGACGTCGACCATCAGTGACCAGGAGGGAGGAAGGCGCGCGGCGGGCACCAGAGCGCGCACGCCCTCGAGGGCGTAGGCCGAGTCGGCCACCCACAGCGGCCAGGCGCGGTGCCGGTACCGGCCGAACGACCGTCCCGGCTGCACGGTCAACACCAGGCTGACGCACGCGCCGGCCGGCGGGGGGCCGGGCCGTCGCAGCAGGGTGCCGGACTCCTCTCGTGTCCACCGACCCGGGGGCAGCGCCGAGCCGGTGCCCGGGGGGACGAGCACGTGCCACTGCACGGCGTACGTGCCCCCGGCCGACGGCACCATCCGCCGTGGCACCGAGGTCCGCTGCCCGGTCGCGTCACGGTGGAACCCACGGGCGCACCAGAGCTCGTCGAGCAGCGTCGCCTCGTCCGAGGGCTCCGAGGTCGGGATCGCCCCGGCCCGGCGCCAGTCGTTGGCGCGCGGCCCGGGCGGCATCGGCGGCCCCGGCGCGTCCGGGGTGAAGGCACGGTGGAGCAGGGAGCTCATCGCGCTCACATGTGGGGTGGTGGGCAGAGGGTGAGCGGCTCGTCCGCAGGATCCGCCGGGCTCCAGCCGCGCGCCTCGGCTGCCTCGTCGAAGCGCGGCATCCCGAGGTATCGAAAGGCTGCAGGGGCGTTGGGCACGAGCCCGGTGACGAGGGTGCGGACCACCCGCAGCGAGGTCTGGGCCACGTCCCGGGTGGTGAGGTCGTGCGTGACGACCCGGTGTCCGGCGGCGCGAAGCTCGTGGCGGACCTCGGCTGCGGACGTGTGAGTCACCTCGTCCACGGCGATGATGCCCAGGGCCGGCTCGGTGAACCGGTCGGCCAGCCGGTGCACGCGCGGGTCCAGCCAGACCTGGACGTGCGCCCCCAGGTCGCGGACGTGCTCGAAGGAGGCACCGGCACTGTCGAGGTAGCGCAGGTCGTCACGATGGTCGAGGTGCAGACCCGGCGCCATGAGTCCGGCCCGGACGGCCTGGAAGACCCATCCGTCGGCGTCCACACAGCCGAGGGTGAAGATCCAGGTGTGCACGGCCTCGAGCACGGCCTTGCGCACTGCGCGGACCGGGTCGGCAGCAGCTGAGAAGCCGGCGGCGTGGACCCCGGTGTCGCGGTCGCGGACCAGTGCGGCCATCGCCGGGCCGAGCTCGCTCGGCATCTGGACCACCCAGACGTCCAGCGGTGCCCCCGCGAGGTCCTCGACCAGGCCCGGCACGGAGTCGAGGTCGATTCCGTGGGTGGGTCCTCCGTGGTGCCACCAGACCTCGAGCGCGTCGCGCTCGACGACCTCCAGCAGTCCGCGGTCGTGGGCGTCCTCGGATCCCTGGCCCGTGGCGATGCCGGCGTAGTTGAGGTGATGCACCCGGGGGAGGTGACGGAACCGGCACTGTCGCCAGTTCAGCCCGACCAGGGAGTGGGGCATCCACAGCTCCCGCGACTCCTGCTCCCCGGTGCGCTCGCGGCAGCTGCTCCACAGGGTGGGGACGTGGTCGTCCAGAGCGGTGTAGGGGAAGTCCGGACGGGCGAGCTGCGCCGGGCTCCAGCGAGGGAGCGCGTCGATGTCGATCACCGGGAGACCCGCCTCCCGCAGCTCCGCGGCGGTGCCGACCCGGTGTTCGGCCGGGTCGAGGTCCGCCGGGACGAAGTTGCCGCAGTAGCGCTCCACCCCCTCGGCGATGGCCGCGATCCGGGCACCCTCCGGGTCACCCCAGGTGGTCCCCAGCGAGACCCGGTCGGCGGGCCAGTCGCCGAGGTGGCGGGCGTCGGCGACCTCGGCGGTCAAGGAGGTGTAGCGGTGCGGTGCACGCTCGGGCCGCAACACCTCGCGGACCTTGCGGATGACCCCGGTGACGGGATCGACCAGGCTCTCGTGATCCAGTGACGTGCTCATGCTGCTCCTCCCGTGTCGATGCGGTGGTCCGCCCACTCCCGCCGGTCCGGGTCGAGCCGTCGCTCGACGCCCGGCCCAGGACCCAGGCCGGCCATCCAGTCGAGGATCCGGCTCCCGGGGCCGCCGGTTCCGGCGCCGCTCACCTCCACCCGGGGGGTGAGGTCGTGGCCCCAGGGCCCGGAGAGGAGCGTGGCGCGAGGCCCGCGGCAGCGGCCCCACGCCGCGGCGAGCCGCCGGGCGTGACCGTCGAAGGGGTCGTCGTCGCCGGTCACGACGAGCAGGGGAACGCCCAGGGCGCCGTAGCGGTGGCGCAGGTCCAGCGGCCGTGCGGACCAGAGCCGACGCCAGCGCTGGAGCTCGTCCTCGTCCCAGCCGAGCCAGCGAACGGCGGCGAGCGGGCCGTCGGTGGCGGCGACGTGGGTCGCGGTGCGCAGCACCTGCGCGGGCAGCGGTGGGTGGTCGGTGCGGGCCAGGCCGTGGATCGACCACCACCCGAGCCGGTCCCGGTGCTGGGGGCGGCCGCGGTCGTCGTGCGCCGTCTCGTGCAGGCCGAGGGCAGGCACGAGGGCCACGACCGCAGCCACGTCGTCCGAGTCGAGGACACGGGCCGTCTCGAGGGCGGTGTGGGCGGCGTAGGAGGCCCCGAAGAGCACCCAGGGTCCGGCCAGCCCGGCAGCCGTCGCGGCGGCGACGGTGGCGGCGCCATCGGCGGCCTCGTGGGCGTAGGGGGTCCAGCTCCCGGTGGAGCCGTGCCGCCCTCGGACGTCCTGGACCAGGCAGTCCCAGCCACGTTGCGCCAGTGAGCCGGCGACGGATCGGTGCGCGACGGCGTCGTACGGGGTGCGCAGGAGCACGGCACCCCTGCGCACCCCGCGGTGCCGGTGGAGCTCGCCGTGCAGGACCGCACCCGCGGTCGGGACCGGGAAGGGCGCCGGGGTGGTCATCGTGGCGGCGCCGTCGTGGGCGCCGGCTCGTCGAAGCCGAGGACCACGTGCTGCGTCTGGTGGAGGTCGGGGTGGACCACGTGCAGCGTGCGGCGCAGGTCGTCGAGCTGCGGAGCCTCGCTGGCCCACGTCCGGACCACCTCCACCACGCGGGCCGTGACCAGGGCCCGCACGGTGCCGCTCGGCTGGACCGGTGGGCCCTGCGTGAGCCAGCACGCCAGCTCGTCGGCGGCCGGGGACGCGGCCAGTCGCCGCCGGCGCACCTGGTCCGGCGTCACCGCGTCGCGGTCCGTCGCGAGGGGCATCACCAGGAAGCCGCCGCCGTCGGCGTGGCCGTGGAGCACGGCGGTGCCCTGAGAAGGCAGGTCGGCCAGCCGGTCGGCGACCGCCGGCTCGGGAGCGTGAGCGGCCACGGCGACGACCAGGTCCGCCGTCGCGTCGGCCGCGGACCGGGGGGAGCGTCGCACGTCGGCGCCGAGTCGTGCGAGCTGGTCGGCGATGGCGCGGGAGAGCTGGTCGGTGTCGAGCACGTCCACGCGTCGACGCCCGGCCGGCCAGAGACCGGCCTGGATCCTCCCGCGGCGGTCGCGGGCGAAGTCGGTGACCTGGCGCAGGTAGGCGCGGCGCGCCAGGCGTCCGCCGTCGGGCACACGGTGCAGGCGGAGGAACTCGCCGGTGTCCGTGCGCAGGGCGGGCCGCAGGCCCTCCAGTCGTACGTGACCCAGGCCGTCGGGCAGCGGTCGCCACGGGTGCTTCATGGAAACTCCTGACGCGGGCGGAAGGGCTGTCGGATGATGGGGCGGCGGAGTGCGCCGGGCGATGAGGACGCCCGGCGCACTCCGCCTGGTGCACCCGGTGTCACGCGTCAGCTGCCACGTGGCACCTGGTGCGGATCACTCGAAGGGGTTCTCGACCAGAGCGTTGGAGTGGCTGGCCGAAAGGTGCGCCAGCTGCTCGGTGTCCTGGATCTCGCTCGCGATGACGTTGTCCATCGTGAGACTCCTTCCTGTGTGATGTTTCCGGCCGGAGCCGGGCCCACGGGTGTGGGCACGAGCCACCCTACACACGAACGAGAGTCATTCCCATATAGGGTGTGGTCGATGACTTCCTCCCTCCTGGTCTCCGACCACCGCGCCGGTTGGTGGCGATCGGTCTCGACCGACTGCCTCCTCGAGCCGTTGCCGCCCGCCCGCCCGGCGACTCTGGCGGAGCACGCCGGCGTGCTCCGTCTTCCTCTCGGTGCTCCGGCTCGCGCCGTCTTCGCCGACGACGCCCGTGGCGCACTGGTGGTGGTGCGCGGCGCGAGCTCCGTCGAAGAGATCCCGCTCGCCATCCCCGCCGAGCACCTCGCGTGCGACGGCTCCGGGCGCCATGTCGTCTGCACGACGGGAGCGGGTGCCTCGTGGGAGCCCTGGAGCGACCTGGTGACGATCGCCGACCTCGAGACCGGGGAGTCGTTGCGGTGCCGGGTTCGTGTCGGCGAGCCCGGAGTCGCCGTCGTCGACGGCGAGGAGGAGCACGAGCCGGTCGTCGTGCTGCGTCACCGTCAGCCCGGCGCGGTGGAGACCATCGGGCTCGCTGCGATCCGGGCCGCCGGGCCGCACTGCCCCGTGGTGCGGGGCGTCTCCCTCGCGCTCGAGGGCGATCTCGGCCACGGTGACGCGCTCGACCGGAAAGGTGGAGTCCTGTACTGCGCCACGGAGGCAGGGCTCGAGCGGGTCCGGATCACCGGAGGCGGCTCCCTCGAGCGGCTGGTAACCTGGCCGTGGCCGGTCGAGGGCCGGGCCTACTTCCTGCGGCTCGATCCCGTGCGCCGCGAGCTGGTCGCCGCACTCCGAGGGGGTCCGGCTGGCCCGACTCGCTGGCAGCACTGGCGCAACCACGTCGCCACCTGGAGGCTGGACGAGGAGTCGGTGGACGTGGAGGCCACCGACGACGGGCTGGTGTTCCGTCCCGACGTGCTGGACGGCCACGTTGCCTGGACCGTCGTGCACCCTGACGGCGACCGGCTGCACCACCGGCGTCCGGACGGTCAGACCCTCAGCACCGAGCTGCCCGCGATGTCCGCCGCTCCCCGCCCCGGGGCCACGCCGTGGGACGCCGTCGACGGGCGCTCGGCCCAGCGCCGTGCTCTCGCCCTGCTCGACGGGCGGCGCACCGCGGTGACCCGCGGAGGTGACGGGGAGCTGTCCATCGTCGAGGACGGAGAGATCACCACCACCGTGAGCCTCGAGACCCCGGTGGACGAGGGCGGTCACCTCACCCTCCTGCCCGGGAGCCCCCCGGAGCTCGTGGACGGGATCGGTCGATGACCCGGGCGTCCGCAGCGTTGCAGCGAGCCGACGCCGTACCGCGACCGGAGCTGCCCCTGCCCGGCTTTCGGCTGGTGCGACGTGCCGGCGACGAGTGGCCCGTGGTCCTCGACGAGGATCACCGACTCCTGCTCGTCCCTGACGCGCGGGTGCAGCGCGTGAGCGCCGGGCCCGACGGCCAGGTGCTCGCCCTCGAGCTCGCCGAGGACGGGAGCGAGACGGGGCACCTGGTCCTGCTCGACCGGGCGGGCCGACTCACCCCGGTCGCCACCCCGGCACTGCGCCACGGCGACCAGGCCTGGACCGGTTCGCAGCTGCACCTGCTCGACCGGGCCGGGGGCTGGCACGTCGTGGACTCCCGCTCCCCGACCCCCCGGGCCCGACTCGTGAGGGCGGCCGCGGCCGGACGGCCCCGACTGGTCTCCCTCGGTGGCCGGTGCTTCCTGGCGGAACCCGGGCCGGACCAGAGGGACCCCTCGTGGCTGCTCGGCGTGGATGGTCGGCAGCTCCTGCGGCTGCCTGCGGTGCGCAGTCTCAGCAGCGTCGGCGACACCGCACTCGTGGTCTCCGCTGACCACCTGCTGCTGCTCGATGCCTCGGACGGGGAACCGCGGGTGAAGGCCAGCGCGACCCTGGACGCCCGGACGCACGGCGTTCCCGTCCACGCCGCGGCGGCCCCCGGAGGCGCCGCGGTCCACCTCGTGCGGGCTGGGCACTCCCGGGTGGTCGAGCACGACCGTGGACTCCGGCCGCTCCGCGACCACGCGCTGTCCGCCGACGACGACGTCGCGACGGCCACCGGCCTCGCCTGGGCCGACGGCGCGATGTGGGTGCGCCACGAGTCGCCCGGCGGCGCCCCCTGCCTCACCAGGCTCGAGGACCTGCCGACCGGACCCCGGCCGACCGGCCTGCGCTCGCGCCTGGTCACCGTGACAGCCGAGGACGGGACCCCTCTCGAGCTGGTCGTCACGGGCAGCCGCTCGGGTCCCGTGCCGACGCTGCTCGAGGTGTACGGGGGGTTCGGCCTGGTGGACGTGCCGCGCTTCGAGCCGTCGGTGGCGGCGTGGTGCGACGTCGGGGGACTGCACGTGACCGCGCGGGTCCGAGGGGGTGGAGGACACCGCTCGCCATGGCACGAGCAGGCCCGAGGGCCGCGCAAGGGCCGCGCGGTGGCCGACACCGTGGCGGTGGCCCGGGCCCTCGTCGACCGAGGCATGACGAGCCCGCAGCAGCTGGTCGTGGCCGGGGCCTCGCACGGCGGCCTCGTCGCCGCGTCGGCCGCGCTCGCGGCTCCCGGCCTGCTGGCAGGTGCCGCGTGCACGGCGGCGCCGCTGGACCCGCACCGACTGGCCGAGCACCCGCTGGCCCGTGCCTGGACCGAGGAGTTCGGCGACCCCGGCGACGACGCAGTGCGGGAGGCCATGGACGACTACTCCCCGCTGCGACGACTGGACCGGTGGCCTCGACCGTCGCCGCTTCCGCGATTCCTGCTCACCACCTTCGCGGAGGACAGCCGGGTGTCCTCGAGTGCCACCGACCGGTTCGAGACGGCGTTGAGATCGCGCGGAGCCGAGGTGCAGCGCCACCACCGACCCGCCATGGGCCACGGCGCCAACGCCCGCAGCCGGGTGCACGACTTCGCCACGTCCGTCCTCGACTTCGCCCTCGCCGCGACAGGAGCCACATGACCACCGAGCTCGCGCCGTCCCGGACGTCGTCCGCGCCGGCCGCCCACTCCCCCCTGCGGGACCGACGGGTCCTCCGGGCCAGGGTGCTGACCCTGTGCTCGACACTCGCGCTGGTGGTGGTCGTGCTGATCTCGGCCAGCACCGGGACGGTCAACCTCACCCCGATCGACGCCGGCCGGCTCGTACTCGGTCACCTCGTCCCCGGGCTCCCGTGGATGAGCGACGGCTCCTACACCCCGCTGCAGGACCAGGTGGTCTGGCAGTTCCGGCTGCCGCGGACGCTGCTCGCCGCCCTCGCCGGCGCCGCGCTCAGCCTCGCCGGGGTGCTGCTGCAGGCCGTGGTGCGCAACCCCTTGGCCGAGCCGGCGATCCTCGGGGTCTCGGCGGGCGCCAGCGTGGGTGCCGTCAGCGTCGTGGCGATCGGAGCCCTCGGCGCCGTCTCGGTCAGTGCGGCGGCCTTCACCGGGGCCACGGTGGCCATCGTGGCCGTCTTCCTGGCCGCGCAGAAGAATGGTCGGATCGCGCCGCAACGGCTGATCCTGGCCGGTGTCGCCCTGGGCACCTTCTTCAGCGCCGTCACGAGCTACCTGACCCTGACCACGGACGCGCAGAACGTGTTCAGCGTGCTGTTCTTCCTCCTGGGCTCGGTCTCCGCCGCGACCATGCAGAGCCTCGTCGGTCCGTCCTGCGCGCTGGTCGTCGCGGCCGTCGTCGTGGCGTGCACGGTGCGTGGAATCAACGCGCTCAGCGCGGGGGACGAGGCAGCCACGGCGCTCGGGGTGCCGGTCAACGGCCTGCGTGCCCTGCTTCTGCTCACTGCCGCCCTGCTCACCGCCGCCGTGGTCTCCGTGGCCGGCGGCATCGGGTTCGTCGGCCTCGTCGTGCCCCACGTGGCGCGGCTGCTGGTCGGCGCCGACCACCGGCGCCTGGTCCCGCTGGCGCTCGTCGGCGGTGCGCTGTTCCTCAGCACGGCGGACCTGCTGGCGCGGACGGTCTCCGCTCCGGCCGAGGTTCCCCTGGGCATCGTCACCGCGATGATCGGCGCGCCCTTCTTCCTGTGGCTGATGCGCGGCCAGGCCGCCGACGCGCAGGGCATCGGTCGATGAGGCTCGAGCTCGACGGTGTCGGCATCGTCCACGGCTCCCGCACCGTCGTCTCGGACGTCCGCCTGACGGTGGAGCCCGGTGAGGTGGTCGGCCTGCTCGGTCGCAACGGGTGCGGCAAGTCGTCCCTGCTGCGCACGTGCTTCCGGGCCGCCCGCCCGGCGGCCGGCCGGGTGCTGCTGGACGGGGCGGACGTCACCACGCTGCACCGTCGCGAGATCGCCCGGCGGGTGGCCGTCATGTCCCAGGAACCGGCCGACGACCTCGGCCTCACGGTCGCGGAGAGCGTGCTGCTCGGCCGTACACCGCACCACCGAGGCTTCGGTCAGGACACGAGCGAGGACCGGGACCTCGCGCAGGCGGCCATGGCGCGGACCGGCGTCCTGCACCTGGCGCAGCGCACGATGCCGACTCTCTCTGGCGGAGAGCGGCAACGGGTCCTGCTGGCCCGTGCCCTGACGCAGGAGGCGCAGGTGCTGGTGCTCGACGAGCCCACCAACCACCTCGACCTGGCCTACCGCTTCGAGCTCATGCGCCTGGTGGCCGAGGCCGGGGCCGCCACCCTCGTGGCCCTCCACGACCTCGACCTGGCCATGGGCTACTGCGACCGCGTCGCCGTCCTCGACGGTGGCGGTCTCACCGACCTCGGCCCGCCCGAGCAGGTCCTGACCCCAGCACTCGTCCGCGCCGTCTTCGGCGTCGAGGCAGCACCGACCGTCCATCCCGCGACCGGTCGCCACCACCTGCTGCTCAGCGGAGCAGCAGAACCCCAGGAAAGGCCAGCATGAGCATCTCCAGAACCCACCACGTCCGGTCCCACCGTCAGTCCCGGTGGCTCGCCACCGGGCTGAGCACGGTCGTCCTCGGCATCGCCGGATGCGGCGCGGACGTCACCACGACCGCGGCCGACGACGGTCCCACCGACGAGGGATACCCGGTGACGATCACCAACTGCGACCGGGAGCTGACGGTCGACCGCGCCCCGGAGAGCATCGTGGGCCTGATGCCCTCCCAGACCGAGCTGCTGGTCGGTCTGGGCCTGGCCGACCGGATGGTCGGGCAGGCCCAGACGGGCACCTACGCCCTGCCCGAGGAGGTCGCCGAGCAGGTCGCCGACGTCTCCGAGCTGAGCACGGACACGCCGCCGGCGCGGGAGGAGCTGCTGGAGGCCGCCCCGGACGCCGTCGTCGCCCCCACGACGTACGAGTTCACCGGGGAGCAGGGCTTCGCCACCCTCGAGCAGCTCGAGCAGGCGGGCGTCACGTCGTACGTCGCCACCGGTGGCTGCCCCGAGCGGCGCAACACCGCCGTCGTCGAGGACCTCCTGACCGACATCGAGAACCTGGGACTGATCTTCGGTGCCGACGCCGAGGCCGAGACGCTGGCCGGCGAGGTCCGAGGCCGACTCGCAGCCGTCGACGAGGCCATCGACGGAGCGGACCAGCCCACGGTGGCCCAGCTCTACATCGAGGGCACGTCGGTCTTCGCGATCGGCGCCGGGGTCGAGTACGACATCATCCGGCGGGCGGGCGGGGACAACGTCTTCACCCCGGACGAGGATCTCTTCGAGCAGTTCTTCTCCGCCGCGATCTCGCCCGAGGAGGTCGCAGCACGCAACCCGGACGCCATCGTGTTCACCGTGGCCGACGACGCCCAGGAGCAGCGCGTGCGCGACTACCTGGGGCGCACGTTCCCCGACGTGACGGCCGTCGCCGAGGACCGCCTCCTGGCCATCCCGGCGTCAGACGTCTTCCCGGGCGCACTGGGCAACGTCTCCGCCGTGGAGTCCATCGCCCAGGTGCTGCACCCGGACCGGTTCTAGGTCTACTCGGCAGGGACGTTGCCGATGGGACGCGCTGCGTTCTCGCTCTTGGAGGGTCCACCGTTCCGAGTAGGTGAGCCGCAGCGTTCCCGTCGGTGCCTGAGGTTCCAGATCACCTTCGTGTGTTCCGCAGCGTTGAATGAATGTCCCCATGTCCCAGAGGCCCGCGGGCTGGGCGTGCTGCCTCGAGTGCCCCGGGTGCCGCGACCCATCTTGGCAGAGCCGACCGGCGCCGGCGGCGCAGTGCGGGCCCCGGTGTCGGGCGTCCTGTCGACCAGCCCTGGCGGGACCCGTTCCCGAGTTGACATGCGCTCATGCATATATGGCGAACGTCTGCATGAGTGACGGGCCGAGCATCGCCGCTGACTACAGCGACGTGAGCGACATGTTCGGCGCGCTCTCCTCACCAGTCCGGGCTGCCATCGTGCACCGCCTGACCGAGGGGGAGCAGACGGTCGGTCACCTCGTCACCACCTTGGGTCTGTCCCAGCCGTTGATCTCCCAGCACCTGCGGGTGCTGCGGGGCGCGCGGCTGGTCGTCACCGAGCGTCGAGGCCGAGAAGTCGCGTACACCCTGGCGGACGACCACGTCGCCCACGTCTTCCTGGACGCGTTCCACCACACCAAGGAGAACCACGATGACGATCACTGACCACCGCGAGGCCGAGACCCACGCCCACACCCACGGACCCGACTGTGGCCACGAGGCCGTCGTGCACGAGGACCACGTCGACTACATCCATGACGGTCACGCGCACCGCGAGCACGACGGCCACTCCGACGAGTGCGCCACCTGCTCGTGCGCCAACTGTGCGGACACCTGTGCGAAGTGCGACTGCCGCGACTGCAGCTGCCCCACCTGCAACCACCACACCTGCTCCTGCAGCAACTGCGGCGGCGACCCGTGCGTCAACTGCGTCTGCGCCGACTGCTCCTGCGCCACCTGCAACCACGCCGCCTGACCTGCGCCAGCTCCACGCGACGCCCCCGCCGAGACCGGCGGGGGCGTCGGCGTGCTCAGCGAGTGCTGGTGGCTTCCGCCGGCGCCTCGGTCGCTGGGCTCACCAGCTCGACTTGGTGATGCCGGGGAGCTCGCCGGCGTGCGCGGCGTTGCGGAAGCGGATGCGCGAGAGGCCGGCCTTGCCGACGTGACCGCGGGGGCGGCCGTCGACCTGGTCCCTGCGACGCACCCTGGAGGGAGACGAGTCCCGCGGCAGCCGCGCCAGGGCGCGGGAGGCCTCCATGCGCTCGGCCATGGTCAGCGACGTGTCCTTGGACGCCCGACGCAGGGCGTCACGCTGCTCGGCGTAGCGGGCCACGATCTCCTTGCGTCGCTCGTTGGCGACGATCTTGCTCCGCTTGGCCATGTCAGCGCTCCTCCTTGAAGTCGACGTGCCTGCGCAGCACGGGGTCGAACTTGCGCAGGACCGTGCGGTCGGGGTCGTTGCGACGGTTCTTGCGGGTCACGTAGGTGAAGCCGGTCCCGCCCGTCGAGCGGAGCTTGACGATGGGCCGCAGCTCGTTGCCTCGCCTGGCCATCAGAGCCTCCCTCCCCGGGCGCGGATGTCGGCGACGACGGCGTCGATGCCGCGGACGTCGACGGTCTTGATGCCTCGGGCGCTCAGCGTCAGCGTGACGTGGCGGCCGAGGCTGGGGACCCAGTACCGCTTGCGCTGGACGTTGACGTCGAATCGGCGCCTGGTCCGCCGGTGCGAGTGGCTGACGTTGTGGCCGAAGCCGGGCTCGGCCCCGGTGACCTGGCACACGCGTGACATGGAGGTGCTCCTGTGTAGAATGGGAATCGTTCTCAACCCTACATGCAGGAGCTGACGCTGTGAAGAACGGCATCCACCCCGAGTACCGCCCCGTCGTCTTCCGTGACCGCTCCGGAGGCCAGACCTTCCTCACCCGCTCGACGATGACCTCCACCGAGGAGATCGAGTGGGAGGGACGCACCCTGCCCGTGGTCGACGTCGACGTCTCGAGCGCGAGCCACCCCTTCTGGACGGGCCGCGGCCGGGTCGTCGACACCGAGGGCCGCGTCGAGCGCTTCCGTCGCCGGTACGGGAACCAGGCATGAGCCGCACGCCGGTCATCCTCGTCTGCGGCGTCGCCGACGACCCGATGGCGCGGGTCACCATGGGTCTGCAGTGGGACCTGCCCCAGGCCGTGGTGGTCCAGCACCGCATCGACGACGAGCGTCAGGTCCTGACCCGGACCGTCACCGACATCGGGGGCGTCGTCGAGCGCGAGGAGATCGACCTCGAGCACGCGTGCACCAGCTGCGCGATCCGCGAGGACATCGTGCCGAGCATCGAGCGGCTCGCCGCCACCGGACTCTGGGGCTCGGTCGTCGCCCACCTGCCCGTGGGCGCCGAGCCGATCCAGGTCTGCCGGGTGGTGGCTTGGGACCCTTCGCGGGTGCCGCACGTCGAGGTGGCGGCCGTGGTCGCGGCCCTGGATGCTGACGACGCCGTGGACGACCTGCTCGGCGACGACCTGTTCCGCGACCGGGGGATCGGCGCCACGGCCGACGACGGCCGCGGCGTCGCGGAGGTGGCCGCGGCCATGGTCGAGTACGCCGACGTCGTCGCCGTCCTCGGCCAGGCCGACGGCCCGGAGCACGCGCTGGTGCGCACCATCGCCCGTCCCGGCGTCGACGTCGTCGACGACGCCTCGGCCCTGGACACGGCGCGCCTGGCGCGGGGCGTCCACACGCACGGCGCGACCGAGCAGTGGGTCTCGGAGGTCCGTCGCGGGGACCTCCCCGGGCCCGAGCACGACGAGTCGGAGGTGTGGCGACTCGACCTGTCCTCGGACCGGCCGTTCCACCCGGGCCGGCTCCACGAGAACATCGAGCTCCTCGGTGGGGGACCACGCCGCTCCCGGGGCTGCTTCTGGCTGGCCAGCCGTCCCTCGGCCCTCTGCGTCTGGGACGGTGCCGGTGGCCAGCTCAGCATCGGCACGGACCGGCAGTGGGGCGCGGCCCGGCCCCTGACCCGGATCGTGGTCGTCGGCATCGACGACGGTCGCGACGAGATCGTCGAGACCTTCGAGCACTGCCTGCTCTCCGACCAGGAGATGGCCGGTCGCGGCCCCTTCTGGGAGGTCGGCGAGGACGGTCTCGAGCCCTGGCTGGGCGAGATCCGCCGAGCCGCCTGACCGAAGGAGAAGACATGGCCGTCCCGAAGCGCAAGCTGTCCCGCAGCAACACCCGCCACCGCAGGTCGGCCTGGAAGGCCACCGCGGTCGACCTGGTCCCCGTCACCGTCGACGGACGGACCCACCGGGTCCCACGTCGACTCGTCCGCGCGGTGCAGCGCGGACTCATCGACCCCACCGCACGATGACCCACTCCCGGAGGAGACACCCATGAAGGTCCGCAACTCGCTGCGCTCGCTGAAGAACCAGCCCGGCTCCCAGGTGGTGCGCCGCCGCGGCCGCACCTACGTCATCAACAAGCAGAACCCACGCCTCAAGGCACGCCAGGGGTGATCCCGGCCGCCTGGTCGGCTCAGGCCAGGGCGATGGTCGCGTCGCGCACGAAGTCAGGGTCGGTCAGCAGGTCGCCGTACACCTCGCGGAGCTGCCCGACGCGGTAGCGGACGGTCTGCGGATGCACGAAGAGCACCTCGGCGATGTCCTCCCGGCGCCCCTGGTGGAGCAACCAGGCCCGCCAGGTGTCGGTCAGCTTCTCGCGGGACGCGGGGGTGAGGTCCTGCAAGGGCGCGAGCACCCGAGCGCGCAGGTCACCCACCGCGTCCGGGTCCGCGCTGACCGCGAGGGTGGCGAGGTGGGCGTCGGTGTCGCCGGACAGGCCGAGCAGGTGAGCCTCTCGCGCGCGGCGGAAGGAGGCGTCGGCTCGGACCCAAGGGCGCGCCGGCCCCACCACGGCCTCGACGTCGGCGAGCGACCGGATCAGCGCGCGCCGCTCGCGCCCCGTCCCGGCGGGGGAGCTCAACTCTGGGCGGGCTGAAGAAACCTGACTCAGGGGTGGACGTGGGAGCGGCGATCCGTGGCCTGAGGTGTCAACACCGACATCTCAGGAGGAGGGGACTGCCCCCAGTTAGGTAGACACCTGACCTCTGAGGTTTCGACCTCAGGCGGAAGGATGTCCCCGTGGCAAAGCCCTACCCCAAGGAGTTCCGCGACGACGTCGTGGCCGTGGCCCGCAAGGGCCAGGCACCGCTGTCCCAGATCGCGAAGGACTTCGGCATTTCCGAAGGCTCGCTGACGAACTGGATGAAGCAGGCCGACATCGAGGACGGCAAGCGCCCCGGCCTGAGCGAGGACGAGCGCAAGCAACTGCGCGAAGCGAACAAGCGGATCCGGCTCCTGGAGCAGGAGAACGAGGTCCTGCGCCGTGCGGCCGCCTACCTGTCCCAGGCGAACCTTCCGGGAAAATAGTCTTCCCGCTCGTCCGAGAGATGGCCGCGACCGGCGCCCACATCAGGGTGCCGGTCGCGGTGACGTTGCGGGTCCTCGGCCTGTCCAGGGCCGGGTACTACAAGTGGCTCAACGACCCCGTATCCCAGCGCGACTGGGACGACGCCCACCTGCTCAACCTGATCCACGAGATCCACGCCGACGACGCCACTCTCGGGTACAGGTTCATCACCGACGAGCTCGACCTCGAGCACGGCATCAGCGTCGGGGAGAACCGCGTGCACCGGCTGTGTCGCATCGCCGGCATCCACGCCTCCCATCACAAGAAGCGCTCCAAGCCGGGCTCCACTGGCCCCGCGCCCCACGACGACCTCCTCGCCGTCGTCGATGAGCACGGCGTGGTGCGCCACGAGTTCGTCGCCGACGCAGCCAACAAGGTCTGGCTCTGGGACATCTCGGAGCACCCCACGAGAGAAGGGAAGCTGTACATCTGCGCGATCAAGGACGTGTGGTCGAACAAGATCGTGGGCTACTCCATCGACACCCGGATGAAGTCGTCGCTGGCGCGGGCAGCGATGCGCAACGCGATCGCGCTTCGCAGCCCCGTCGGCACGATCTGTCATTCGGATAGAGGCGGTCAGTTTCGTGCCAAGCGCACCCAGCGGCTGCTGGCGAACAACGGCCTGGTGGGCTCGATGGGCCGCTCCTACGGAGCCGGGGACAACGCCAGCATGGAGAGCTTCTTCGCGCTGTTGCAGAAGAACGTCCTCAACACGAAGCGCTGGGACACCCGCGAGGAACTCCGCCTCGCGATGGTCACCTGGATCGAGACCAAGTACAACCGGCGCCGTCGCCAACGCGCCCTCGGCAAGCTCACCCCGGTCGAGTTTGAGATGATCTACGCGGCCGCAGACGCGGCCTGATTACTGCAAACCCCGAGTGTCAACCAGACCGGGGGCAGTCCCATCACTAGTGCGTATCGAACCGTCTGATCGACGCGGGCCTTGGCCGCATTGTTCTTCCACCAGCCACCGACCGGAAAGACTGCGAGCTTCCCCGAGCGCGTAAGCTCGATGCCGGAGGCTCGCCAGACGTCCTGGTGTAGTGAACCGAGGTTGCGCTGGTTGGCACCCACTAGCCACCTGACCTGTCCACCCCCGGGGCGTCCGCCCGCCTCTTCCGTTCGAGCGTCGTGGTTGACCCGTTGTACAAACTGCGATTCGGTTTCCAACGGATCTTGAACCTCGAAGCGCAGGTGATGGGAAGTGTAGCTGTAGCGCCGGCGCCATCCTCGCCGCGACGCTGTCGGTTCAATAAAGTACGAGAGTGTGACTCGAAGATCCACCTGGGCGTCTCCTAGGTCTTGGAGAACCTCTGTCGGCCAGGGCAAGTCGTGTAGACGGAAGGCGGGGGCCTTGAACTCGTCGCCCTCGAACGGAATGAACTCGTCTTGAACGACCAGGGTCACTGCCTGATCCGTCGAGTAGAGCACCCGGTCCTCGGTCGGAACTCCCCAGCCGTATCGACGCAGCATCGCTTGCTGGTCCCTCTTGCCGGACTTGCCCGCTTTGGTTACGGCAGCCTTCATAACCGGAGTCCACTCTGCTCCGTGCACCACAAGCGCGCGGATGGTCTCAGGCCAGTACTCCGGGTAGGTGGCCATCGCCAGCGCAGCGAGACGCGCAGCTTGAGCAGTGGCCGCACTGGTGGCGTGCGCCGAAGCAAGCGCGAGATCGTTGGCATGCCCGGTAGTTGGCGTGGATAGCACCGGCAATCCTGGTTCGAACAGCGAAGCCCCGTCGTGAAGGACATTGCCACCCTCCATCACGATGTCCGGCTTAATTGGCCATGGCTTGATCCCGAACAGCAATGAAGTGCGGCTGTACGGGGAAAGTTCGCCGTCCTCGGCGACCACGTCCCACCCCGTGTAAGCCGGGTCCATCGGCGGATCGGTGAGTTCGGTATGTGCACCGACTGTCAGTGCATTCCAAGCCTGTCCAGGATCCAGGACCGCTGAAAGATCCGACTGGGCAAGGTGATCAGCGACGCTCTGGTCTGTGTTTCCGGCCGAGACCACCAGCAATCGTGCGCGTTCGGGATCCGGCGCGGAGAGTAGTTCAAGTTCGTCGCCGCTCCGGACAACCTCGGCCCCCACCGCGAGCGCATCGACTGTTGCTGACCAGAGGGTTGGTTGGCCCGGCACGTCGACGGTGTCGGACTTGGCGCTGACAGGCATGCAGAACACACGGCCCCGGTTGGAGACGGTCTCAGGTATCGCGACCGCTTGAGCAGTAACGTCGCCGTAGGCGATCGGGGCGTGCTGCGGTTCACCGTTCTGAGGGATGATTCTCACGGATTCCAGGCGATGCCGCAGCACCACGGGAGCGGAACCTGCCAGATGTCCCTCAAGGTCGCCGAACAAGGCGATTCCGGCCATCTTGGTGCCGTGGCCTTCGTGATCGAAGCCGCTAACTCCGAGCACGGTGTGCAGATCTTGCTCGGCCAGCGATTCGCCCAGCAGGACATGCGTGCGCGCCACACCGGTGTCGAGATGGCAAACGGCCGGCACAGTCTCTTGGGCCGGTTCAATACGCTCACGGAGATCGGCGAGGTACTCCTGCTGCTCGTCCAACGTCAGGTCCTCGATCGTGTCCACGAACTCAGGGCGACGGATCTCCGCTACTGGGACGGCCGTGAACGGGAGAGGTTCGAGCTGAGACCAGGTGGCTTGAACCCACGTCACGTTACGGTCCAGGAGGCGCAAGACCCGCGGCGAAACAACAAACTCTGCAAGCCGCGCGTAGCGGCGTAGAAGGTCCGGACCGTCTGCCGTAGGCCGAAGCCAAACTTCCCACCAACGAATCCCGGTCAGTGGGGGCTGTCCGTCGGACTGCCACAGGTCAGCGAGAACGCTCTGTCGGATCCGGGCGATGTTCGCCACCAGTTCGTTGTTCCTGGGGTTCCCAGAAGAACTAGATTGATTCAGATAGTCCTCGAAAAGCTTCAGGAACTGGGTCCGGTACTCGTCGCTAACCCAGACCATCGCACGCTCCGGTAGGTCCTGGTCAGGCTGCGCTGAAAGTACTGAGAGAAGAAGCCACTTTGAACGCTTTGGCGTCTTGCGGTGTGCAGACGTGCGTTCCAGACGTTCGATCGCCAGCGGATACTCGGCGCCGGTTCCTTCGAGAGTGATTACGGTCCCGAGAGCGCGAAGCTCTTCCTCGGTCAGAAGCTCGACTCGTGCCTGATCGCCGGCGTCCAGTGCCGTCCGAGTCTCAGCGAGACGTCCTCCACCGTGCCCGGCGCGGCTCTCGACATGTCGGATCTTGGGATCGCCTCCGCCGCGGCGCCGAAACTCCTCGTCGGTGGATCTGTTCTCAACCAGGAGATGGCTCAGATGTTAACGGGGTCCAGCCAAGGCTGCCCGCCTTTCGCGCCTCTAGCGAAATCCTCAGATCCTCGACGGTGATCCGAATGCTTCCATTCAGGATCACAGTCTTCGCAGCCGACTCAGCCGCCCGCACGAGATCGGCATGCGACAGACCTTCCATCGCCGGTGCGAGGCTCGGCCACCGCACCCCCTTCGCCAGTCTGCCTAGGCGTCCGCGCATCACAGCGGCCCCTTGCTTGGGATCTGGGAGTGCATAGTCCAGCACCATGTCGAAACGCCGGAACAACGCTCGGTCCAAGATCTGGCGGTGGTTGGTCGCAGCGATGATCAAACTCTCGCTCCTGTTGTTCTCCAAAAACACCAAGAACGAGTTCAGGATTCGGCGAGCTTCACCGACGTCGTTGCCTGTGCGGTCTCCACCGAGAGCGTCGAACTCATCGAAAAGATAGACCGCGCGCTGCTGCTCGGCCGCGTCAAAGATGACCCTCAGTTTGCTCGCCGTCTCCCCCATGAACTTGCTCATCAAGCTGTCCAGACGGATCGTCAGCAAGGGCATCGAAAGCTCATGGGCGAGCACCGCCGCGGTCATCGTCTTGCCGGTTCCTGGTGGGCCTTCGAACAGGAGGCGGTGCGCCGGCTCGAAGCCATGATCCAGAAGATTCTTGCGCTGGCGTTGCTCAGTCAGGACTCGTTCGACAAGAGACCTCAGCCCTGGCGGAAGCACGAGTTCCTTCAGCGTTACGTCAGGATGTGTCGCGATAACCAGATCTGCCAAATCGCCGCGCGGCTGCGCGATCGAAGTCACCCCACGCCCGGACGTACGGGAGGACTCGACAGCCGACTTCAGGTCGGCCGCGATCTTGTGGTGTCCCTTACGCGCCTCTTGAGCCGCCACCTGCATCGCGACGGAGTAGAAGGCGGAATCGTCACCAGCAGCATGGCTGCGGACGAGCGCCTTGAAATGCTCAGCACTTCCCGCCACAACACACCTCCCGCCGCATCTGACCCGTTCGTGCAGTCTAGAGGGCACCGCCACCGGAATAGACCGAACAGGGCCACCAAAGACGGTCACCGAACCGCGAGGTTGGTCTTTTCCAACTCGCACCCATCGCTCCAGCGTCAATGATGGGCTCCCTCTCAGGGTCCTCGTGACGTCGAAGAGGTGATTGCTGCGTTCCGCCACCTACATGACGCGAAGTCGCGCACGAGGGGTACGACTTCTGAGTGTGGATGCGCGTCACTTGATGCGGGCGGCAGAGCAGTAGTGTCGCTCCATCTCAGTGCGTCTATGCGTCGCGATTGATGCGAGCGACCAACTGCCTTGGATGGCCTGGGTGAGCGTGACCAGTTGTCGGCGGTGCGCTCGTGGCGGGGTCGATGGCGTGCTCACGGAGGTCCGGCTCTGTGTGCCCCTGGCGTGTCCCGAGCATGGAGACGGAGGGAATCTGGGGTACGAGTGCAACTGATATGACGGGAAATCGAGGGTTTCGCGACTACTCGTAATGAAAAGGTCGTCGGTTCGATTCCGACAGGCGGCTCCACCGCGTCCCATCGCCTCGCATGACGACGCCCCCACCGGGTACGTCCCGCGTCGACCCCGACGCGAGGAGCAGCCATGGTGCGGAGCACCTTCTGGGACCGATCGACCGAGCCGCTGGTACCGCCGGCACCGACCAGCGAGTCCTACGACGACGTCGTCGTAGGCGCCGGGGCGGTGGGACTCGCCGTCGCGACCGCTCTCGCCCAGCGGGGTCGGTCCGTGCTCGTCGTCGAGGCGCACGAGGCGGTCGGGCACGGCACCACCGCCCGCTCCACCGGCAAGCTGGCCCTGCTGCAGGGCACCCGACTGTCCACCATCGCGAAGGACGCCGGCCTCGATGCGGCGGGCGACTACCTCGCCATGTGCCGGGAGGCGCTCGAGTGGGTGCGTCCCGTCCTCGCGCGGCACGACGTCGCCACGACGCGACGGACGTCAGCGAGCTGGGGTGAGGACCTCGGCGACGTCGACGCGACCCGCGACGAGGACTCCGCCGCCCGAGCGCTCGGGCTCGCCACCCGCTGGCAGCGCTCCGCTCCCGACGGACTCCCCGGCCACGGCGCGGTGTTGCTCGACGACGAGCTGCAGGTCGACCCCCTCGCCTACACCGTCGCCCTCGCTCACGAGGCCATGGCCGTCGGCGTCGACATCTCCGTCGGTCGTCGCGTCACGAAGGCCGTCGGCCACCCGCAGGCCGTCGTGCACTGCGACGACGGCTCGGCCGTCACCGGCTCGCAGGTCGTGCTCGCCACCGGCATCCCGGTCCTCGACCGCAGCCTCGCCTTCGCCACCACCAAGCCCGTCCGCTCCTACGCCCTCGCGTTCGCGAGCCCCGGAGCGGAGCTGACGATGTCGGTCTCCGTCGGCCAGGCGTCCATCTCCGTGCGCGACGCGGCCGGGTCGGGCTCGACCACGAGCGAGGCCGTCGTGGTCGGCGGGCTGTCCCATCCCGTCGCCCGCGGCGGCTCCGAGGCCCGGCGGATCGAGACCCTGCGCCGCTGGACCCGCGACCACCTGCCCGGAGCCGGGGAGGAGCTCGACGCCTGGTCGGCGCAGGACTACACGACGCCCGACGACCGACCCCTCGTCGGACGACTGCCCGGCGCGACGCCCGTCCACGCCGTCACCGGGTTCGGCAAGTGGGGACTGCTCGCCGGGGTCGGAGCGGCCCGCCGGCTCGCCGACGCGATCGTGGCCGGCGACGACGTCGGCCGCTTCCCGCCCTCTCGCCTCGCCGGCCCCAAGCGTGCTGCGACGATCACCGCGTGGAACGGCGAGGTCGGCGCCGCGATGGTCGCCGGCTGGCTGGGCGCGGCGCGCCAGGGCCGCCGGCCCCGCGCGACCTCCACCGTCGACGGGTGCACCCGCACCGTCAGCGGGGTCTGCCCGCACCTCGGCGGCGTCGTCCGGTGGAACGACGCCGAGCAGACGTGGGACTGCCCCCTGCACGCGTCGCGGTTCGCTCCCGACGGTCGGGTGCTCGAGGGACCGAGCACGTCGCCCCTCGAGGGCTGAGGGTCAGAGGGCGCCGACAGCGGCCTCGAGTCGGACCCGGGCGTCGGCAGCGACGTCGCGGAGAACCTGCGGGGCGTCCTCCATCATCGAGATCATCACGGCCGGGTCGAAGGCCTCGACGACACGATGGTCCCCGGCGTCGCGCACGACGACGTTGCACGGCAGCAGTGCCGCGATCGACGGATCGGCCTGCACTGCCTCGTGCGCCAGCTGGGGCCGGCACGCCCCCAGCACGACGTGGTCCGCCGTATCGGCGTCGAGCTTGGCCTTGAACGTGGCGCGCAGGTCGATCTCGGTGAGCACGCCGAAGCCCTGCGCGCCCAGCATCTCCTTGACGCGTGCCGTCGCCTCGGCGAAGGGAAGGTCGGTCCGCGTGGTCATCGTGTACTCCGTCATGACACCATCGTAACCCCCCGGGGGGATCTGTGCTAGCGTCGCCACGTCATCCCCCCGGGGGGTTCTTTTCGTGAGCAAGAGAGACCGTCATGGCCACCACCACCCGCGCCGTCCCACCGACACCCGACGCCCCCTCGAGCACCGGGCCGCTCGGCCGACTCGGCCTCTGGGTCGTCCGCAACGCCCGCACCGTCACCATCGTCTGGCTGCTGCTGGTGGTCGGGCTCGGGATCTTCGCGCCGAAGGTCGAGCACCACCTCTCCGGCGCCGGGTGGCAGGCCGACGGCTCCGACTCCGTCGCCACCCGCGAGCTCGCCCAGGAGCACTTCGACGGGAACGCCTCCTCGGCCATCCAGGTCGTCGTGCACTCGGAGTCCGGGCCCGTGACCGAGGGCACCGGGGCCACCGTCCTCGAGGAGGTCCAGGCACTGCTCTCGACCGAGGACCGGATCGCCGACATCGTCGCCCCCCAGCCGGGCGCGACGCTCTCCCCGGACGGCCGCACCGCCGTGGTCCTCGCCGGCGCCGGCGTCGACACCAACGAGATGGTGCGCGTCGCCAGCGACATCAAGGGCCCCCTCCAGGACCTCTCCCGCGACGGCGTCCAGGTCAATCCGACCGGGTCGTCCCTGCTCTGGTCCGACTTCAACCAGGCCAATCTCGAGGCGATGCTGACCTCGGAGATGCTCGCCTTCCCCGTCACCATGGCGATCCTCGTGCTCGCCTTCGGCGCACTCGTCGCCGCCGGTCTGCCCCTCATGCTCACCATCGCCGGGCTGGTCGCATCGGCCGGCTCGCTCGTGCTCATCAACGAGCTCGTGCCGGTCTCCATCTGGGCGATGAACTTCGCCCTCATGTTCTCCCTCGCGCTCGGCATCGACTACGCCCTGCTGATCGTGGTGCGCTATCGAGCCGCCCGCATGGGTGCGAAGCTCAGCGCCGAACGGGCCATCGCCCAGACGATGGACACCGCCGGCAAGGCCGTGCTCCTGTCCGGCATCACCGTCCTGGTGTCGCTGTCGGCGGTGATGATCGTCCCGTCACCATCGTTCCGGTCGATGGCCGGAGGCATCATGCTGTCCGTCCTCTTCGTCCTCGGCGCCACCCTCACCCTCCTGCCACTCGTCCTGCACAAGCTCGACCACCGCATCAACCGCTTCGCCCTGCCGTGGGCGAGCAGCGGCGAGCACCGCTCCGCGCGCTTCGCCGCCTGGGGCGAGCGTCTCTGGCGACGGCCCCTCGTCTTCGGCGCGATGTCGCTCGTCGTCCTCGTCGCCCTCGCAGCACCCGTGCTCGGTCTCAAGACGGCGATGCCGTCGATCAAGGTCCTGCCCGAGGACGCGTCGGCCCGCGTCGGGTACGACCTCGTCCAGGACGCCTTCGGTGACGGCGCCCCGGGCACGCTCCAGGTGGTCGTCGACGCCGACCAGGCGCAGGCCGCGACCTCCGTCCTCGACGCCGACCCCGGCATCGCCGGAGCCATGCCCGCCCAACCTGCGGCCGACGAGAGCGGCCTCGCCCTCGTGCAGGCCGTCCCCACCGTCGATCCGTCCGACCCCGCGCTCGCCGAGACCGTCGACCGCCTGCGTGCCGACCTCCCGGACTCCGCCGTCGTCGGTGGCGCAGCCGTGGAGAACCTCGATCTCGAGGACCAGCTCGACGAGTCGACGCCATGGGTCATCGCCATCGTCCTGGGCCTTGGCTTCCTGCTGCTCCTCGTCGCCCTGCAAGCGCCTCTCATCTCCCTGCTGGGGACGTTGGTCAGCCTGCTGTCGACTGCTGCAGCCTTCGGCGTCGCCCGCCTCATCTTCCAGGAGGGGTGGGGCGCCGGCCTGCTCGGCTTCGAGAGCCAGGGCTTCCTCGACGCCTGGGCACCGGTGTTCTTCTTCGCGATGATCTTCGCCATCGCGATGGACTACACCGTCTTCCTGCTCGCCTCCGCCAAGGAGCACTACGAACGATCCGGCGACCCGAAGGACGCGATGGTGGGCTCCCTCGCCCACACCGGCCGCGTCATCTTCGCCGCAGCGGCGGTCATGGTGGCGGTGTTCTTCACCTTCGCGCTGTCCGGACCGCTCCCACCCAAGGAGATGGGCATCGTGCTCGGCGTCGCCGTGCTCCTCGACGCCTTCCTCGTCCGCCTGGTGCTGCTGCCGGTGCTGCTGCGCCTCAGCGGACACGCCGCCTGGCACGTGCCGACCTGGCTGCAGCGTGTGCTGCCCAAGGTCACCTTCGCCCACGGCTGAGCCGTCCAGCCCTACCCCAGGAGACCCCTCGTGACCGTCGATCGACTCGTCCTCGCCCTGGCCGGCAATCTCGTGCTGGTCGGCACCGTCCTCGCCGTCCTCGTCTCGCCCTGGTGGCTGCTGCTCACCGGTTTCGTCGGGGCCAACCTGCTGCAGTCCAGCATCACGGGCTGGTGCCCGGCAGCGATGGTCCTCGGCCGGTTCGGCGCGAAGCGGGGCTGCGCGTTCAGCTGAGGACCGACAACCGCCACAGCGCCTCGTCGATCACCTCGGGGCGCTTGCAGAACGCCCACCGGACGAGGGGGCGGCCCGCCTCGACGTCGTCGTAGAAGGCCTGGTGCGGGACCGCCACGACACCCGCGCGCTCCGGCAGCGACCGGCAGAACTCGAGCCCGTCGTCGAAGCCGAGCGGACGGATGTCGGTGGTCGCGAAGTACGTCCCGTCGGGCACGAACACGTCGAACCCGATCTCCGCGAGGCCGGTGCACAGCTGGTCGCGGCGGGCCCGCATCCCCGCGGAGAACTCGGCGAAGAAGTCGTCGCCCAGCATCAACGCCTCCGCGATCGCCGGCTGCAGCGGAGCCCCCGAGGTGAAGGTCATGAACTGCTTGGCCTTGAGCAGCGACTCGATCAGCGGCGCGGGCCCGCACGCCCATCCGACCTTCCAGCCGGTGAACGAGAACGTCTTGCCGCCGCTGGAGACCGTGAGGGTGCGCTCGGCCATGCCCGGCAACGTCGCGATCGGCACGTGCGGGACGTCGAACGTCAGGTGCTCGTACACCTCGTCGCTCACGACGACGAGGTCGTGCTCGCGGGCCACCTGCGCGACCGCCTCGAGCTCCTCGGCCCTCAGCACCGCGCCCGTCGGGTTGTGCGGGCTGTTCAGGACGATCGTCGTGGTGCGCGGGCCCACCGCGGCCCGCAGCTCGTCGACCGGCAGACGGAAGTCGGGTGCCCTCAGCGTCACCGGGCGCCGGACACCGCCGACCATCTGGATCACCGCGACGTAGGAGTCGTAGTACGGCTCGAGCACGATCACCTCGTCGCCGGCCTCGACGAACGCGAGCATGGCCGCCGCGATCGCCTCCGTCGCGCCGGTGGTCACCGCGACCTCCGTCTCCGGGTCCAGCTCCATGCCGTAGAAGCGGTGCTGGTGCGCGGCGATCGCCCGGCGCAGCTCCGGCACCCCGGCTCCGGGGGCGTACTGGTTGCGTCCCGAGCGCAGCGCGTGGACGGCTGCCTCGAGCACCTCGTGCGGTCCGTCGGTGTCGGGGAACCCCTGGCCCAGGTTCACCGCGCCGGTGCGCTGCGCGAGGGCGCTCATCTGCGCGAAGATCGTCGTGCCCAGACCGTCCAGACGTGCCGTGCTCGTCCTCATCGTCACGACTGTACGCGGGGAATCTCCGCGAACACGTGGCGCACCGCGTCGGACGGGCGCATGATGTCTGCACCGAGACTGCCGGGAGACGGTCTCGCCGTGAGCAGGGGGAACTCATGAGCGGACGCCTGTCTGCTGCCGTCAAGCCGAAGCCGCTGAGCGCTCGGAACCATCACGACGTCAGTCGCTTCACCTTCGGTGTCGACGCCGCCGTCATCAAGGACGTGCGCACGCGCGGGTCCAGCAACGCCTGGTTCGACGCCCAGCTGCGCCACACCGCGATCAAGGACAGCGCCGCCGGCGCCGTCGCGTCCTGGTTCCCGCGGCTGTCCCACAGCCCCGGCCAGGCATGGGCGGAGGTCACGGCCGGCCGGGCGAGCGGCTGGGACTACGGCATGGACTTCACGTCGTACACGCTGGCGCGACGCATCCTGTCCATGCGACAGGTGCACGAGGTGATGAGCGACTTCTGGTCGAACCTGCTCTACATCCCCGCCTGCGAGGACCGGTCGTTCCCGTGGCGGTACTCCTACGACCAGGCGATCCGCAAGAACGCGCTGACCAGCTACGGGGCGCTCCTGCGCGAGGCGGTCGTCCACCCAGCCATGTCCGGGTGGCTCACCAACCACGAGAACACCAAGCGCGGCGTCAACGAGAACCTCGGACGCGAGCTCCTGGAGCTGTTCACCGTCGGGCGCGGTGCCGGGTACACCGAGGCCGACGTGCTGAACGCCTCCCGACTGCTCACCGGGTTCCGCGTCCGGATCTTCGACGGCTACGACGCCAGCTACTCCCCGGGCGACCACTGGACCGGTCCGGTCTCGGTCCTCGGCTTCCGGCACGCCAACAGCGACCCGGACGGACGGGCGGCGCTCTCCGCGCTGCTGACCTACCTCTCCACCCATCCGGCGACCGCCGAGCGGGTCGCCCGCAGGCTGTGCCGACGCTTCGTGCGCGACGAGCCGCCCGGCGCGATCGTCAAGGCCGTCGCCACGGCGTACTCGCGATCCGGCGGCGACGTGAAGGCCAGTCTGAAGGCCCTGCGCGCCCATCCGGAGTACTACGCGTCCCGGCGGTCCAAGCTGCGCACCCCCGTCGAGGACGCCGTGAACGTCGCCCGGCTGCTCGGGATGCGCCCGACCGGTCGCGGCGACGACAACGGCTTCGTGCGTCAGCTGGTGTGGATGTCGGAGTCCATGGGCCAGCAGCCGTTCCGCTGGCCGCGGCCGGACGGGTTCCCCGAGACGTCGGAGGTGTACGCCTCCCCGGCCCGCATGCTGCGCTCGTGGGAGCTGCACTACGCCCTGCCCGGCAACTGGTGGAAGTCCACCGCGATGACCCGCCCGAAGCAGGCCTCGACCCTGCCCACACAGTGGCCGCGGCGACTCGACGAGATCGTCGAGCACCAGTCGCGGATGCTCCTCGGCCGATCCGCCGACCCCGAGGCGGTGCGGGCCATCAGCCGCGTCCTCGAACGCCCGGCCTCGGCCCGCTGGCGGCGGGCCTCCGAGGTCGACCCGTGGCACCTCATCGTGATCCGCGGGACCCTGCTGAACACACCCCACGGGATGCTGCGATGAACGAGACCGAGCCCTGCGGCTGCCCCGACTACTCGATGACCCGCCGCTCGCTGCTGCGTGCCGCGGGCCTGGCCTCCATGGCCGGCGTCGTCACCTCGATGACCGGGGGCGCCCTGACCTCCACGGTCTTCGGATCCACCAACGCGAACGTGCTCGTCGTCCTGTCGCTGCGTGGAGGCGCCGACGGCCTCTCGATGGTCGTCCCGCACGCCGAGCCCGCCTACCACGCCGCGCGGCCCTCCACGGCGATCAAGGCCACCCAGGTGCTGCACCGCGACGACACCTTCGGCCTGCACCCGGCGTTCGCGCCGCTCAGTCCCTGGTGGGAGCGCGGCGAGCTCGCCGCCGCCCACGCCGTCGGTCTCCCCGCACCGAACCGGAGCCACTTCGAGGCGATGGAGATCGTGGAGGACGCCGACCCCGGCAGCCCCGAGCGGATCGGCTGGATCAACCGGATGATCGCGGGCCTGGCCGGGCAGGCCGACGTGATGCGCGGCCTGCAGCTCGGGAACACGACGATGCCGACCTCCCTGCTGGGTCCGGCCCCCGCGCTGGCGACCGGACGCCTGGACGACCTGACGATGCCGATGCACGAGAACCCCCGCATCACGGGCGTCCTCGAGGACACCTGGCGCCGCCAGTACGGCGGGCGCAAGGACGTGCTCGGACGCGCGGCTGGCGAGGCCCTGGCGCTGTCCAAGCGTTCGGCCGCCATCAGCAGCGCGATCGAGCGCAAGCCCGCCAACGGTGCCGCCTACGCCCGCTACTCCGAGGCCGGAGCGGCCCTCGCGCACGGCGCGGCGCTCATCAAGGCGGCCGTCGGCGTCCGCGCGCTGGCCGTCGACGCCGGCGGGTGGGACCACCACGCCGGCCTGCGCTGGAACGTCGAGGACACGATCGGCAAGCTCGCGACCGACCTCGCGGCGTTCTTCACCGACCTCGGGTCGCACGCGTCCCGCGTCACCGTCATCACGCTGAGCGAGTTCGGTCGACGTCTGCAGGAGAACGGTTCCGCCGGCGTCGACCACGGGTACGGCAACTGCGTCCTGCTCATGGGCGCGGGCGTGCGAGGCGGCCAGTACTACGGACGCTGGCCGGGGCTCGGGCGGGCCCAGCAGGTCGACGGCGACCTGGCCGTCACCACCGACTACCGCAGCCTGCTGGGCGAGGTCCTCGCCGCCCGGTTCCCGGAGATCGACCTCTCGCGGGTCTTCCCCGGGGTGACGCGCGAGCCTCTCGGGGTCATGCGCTGATCCGCCGTCGAGTCCCGGGACCGGCCCCGGACATGAGTCACCCCGCCGGTCTCGGGGGGTGAACCGGCGGGGTGATGTCTCCAGTCTAGGACAGCGGTGGCGGCGGGCAAGCGCTTTCAGCAAAATCTCAAGAGAATCGTCCGCGACAGCGCTTCGAACCCCATGAGACGATGGGATCGATGACTACCGACGTGACCGACCAGGCGCCGCGACGCCGCGCGCAGAAGCGCCGGCGCAACCCGATCGTCACCGTGCTGGGCCTCTCGCTCATGCTCGGCGGTCTCGGGATCCTCGGCTGGGGTGCGTGGCAGTACTGGGGCACCAACGTCGTGGCCAAGCAGGAGCACAGCCAGATCCTGCAGGCCCTCGACGAGGACTGGGGCCAGGGTCTGGACTCCGACGCCATCGGCGTCCTGCGCGTCGAGCGCTGGGGCGACGACTACGAGGTCCCGATCGTCAAGGGGTTCGAGGACGAGGACCTCGCCCGCGGCGTCGGCTGGTACGAGGAGGGCGCCCTGCCCGGGGAGATCGGCAACTTCGCCATCGCCGGGCACCGCGTCACCCACGGTGAGCCGTTCCGCGACTTCCTGGAGCTGCGCGCGGGCGACCTCGTCGAGGTGGAGACCCGCACCCACGTCTACACCTACGAGCTCGAGAACGACGGCGACTCCCTCACCCTCGACTTCACCGTCGGGTGGCCGCTGCAGCCCGTCCCCGACCCGGACCTGCGCGGCGAGCAGCCCACCGAGGCACGCCTGACGATGCTGACGTGCTCGGAGCTCTTCCACACCCGCAACCGCAACGTCGTCTTCGGCGACCTCGTCGACACCGTGGACAAGCGAGAAGCCACCGCCTGATGCACGACTACCAGCACGAGTTCATCGAGCTGGCCCTGGACCACGAGGTGCTGAGGTTCGGCGACTTCACCCTCAAGTCCGGGCGCCGGTCGCCGTACTTCTTCAACGCCGGCAACATCCGCACCGGAGCGGGCCTCGCGGGGCTCGGCCGCTTCTACGCCCAGGCCGTGCTCGCCGCGGACCTCGACGTCGACGTCCTGCTCGGTCCCGCGTACAAGGGCATCCCCCTGGCCGCGGCCACCGCCGTCCAGCTGGCCGAGCACCACGACCGCGACCTCCCGTGGTGCTTCAACCGCAAGGAGGCGAAGGACCACGGCGAGGGCGGGATGATCGTCGGAGCGCCGCTGCAGGGTCGCGTCGTGGTCATCGACGACGTCATCACCTCCGGCAAGGCGATCCGCGAGGTCCTTCCCCTGATCGACGACGCCGGGGCGAGCCTCGCCGGCATCGTCGTGGCCGTCGACCGGCAGGAGCGCGGCACCGGCGACCTCTCGGCCATCGCCGAGGTCGAGCGCGACACCGGCGCCCGCGTCCACGCCATCGTCACCCTCGACGACGTCATCGAGCACCTCGATGCCACCGGACGCTTCGCCGAGCACCTGCCGGCCGTCCGCGCCTACCGCGCCGAGCACGGCGTGTGAGCGAGCCGGTCGGCTCCCGCGCCGGCGTCGGGGTCGGGCCGTGGGAGGGGCCCTGGCCCGACGACCCTCGCTACGACCCCGAGCTGCTCGAGCACGGCGACCGCCGCAACGTCGTCGACGCCTACCGCTACTGGAGCGTCGAGGCGATCCTCGCCGACCTCGACACCCGCCGGCACGGCTTCCACGTCGCCATCGAGAACTGGGAGCACGACTTCAACATCGGATCGGTGGTGCGCACGGCCAACGCCTTCAACGCGGCCGCGGTGCACGTCGTCGGCCGTCGCCGCTGGAACCGTCGCGGTGCGATGGTCACCGACCGCTACCTGCACGTGCGCCACCACGAGGACGTCGCCGCGCTGACCGACTGGGCCCGTGACGAAGGCCTGCCGCTGCTCGGCATCGACAACCTGCCCGGCGCCGAACCCCTGGAGACCGCCGAGCTGCCCGCCGCGTGCGTCCTCGTCCTCGGCCAGGAGGGCCCGGGACTCTCCGACGCCGCCCGGGCGGCGTGCCGCACCACGCTGTCCATCGCCCAGTTCGGCTCGACCCGGTCCATCAACGCCGGAGCGGCCGCCGCCATCGCCATGCACGCATGGGTGCGCCGACACGCCGAGCTCGCATGAGCAGAGCCCCTCGCCCCCGCCCAGCCCTCGTGAGGCTGGTCCCCCGCGCGACCGCTCCCGCCGACCTGCCGGCCGGCACGAGCCGAACCTTCTCCGACGACCTCGTCGCCGTCCTCGTCGACGACACCGGACATCCCCTCGACGACGACGCCGTCGAGCGGCTGGGAGGGCCGCGGGCCGCCCGCACGACGGCTCTGCAGGCCCTCGGGCAGGTCGTCGCCGACCTCGAGGTGCACCACCTCGGCAACGAGGAGGTCGGGGTCACGCTCCTCACGTCGGACTCGCCCCTGACCGCCGCCACTGCGCTCGTCCTGCCCGCGATCCTCGCCCACGCCGAGCTCGGAGCCGCCCCCGACGGCGTCTTCGTCGCCACTCCCACCCCCACCGAGCTGCTCGTCCACCCCCTGCGCGACACCCGCTCGGTCGCGAGCCTGCAGGTGCTCACCCAGATGACGCACGCCGGCTTCCAGCAGTCCGACGATCCGCTCAGTCCCCACGTGCACTGGTGGGACGGGACGACGACCACGCAGCTGACCAGCATCGATGCCGAGCGGACCCGTCTGCACGTCGGACCCGAGCTCCAGGCCGTGCTCGAGCGCCTCTGCTCCTGAGCCGACCTGCGTCCCGGACGGCGCCGTCCTACGCTCTGCCCATGGCTCCACGCGTGCTCGTCATCGGCGGTGACGCCGCGGGGATGACCGCCGCGTCCGCCGTCAACCGTCTCGTCGACGACGTCGAGGTCGTCGTGCTCGAGCGCGGCACCTACACGTCCTACTCCGCCTGCGGCATCCCGTTCTGGATCGGCGGCGAGATCGACTCGTGCGACGACCTCGTGGCACGCACCCCCGAGCAGCACCGCGAGCGCGGCATCGACGTCCGCCTGGAGAGCACCGCCACCGGCGTCGACGTCGACGCCCGGACCGTCACGTACACCGACGCCGCCGGCGAGCACACCCTCGCGTGGGACCGGCTCGTGGTGGGCACCGGCGCCGCATCCGTGCGACCCGACCTGCCCGGCATCGACGCCACCGGCATCCACACCATCAAGGACATCGACGACGGCCACGCCGTCCTCGACGCGCTCGACGGCGACGTCCGCCGCGCCGTCGTCGTCGGCAGCGGCTACATCGGCATGGAGATGGCCGAGGCGTTCGCCGGTCGCGGTCTTCGCACCACCGTGATCGAGCGCGAGAGCACGCCGCTGCCGATCGTCGAGGACCACATCGGCGAGGTCATCGCCGAGGCCATGGGCCGCTTCGGCGTCGAGCTCGTCACCGAGGCGGAGGTGACCGGTTTCGGCACGAGCGACGGACGGGTGACGTCCGTGCAGACCGCCGAGGGCGAGCACGAGGCCGACATCGTCGTCGTCGCGTTCGGCGTGACCCCCCGATCGAGCCTGCTGCCCGACGCGCAGAAGGGGATGAAGGACGGCTTCGTCACCGACGACCAGCAGCGCCTCACCGGTCTCGACGACGTGTGGTCCGCCGGCGACTGCGTCGTCACGCTCGACCGCCTCACCGGCGACCTCGTGCATGTCCCGCTCGGCACGCACGCGAACAAGCAGGGTCTCGTCGCCGGGGAGTCGATCGCCGCCTCGCTGGGCGCCACCTGGTCCGGGCGGACCTTCCCCGGCATCGTCCAGACGGCGATCACCAAGTTCTGCGACCTCGAGATCGCCCGCACCGGGCTCGGCGAGCAGCAGGCCCGCGACGCCGGGTTCGACCCCGTCGTCACCACGATCGAGACCACGACGCGCGCCGGCTACTACCCCGGTACGGAGTCCATGCACGGCCTCGGCATCGCCGACCGCAGCACCCGCCGTCTCCTTGGCGTGCAGGTCGCCGGTGGCGCCGGTTCCGGCCTGCGCATCGACGCCGCCGCGATGGCCCTGTGGAACGGGCTCACCGTCGACGAGCTCGTCATGACCGACCTGTCGTACGCGCCACCGTTCTCCAGCGTGTGGAGCCCCATCCAGGTCGTCGCACGGGCCCTGACCAAGGAGCTCGCCGCCGGCACCGGCCGACCCGCGTGAGGCCGGGCGGCCACGAGCGGCGATAGGCTGGCCGGACCGCCGCACGACCGTCCACGAGGAGAGCCCATGCCCGTCGCCACCCCCGAGGTCTACGCCGAGATGCTCGACAAGGCCAAGCGCGAGTCGTTCGCGTTCCCGGCCATCAACGTCTCCTCCTCCCAGACCCTGAACGCCGCACTCGCCGGCTTCGCCGAGGCCGAGTCCGACGGCATCATCCAGGTCTCCACCGGCGGCGCCGACTACTTCTCCGGGCCCACCGTCAAGAACATGGTCTCCGGCTCCCTCGGATTCGCCGCCTTCGCGCAGGAGGTCGCCAAGAAGTACCCGGTCAACGTCGCGCTGCACACCGACCACTGCCCCAAGGACAAGCTCGACGGGTTCGTCCGGCCCCTCATCGCCGCGTCCACCGAGCGCGTGCAGGCCGGCGGCCTGCCCTACTTCCAGTCGCACATGTGGGACGGCTCGGCCGTGCCGCTGGAGGAGAACCTGCAGATCGCCGAGGAGCTGCTCGCGCTGTCCGCCGCCGCGAAGATCATCCTCGAGGTCGAGATCGGCGTCGTCGGCGGCGAGGAGGACGGCGTCGAGGCCGAGATCAACGACAAGCTCTACACGACCCCCGAGGACGCCCTCGCCACCGTCCGCGCCCTCGGCCTCGGCGAGAAGGGCCGCTACCTCACCGCTCTGACGTTCGGCAACGTCCACGGCGTCTACAAGCCCGGCAACGTGAAGCTGCGCCCCGAGGTCCTCAAGGCCGCTCAGGACGCCGTCGAGGCGGAGTTCGGCACGGCGAACGCGTTCGACTTCGTCTTCCACGGCGGCTCCGGCTCCCTGCCCGAGGAGATCTCCGCGGCCGTCGACTACGGCGTCGTCAAGATGAACGTCGACACCGACACCCAGTACGCGTTCACCCGCCCCGTCGCCGGCCACATGTTCGACAACTACGACGGCGTCCTGAAGGTCGACGGCGAGGTCGGCAACAAGAAGGCCTACGATCCGCGCGCCTGGGGCAAGGCCGCCGAGGCCGGCATGGCATCCCGCGTCGTGGAGGCCTGCCAGAACCTGCGCTCGGCCGGCACCCGCCTCTGACGGATGCCCGATTCCCAGGAGGACCTGGGAATCCGACATCGGGCTCGGAGAACTGTCGCGGACCACGGGAAACATCGCGTGGTCCGCGACAGATTCCCGTGACTCATGCGGTCGGGCCGTTCAGGCGATGACGCGACGTCCGCGCGCGTAGAGGCGGTGGGACTGCTCCAGCTCGTGCCGGAGGCGTGCACCCGTCGCCCTCGACGAGTCACGCAGGACGTCCGGCCACGTCGTGCGGGTCATGCCCCAGCCCTGAGCGCGCATCGCATCCTCACGGGCCTTCTCCCTGACGACGACGTCGCTCGCATCCTCTCCGGCACGCCGGTCACGCCAGTACTTGCGCATGCCATCGAACTCCGCGAGATGACGGTACAGACGCCAGCCGAGGTCGCTGCGACCGAGCAGTCGGCCATGTCCGTCGACCACCTCGAGCTGGGTCTCCGGAGCCGGCAACGCCTCCTCCCAGCAGAGGAACCGCAGCAGGGACTCACCGACGGACTCGGCGCCCGGGTCGGCGAGCCTCGCCATGAGCCGCGCTCGTCGTGAGCCCCGCCAGGTCGCGTACCGGCCGACGGTGTCAGCCAGCTCCTCCGGCGACATCGACCCGCGCCGCAACGCGGAGTCGAGCACCACCAGTGCTCCCCTGCTCGACGTCGAGCAGGCGGTCTCCCACGCTGCCCGCGACGCCGAGGTGACGAGGCGACCGTCGAGCTCCACGATCTCCTCGGGTGCCGGTGAACCCGTGTGGTGCTGGATCCCCGACTCGATGCGCCCCGAGCCGTCGTCCAGACGGGTCAGGTGGACGACGGACAGATCGACGTCGAAGAGCTCGATGCCGTGCAGCGCCGCGGCGCTGGCGTGGGAGAGCGCGACCGAGCCGGCCGGCAGCTTGTCGATCGTGGCGCGGGCCAGGACGACGTGCCTGCCGAGAGGATCGAGCGCATCGACGCGGTCGCGGAAGGCGTAGGTGCCCACACGGATCCGGACCAACGTCCGGTCCCGAAGGGCGCGGGCGATGGAGCGGTCCGTCTCACCCAGTGCCAGGAGGTCCTCACGATGGAGGTACCCCCCGTTGCGTTCGGCGACGTGTCTCAGCAGGGGATCGTCCATGGAGACATGGTGTGCTCGATCCGGCCTTGAACGGGCCCGCTCCGACCTGGCCTGTGGACAGCGGGTCCAGCCCTCCGTCCGGTGTGGACAGGCGTCGACCATGGTCCTCCCGCACTGATCATGGGGAGCATCCCGTGAGGCGCGCAGGAAAGCCGTGCCCTGGGTCTGATTCCCAGGTGGTCCTGGGAATCAGCGACACGGATCGTAGGGTCGGGGCATGACGAACCTGCTGGGCGAGCCGCCCGAGACCTTCCTGCCCGCCGACTCGGGGGCCGCAGCCATCGACGCCGGCGACGACGTGCAGTCGGTCGCCGCGACGCACCCGGACTCCACGCTCGCGTGGTCGCTGCTCGCGGAGGCGGCGTTCATCGAGGGCCGCGACCTCGAGGGGTACGCGTTCGCGCGCACCGCCTACCACCGTTCCCTCGACGCGCTGCGGCGCAACGGGTGGAAGGGGCACGGCCCCGTGCCATGGTCGCACGAGCCGAACCGCGGATTCCTGCGCTCCCTCGCCGTGCTGGCCACCGGGTCCGAGCGGCTCGGCGACGAGGCCGAGGCGCACCGCTGCCGGGAGTTCCTGCGCGAGTCGAGCCCTGAGGCGTACGCCGAGCTGGTGTGAGCGAGAACCCCCGATGGCGTCGTCGTGGCGACCGCCCACCGGTCTCGAGCCGGCCTGGGGCGGTCGAGCCGTCGGACTCCTCGTCGTCGCCGCGGCACTGACCCAGGTGTACCCCCTCTACGGTGACATCGAGGCGGGCCTGTGGGCCCTGAGCGCCGTCGCTGCCATCTGTGGCGTCGTCGCCGGCCTGCGCGTCGACGGCATCGCCGCGATGCAGCTGGCCGCGCGTCGTGAACCCCAGCCGTCGCTGTTCCCCACCCTGTGGCCCCTGTTCCTGGCGCCGGTGCTCACCGCGGTCGTCGGCCTGCCGCTCGTCCTGCCGCTCGTCGTCCAGCCCGACGAGGACGCGAGCGTGCTCCTCATGCCGCTCGTCCTCGCCCTCCTGGTCACGCTCGCCTCGCTGCTCGGCTGGCTCGTGTGCGGGCTCGTCCTGTGGCCCCTCGTCCACCTCGTCCGATGGGTGCTGCGACGACGCGGCGGCGAGCCCGACGCCGCCCTCGTCGTGCTCTCGTCCCTCTCCCTGCTGCTCGTGACGGCACTGTCGACCGTCATGGTCCCCGCCCTCCCTGCCGACGGGCGCAGCGGGCTCGGCATCCTCCGGGTGGTCGACGACGTCGTCAGGCTGTGGACCATCGACGGCGAGGACTCGCGCCGACAGGGCATGCTGCTGGCCGCCCGCCTCCTCTTCGTGGCGACGTGCGTCTCCGTCGTGGCATGGGTCGCCGTCGCGAACCGCACCTCTCGTCGTCGGCGCCGGCGACCGACCGTCGACGACCCGCCGCTCGTCTAGTTCGACGCCTCGGCGCGGTCCTCGTCGCGGGGGACGAGGAAGCGCAGCGCGCCCGGCTCGATGCGCCACTCGTAGGTCGTGACGGGCGGGCCGATCTCACCGTCGGCGTTGCTGCCGGTGGCCTCGCCCACGACCCGCACGGTCCGGCCCTTCAGGTACTCCACGTCGTCGCGCAGCGGGTGGCGTCCCTTGCGCAGTCGCCACGCGTACCCGAGCCGTCGCAGTCGCGGGTTCGACCAGGAGATCGCGACGTCGAGCAGACCGTCACCCGCCTCGGCCTCGGGCAGCAGCGGCGCTCCACCACCGATGTACCGGCCGTTGCCGACGGCCACCTGGATGATCCGCCCCCGGTGGCGCACCGGCTCGCCGTCGACCTCCACCCGCGCCCGGAACCCGCGGTGCTTGACACCGGAGATCGTCGCGCCGATCGCGTACCCGACCCGGCCGAGGACACGCTTCCACGGCTTGGCCTCGATCGCCGCCTCCGCGCCGATGCCGATGTGTACCGCGTTGACGACCACCGCGTCGCGCTCGTCGCGGATGAGGTCGATAGTCACCTCGTGGCCGTCGAGGAGCTGCCGGGCGGCGTCGACGGACCCGTCGCGGTCCATGCCGATGGTGCGCGCGAAGTCGTTGCCGGTGCCCCGCGGGACCAGCGCCACCACGACGTCGGACAGGCGGTCGAGGTCGTCGAGCGCGGCGACGACGGCGTGCAGGCTGCCGTCGCCACCGATCGCGGCCACCACGGTGCCGTCGGCGACGTCCGCGAGCGCGTCGCGCAGCTCGTCCGTCCCGGCGGTCTCGACCAGTCGGACCTCGTGCACCTCGCGCAGCACCTCGACGACGGCCTCGACCTCGTCGGGCGTGCTCGTGCCTGCCTTGGCGTTGGCGATCGCCACCCACTGACCCATGTCGCTCCCTCGTCCCGTGGAGAGCATAGGCCCGGCGGCGATAGACTGCCCCGGTCAGAGCCCCGGACACGGGGCTTGTCTCGTGTTCGAGGGGTGCATTCCGATGCCCGCAGTCGTCATCGTCGGAGCCCAGTGGGGTGACGAGGGCAAGGGCAAGGCCACCGACCTGCTCGGCAGCCGCGTCGACCACGTCGTGAAGTTCAACGGCGGCAACAACGCCGGACACACCGTCGTCATCGGCGACGAGAAGTACGCCCTGCACCTGCTGCCGAGCGGCATCCTCAGCCCCGGGTGCACGCCGGTCATCGGCAACGGCGTCGTCGTCGACCTGTCGGTGCTGTTCGAGGAGATCGACGGTCTCGAGGCGCGCGGCATCGACACCAGCAACCTGCTCATCAGCGCCAACGCGCACGTCATCGCCGACTACAACCGCACCCTCGACAAGGTCGCCGAACGGTTCCTCGGCAGCCGCAAGATCGGCACCACGGGCCGCGGCATCGGGCCGACGTACGCCGACAAGATGAACCGTCTCGGCGTCCGCGTGCAGGACCTCTTCGACGAGAAGATCCTGCGCCAGAAGGTCGAGGGAGCGCTGGAGCTGAAGAACCAGATCCTCACCAAGGTCTACAACCGACGCGCCGTCGAGGTCGACGAGATCGTCGAGGAGCTGCTGTCGTACGTCGACCGGCTCCGCCCGATGGTCGCCGACACGACGTTGCACCTGCACGAGGCGCTCGAGCGCGGCGAGACCGTGCTGCTCGAGGCCGGCCAGGCCACGCTGCTCGACGTCGACCACGGCACCTACCCCTTCGTGACGTCCTCGTCGGCCACCACCGGGGGTGCGTGCACCGGCTCGGGCATCGCCCCCACGCGCATCACCCGCGTCATCGGCATCGTCAAGGCGTACGCCACCCGCGTCGGCGAGGGCCCGTTCCCGACGGAGCTGTTCGACGCGAACGGCGACCGGCTGCGTGAGAACGGCGGCGAGTTCGGCACCACGACGGGTCGTCCGCGTCGCTGCGGCTGGTACGACGCACCGATCGCCCGCTACGCCGCCCGCATCAACGGCGTCACCGACTTCGTCCTCACCAAGCTCGACGTCCTCACCGGCTGGGACCAGATCCCCGTCTGCGTCGCCTACGAGATCGACGGCGAGCGCGTCGAGGAGATGCCGATGACGCAGACCGGCTTCCACCACGCGAAGCCGATCTACGAGATGTTCCCGGGCTGGAGCGAGGACATCTCGGCCTGCCGCGAGTTCTCCGACCTCCCCCAGAGTGCCCAGGACTACGTCCTGGCGCTCGAGTCGATCTCCGGCGCGCGGATCTCGACGATCGGCGTCGGCCCGGACCGCGAGCAGACCATCGTGCGCCACGACCTGCTCGACGCATGAGGGTACGGCGGCTCGCGCCCCTGCTGACCGTCTTCGCCCTCGTCGGCTGCGGCGGGAACGGCGACGTCGACATCGAGGACGTCGAGGTGACCGGAGTCCCCCAGTCCTGGCTGGAGGAGACCGCCGAGCAGTGGCCCAGCTCCGACGGGTTCGACGCAGCGATGCCGGTCCTCGATGCCGACGGCTCGTGCCTGACGTTCGAGGAGGGCACGACGATCGCCGGGGTCGAGCCGACGACGACCGGTGCCGGGTTCGGACGTCTGGGCTTCAGCTCCTCCGACGACGACTACCTCTACGTCTGCAGCATCTGGGACCGCGACCACTACGCCGGGGACGTCCAGCTGATCCAGGTGGCCGACCTGGCCACGGCCGAGGCCGTCGCGGCCGACCTCGCCGACGACACCGACCTGCCCGTGCAGGAGAACGACGTCACCGTCGTGGAGGTCGCCGGCCTGCAGATCTCGGTGCTGTCGCGCTGGTACCCGACGAACCCGCAGGGGATGCGGCGCGCCGTCCTCGTCGACGAGGACCGGACGGCCGTCGTCTCGCTCGAGGTCAACTCCCTCGACGAGGAGGACTTCGAGGCCTACACCGACCGCGACGTCGCCGAGGACCTCGTCGCCGTGCTCGCGCGCGGCTGACCGCGCCGCCCGAGGCGGCCCGGTCGACGGTTACGCTCAGGAGCCGTGAAGACCCTCGTCATCGGCACCGGCGGGCGCGAGCACGCCCTCGCCCTCGCCCTGTCCCGCGACCCGAACGTCACCGAGGTGCACGCCGCCCCGGGCAACCCGGGGATCGGCGAGGTCGCCGAGCGCCACGACGTCGACCCGATGGACGGCGCCGCCGTCGCGGCGCTCGCGACGGAGCTGGACGTCGACCTCGTGGTCGTGGGGCCCGAGGCGCCGCTGGTGGCCGGTGTGGCCGACGCGGTCCGCGAGGCCGGCATCGCCTGCTTCGGGCCGTCGCGTCGGGCGGCGGAGCTCGAGGGCTCCAAGGCGTTCGCGAAGGACGTCATGGCCGCCGCCGAGGTGCCCACCGCGATGGCTCACGTGTGCGAGACGCCGGAGCAGGTCGAGGCCGCGCTCGACGCGTTCGGCCCGCCGTACGTCGTCAAGGACGACGCGCTCGCCGCCGGCAAGGGCGTCGTCGTCACCGACGACCGCGCCACCGCGGTCGCCCACGCCGCCGGGTGCGACCGCGTCGTCATCGAGGAGTTCCTCGACGGACCCGAGGTGTCGCTGTTCGCGATCACCGACGGCGAGACCGTCATCCCGCTGCAGCCGGCGCAGGACTTCAAGCGGGCCCTCGACGGCGACGAGGGGCCCAACACCGGCGGCATGGGCGCGTACACGCCGTTGCTGTGGGCGCCGGACGACCTCGTCGCGGACGTCACGCGGCGGGTCCTCGTCCCGACGGTGCAGGAGATGGCACGTCGCGGCACTCCGTTCGCGGGACTGCTGTACGCCGGCCTCGCGCTGACCTCGCGCGGGGTGCGGGTCGTGGAGTTCAACGCCCGTTTCGGCGACCCCGAGACGCAGGCCCTGCTCGCACTGCTCACGTCCCCCTTGTCGCCGCTGCTGCACGGCGCCGCGACCGGCACCCTCGACTCCGTCGCCCTGCCCCAGTGGCACGACGGCACCGCTGTCACCGTCGTCATGGCGTCGGCCGGCTACCCGGAGAGCTCCAGCAAGGGCGACGTCATCCTCGGCGTCGGTGCCGCAGACGTCATCGAGGGCGTCGACGTCATCCACGCCGGCACCGCCCTTGACGACGACGGCCGGCTCGTGACCGCAGGTGGCCGGGTCCTGGCAGTCACCGCCGTCGGGGAGGACCTCGAGCACGCCCGCGACCGCGCCTACGCCGGCGTCGACGCCATCAGTTTCGACGGCGCCCAGCACCGCGCCGACATCGCCCTCGCCGCCCAGCGCGGCGAGATCCAGGTCGACCCCGCCTGAGCCGGTCCGGCCGACCCGGCTCGCGGTTTACCACGGTCCCACGGCAAGCACCCACTTCCCGCGGCAGATCTGCCGCGGGAAGTACAGCCTTGCCGTGGGACCGTGGTAAACCGCACCCCGGGGGGGTGGGAGGATGAGGGGCGTGACCACGCCCAACGTCCTCGCCGCCCGGTACGCCTCCGACGAGATCACCCGCATCTGGTCGCCGGAGCACAAGATCGTGCTGGAGCGGCAGCTGTGGATCGCGGTCATGAAGGCCCAGCGCGACCTCGGGGTCGCCACGCCCGACGGGGTCGTCGAGGCGCACGAGGCGGTCGTCGACCAGGTCGACCTCGCCTCCATCGCCGAGCGCGAGAAGGTCACCCGCCACGACGTGAAGGCGCGCATCGAGGAGTTCGCCGCGCTCGCAGGCTCGGAGCACATCCACAAGGGCATGACGTCGCGCGACCTGACCGAGAACGTCGAGCAGCTGCAGGTGCGTGCCAGCCTGCAGGTGCTGCGCTCGCGCGCCGTCGCCACCGCCGCCCGGCTCGCCCGCCTCGCCGCCGAGCACGCCGAGCTCGTCATGGCCGGTCGCAGCCACAACGTCCCGGCCCAGGCCACGACGCTGGGCAAGCGGTTCGCGACCGTCGCCGACGAGCTGCTCGTCGCCGTCGACCGTCTCGACGCGCTCCTGACCCGCTACCCCCTGCGCGGCATCAAGGGTCCCGTCGGCACGTCGCAGGACATGCTCGACCTCCTCGGCGACGCGTCCGCCCTCGCCGAGCTCGAGCAGCGCGTCGCCGCGCACCTCGGCTTCGAGCGGGTCCTCACCAGCGTCGGCCAGGTCTACCCCCGCTCGCTCGACTACGACGTCGTCACCGCGCTCGTGCAGCTCGTCTCTGCGCCGTCGAACCTCGCCACCACCGTCCGCCTCATGGCCGGCAACGAGCTCGTCACCGAGGGCTTCGCGCCCGGCCAGGTGGGCTCCAGCGCGATGCCGCACAAGATGAACACCCGCTCGTGCGAGCGCGTCAACGGCCTCGCCGTCGTGCTGCGCGGCTACGCCTCGATGGTCGGTGAGCTCGCCGGCGACCAGTGGAACGAGGGCGACGTGTCCTGCTCCGTCGTCCGCCGCGTGGCGCTGCCCGACGCGTTCTACGCCGCCGACGGCCTGTTCGAGACGTTCCTGACGGTGCTGGAGGAGTTCGGGGCGTTCCCGGCCGTCGTGCAGCGCGAGCTCGACCGCTACCTGCCGTTCCTCGCGACGACGAAGGTGCTCATGGCCGCCGTCCGCGCCGGCGTGGGCCGCGAGAGCGCCCACGAGGCCATCAAGGAGCACGCCGTCGGCGTCGCCCTGGCCATGCGAGAGAAGGGCGCCAGCGAGAACGACCTCTTCGCCCGCCTCGCCGCCGACGAGCGCCTCTCCCTGACCGAGGCCGACCTCGAATCGCTCGTCGCCGCCCCGCTGGAGTTCACCGGCGCCGCGACGACGCAGGTGGGCGACGTCGTGGCACGCGTCGAGGAGCTCGTCGCCACCGACCCCGACGGCGCGCGGTACAGCCCCGGCGCCATCCTCTGAGCGGGACCGCACCGTGTCCCAGCTGACCGTCGTCGAGGCCGCCGGCCTCCTGGACGTGCCGACGACCGAGGTCCACCGCCTCATCGCCACGGGCCGCCTCGACCACCAGCTCGCGTGCTCCGGGCGCTGCGAGCTGGTCGTCAGCCACGAGTCCGTCGTCGCGGTGCTGGTCGAACGCGCCCACTAGGCTGGCGCGCGTGCCCCTCGACATCCCCGGCCGCGACATCCCCGGCGCCCAGCACCTGCACTCGGGCAAGGTCCGCGACCTCTACGCGCTGGACTCCGGCGACCTGCTGATGGTCGCCTCCGACCGCATCTCGGCCTACGACCACTCGCTGGAGCCCGGCATCCCGGACAAGGGCGAGATCCTCACCCGCATGTCGCTGTGGTGGTTCGACCAGCTGGCCGACATCGTCCCGAACCACGTCCTCTCCACCGACCTGCCGGACGGCGCGCCCGACGACCTGCGCGACCGGTCCCTCGTCGTCGAGCGGCTCGAGATGTTCCCCGTCGAGTGCGTCGTCCGCGGCTACCTCACCGGTTCGGGGCTGGAGGACTACCGGCGCACCGGTGAGGTGTGCGGCGTCGCGCTGCCGGGCGGGCTCGTCGACGGCGACCGGCTGCCCGAGCCGATCTTCACCCCCGCCACGAAGGCCGAGATCGGCGAGCACGACGAGAACGTCGACTTCGCACACGTCGTCGCGACGGTCGGAGCCGACGTCGCAGAACGCCTGCGCGAGCTCACCCTCGCCGTCTACGCCCGCGCCGAGGCCGTCGCTCGCGAGCGCGGCATCATCCTGGCCGACACCAAGCTGGAGCTCGGCGCCCGCGCCGACGGCACGATCGTCCTCGGCGACGAGGTCCTCACCCCCGACTCCTCGCGCTTCTGGCCCGCCGACGACTACGCGCCGGGCCGCGCCCAGGACTCCTTCGACAAGCAGTACGTCCGCGACTGGCTCACCTCGCCGGCATCCGGCTGGGACCGTCACGGTGACGCACCGCCGCCACGGCTGCCCGCCGACGTCGTGGAGCGCACCCGCGCCCGCTACGTCCAGGCCTACGAGCAGCTGACCGGCGAGCGGTTCTGACCGGACTCGCGTACCGCGGGTATCCCGCCCGCCGGTAGGCTGGGTGACGCCCACCACACGTCCGACCGAGGAGTACCCGTGGCCAACCTCGCCGCCCTGCTGGAGACCACCACCGAGAACCACGGCGACCGCACCGCCATCGTCTTCGGCGACACCCGCATCAGCTACGCACAGCTGAACGGCGCGGCCAACCAGGTCGCGAACCTGCTCGTCTCGCGCGGGATCCAGCCCGGCGACAAGGTGGCGCTCTCGTGCCCCAACGTCCCCTACTTCACGATCGTCTACTACGGCATCCTCAAGGCCGGCGCCACGGTCGTGCCCCTGAACGTCCTGCTCAAGGCCCGCGAGGTCGCCTACCACCTCGACGACTCCGACGCGAAGGCCTACTTCGCGTTCGAGGGCACGCCCGACCTGCCGATCGGCGAGGAGGCGTGGGAGGGCTTCCAGGCCACCGAGAGCTGCACCGACTTCTTCCTCATCAAGCTCGACTCCTCCGCACCCGAGCCGATGGAGCCGCCGGAGTTCTACGGTCCGCTCGTCGCCCAGCAGCCCCCGACGTTCGAGACGGTCCAGACCGACGACGACGACACCGCCGTCATCCTCTACACCTCCGGCACCACCGGCCAGCCCAAGGGCGCGGAGCTGCGCCATCGCAACATGCGCGACAACGCCCTCGCCGGCGAGGCGCTCTTCGGTGCCGACGTCGACAACCCCGACACCTACCTGTGCGTGCTGCCGCTGTTCCACTCCTTCGGCCAGACGTGCATCCAGAACGGCGGCATCGCCTACGGCGGAACCGTCGTCATGCTGCCTCGCTTCGAGGCGCAGGCGGCGCTCGGGCTCATGCTCAAGGAGAAGGTCACGTACTTCGCCGGGGTCCCGACGATGTACTGGGGTCTGCTCGGCGCGCTCGCGGACGGCGACGTCGACGTCTCCTCCATCGCCGAGACCCTGCGCGTGGCTGCGGCCGGTGGCGCGGCGCTGCCGGCGGAGGTGCACCGCAACTTCCAGGAGAAGTTCGGCGTCACGATCCTCGAGGGCTACGGCCTGTCCGAGACCTCCCCCGTCGCCTCCTTCTCGCCGTGGGGTCAGGAGGTCCGCGTCGGCTCGATCGGCACCCCCATCCCCGGCGTGGAGATGAAGCTCATCGATCCGGAGTGGAACGACGTCCCGGGCGACATCCAGGACGACGGCAAGAGCGCCGTCGGCGAGATCGCCATCAAGGGCCACAACGTCATGAAGGGCTACTACGGCCGCCCGGAGGCCACCGCCGAGGCCATCCGGGACGGCTGGTTCCGCTCCGGCGACCTCGCGCGCAAGGACGCGGACGGCTTCTACTACATCGTCGACCGCTCCAAGGACATGATCATCCGCGGCGGCTACAACGTGTACCCGCGCGAGCTCGAGGAGGTGCTGATGACGCACCCCGCGGTCTCCCTGGTGGCCGTCATCGGCGTCGAGCACGAGTCCCACGGCGAGGAGATCAAGGCCGTCGTCGTCAAGGAGAAGGACCACGACGACCTCACCGAGGCCGACCTCGTCGCGTGGGGCAAGGAGCAGTTCGCCGCCTACAAGTACCCGCGCATCGTGGAGTTCCGCGACGAGCTGCCCATGACCGCCACGGGCAAGATCCTCAAGCGCGAGATCTGAGCCGCATCGGCCCGGCGGCCGGGTCCAGGTGCGTCCTGGGCCCGGCCGCCGGCGTGTCAGCCCCGGCCTTCCTACCTCAGCCCGAAGATCGGGGGGAGGGCGAGCAGCATGGTCAGCGACCACGTGCAGTGCGTGAGGATCGGCGCGAGGATCCCGCCCGAGACCCGGCGTTGAAGCCCCACGACCACGCCGAGCAGGATCGCGGCGAAGGCGAGCATGGCGTTGCCGGTGGCGAGCGTGGCCACGGTGTACGCCACCGTCGTCCACAGGACCGGGCGCCGAGGGATCGCGGCGTACGCCGCGCCGCGGAAGAACAGCTCCTCCGCGACGCCGTTGACGGCCGTGACGACGACCAGCAGCGGCAGCGCACCCTCGGTCGCGAAGCCCAGCACGCTCTCGACCTGGCCGGACAGCAGCGGGATCTCGCGCACCACGAGCGCACCCACGACGAAGACGCCGGCGAGCGCCAGCCCGATGGCGATCGGTTGCACGACGGGTCGTGCGAGGCCGTCCTCGTCGTCGGGGTCGTCGGTGGCGATGTGCCCGAGGTAGAGCTGTCCGGAGGCGAAGGCGCCGCCCGCCCAGACGGCCGCGAGGCCGAACGTGAGCGGGTAGAACCACGAGCTGCCCGGCTCCACCCGCAGCGAGACGCCGAGTACCGCCGCGCCGAGCACCACGACGCCGGCGGTGACCCACTGGCGGCGGCGGAAGGCCGCCGGCGGCATGCGGTGGTCGCGCGCCACGACGTCGCGCAGGGAGCGGTCCAGCCAGCGTCGGCCGGGGTAGCTGCGCGTCACGCCGGCCTCAGCCGCGGGGCTCGGAGCCGACGACGGTGGCGGCCGCCTCGGCGCCCATGGGTCCGAGCCCGATCACACTCGCGCGCATGGTCCGACCGTACGACGGACGGTGACAGCGTGCCGGGTGGAGGCGCAGCCGGAGCGCGCCGATAGGATGCGCTCATGGCCCGCATCATCGTCGACGTCATGCCCAAGCCCGAGATCCTCGATCCGCAGGGCAAGGCGGTCCACGGCGCGCTGCCGCGCCTGGGCTTCGACGGCGTCACCGACGTCCGACAGGGCAAGCGCTTCGAGCTGCAGGTCGAGGACGCCGACGACCACACGCTCGCCGAGGTCGAACGGATCGCCGGGACGCTGCTGTCCAACCCGGTCATCGAGGACTTCACGGTCCGCGTCGAGGACGCGTCGTGAGCCGCATCGGCGTCGTCACGTTCCCCGGCTCGCTCGACGACGCCGACGCCGCCCGCGCGGTCCGGCTCGCCGGCGCCGAGCCTGTAGCCCTGTGGCACGGCGACCACGACCTCGCCGGGGTCGACGCGATCGTGCTGCCCGGCGGCTTCTCCTACGGCGACTACCTGCGCTGCGGTGCCATCGCCCGGTTCGCGCCGATCATGACCGAGGTCGTCGCCGCCTCCGAGCGGGGGGTGCCCGTGCTCGGCATCTGCAACGGCTTCCAGATCCTGTGCGAGTCGCACCTGCTGCCCGGTGCGCTCATCCGCAACGACCACCGCACGTTCGTGTGCCGCGACCAGGTGCTGGCCGTGGAGAACGCGTCGACGGCGTGGACGACGGACTTCGAGTCCGGCCAGCACGTCACCATCCCGCTGAAGAACGGCGAGGGCAGCTTCGTGGCCGACGCGCAGACCATCGAGCGGCTCGAGGGCGAAGGTCGCGTCGTCTTCCGCTACGTCGGGGCGAACCCCAACGGGTCGGTCAACGCCATCGCCGGCATCACCAACGAGCGTGGCAACGTCGTCGGTCTCATGCCGCACCCCGAGCACGCCGTCGAGGAGCTCACCGGCCCCTCCGGCGGCACCGACGGACTCGGGTTGTTCACCTCCGCGCTCACCGCTCTCGTCTCCTGAGGAGACCGACGTCATGGTGCTGCGCTCCGCGATCGTCTCCCTGGCCGAGGCCGTCATCCTCGTCCTGCTGATCGTCGACCGTGTGCTGGAGCCGGCGTGGGAGGGTCCCGCCCTCGTCGTGGCGCGCGGAGCGATCGTCGTGGCGGCCGTCGTCGTCGCCGGCCTGGCCTACCACTCGTGGTCGTCGATCGAGCCGCGCTCGGGCTCCCTGACCGTCGCCATGGTCGGTGGGCTCGTGGGCGGTGCCGCGATCACCGCCTCGATCGTCGGTGCACCGGCCGGCGTGCTGTTCGGGTCCCTCCCGCTCGCGCTGCTCGGCCTGCTCGGCGTCGTCGCCGGCGCCGTCGGCATGAGGATCGACGCCCGCGCCCGCACGGCCCCCTCGTAGGCTGGACCCCATGGCCATCGAGCTGCGCACCCCCACACAGATCGAGCAGATGCGACCCGCCGGCGTGTTCGTCGGCGAGGTGCTGTCCGCGCTGATGGACGCCGCGGACGTCGGCGTCAACCTCCTGGACCTCGACGCGCTCGCGCACCGGCTGATCCGGGAGCGCGGCGCCGAGTCCTGCTACATCGACTACGCCCCGTCGTTCGGCAACGGACCGTTCGCCAAGGTGGTGTGCACCTCGGTCAACGACGCCGTCCTGCACGGTCTCCCGCACGACTACGCACTGCGCGACGGGGACCTCCTGACCCTCGACTTCGCCGTCTCCGTCGACGGCTGGGTCAGCGACTCCGCGGTCTCCTTCGTCGTCGGCACGCCCCGCGAGGAGGACCTGCGCCTCATCGATGCCACCCGCGAGGCCCTCGACGCGGCCATCGCCGTCGCGCGGCCCGGCAAGAAGATCGGCGACATCGGTGCGGCCATCGGCGACGTGGCGCGCAGCCACGGGCTCGCCGTCAACACCCAGTTCGGCGGTCACGGGGTCGGACGAACGATGCACGGCGAGCCGCACGTGCCCAACGACGCGCGCGCCGGCCGCGGCCTCAAGCTCGCGCCGGGTCTCGTCATCGCGATCGAGCCGTGGTTCTGCGCCGGCACCGACGAGATCGTCATGGACCCCGACGGCTGGACGATCCGCAGCGCCGACGGCTCGCGCGGAGCGCACTCCGAGCACACGGTCGCCATCACCGAGGGCGACCCGATCATCCTCACCGCACGCGACTGACCCCGCGCCGGACCCCGCGTCGCGCGGCACCGGCCAGCTGCGCGGCGGCGCGCACGGGCATGGGCACCGCCGTGGCCCGGCGCATAGCGGCAACCTCGCGGTGCAGGGCCATCAGCTCGGCGGTGACGTCGTCAACAGGCACCTGTCCGGAGAGGTCGAGGTGCTCGACGCAGTGGTCGATGAGGGCTCTCGTCGTGGCACGCACGTCCGGCGACGCTAGGCGGTCCCGGCTGTGCCTCGGTGATCCGCAGGTGGCTGGGTGGTGACCGGCGGGCGACGGTGCGACCACGGCGCGGCCTGCTCGACCTGCGCCGCGAGGCTCAGCAGGGGGCCGTCCCCGTACGGGCGACCGGCGAGCATGACACCGACCGGCAGTGCGGGTCTCGACGAGGTGGCCTCGGTGACGTGGAGCGGGAGGCTGACGGCCGGGACGCCAGCCATGTTGTAGACCGCGGTGTAGGGCGTGAACTCCAGCTCGCGGCGGTGTGCCGCGGCCGGGTCGCCGTCGGACTCGAACCACTCCACCGCGGGCGGGGGCAGGGCGAGCGTCGGCGTCAGCCACGCGTCGAACCCGTGCATGCGGACGAGGACGTCGCGGCAGGTGGACTCCAGGAGCTGCAGGGCGGCTGCGAGCTCGGCCCCGCTCACCTCGGCCCCCCGTTCGCGCCAGTACCGCGTCGTGGCACGCAGCAGGTGCTCAGCCTGCTGCGGCACGGGCGCAGCGGCCATGCCGCTGGACCAGACCCGGTTGAACTGCGGCTCCAGCTCCGCCGGGAACGGCCCGTCGACGTCGACCACCTCGTGCCCGAGGTCGACCAGCACCCGTGACGCGTGCTCCCACGCGGCGACGGACTCGGGCGAGGCCTCGATCCCCGGCAGGTAGGGATCGTCCCAGCGCGCGATGCGCAGGTGGCCCGGCTCGCGCCTCGTCCACTCGGTGAACGTCGGTGGCACGACCGGCAGGGTCCGGGTGTCGCCGGGCATCGGGACGGCGAGCACGTCCAGCAGGGCCGCGGCGTCGCGCACGGACCGCGACAGGGGCCCGTCGCCGGCCAGCCCGCTCCACTCGCTGCCGAGCGGTCCGGCGCTGACCCGACCCCGGGTCGGCTTGAACCCGACGACGCCGCAGCAGCTCGCCGGGATGCGGATCGAGCCGCCCCCGTCGCTGCCCAGCGCGAGCGGCACGAGCCCCGCGGCGACCGCGGCCGCGGCCCCTCCGCTGGACCCGCCGGCCGTGCGCCGCGGGTCCCACGGGGTGCGTGCCGGACCCACGACGTCGTTGTCGGTGTAGGAGGACAGGCCGAACTCCGGGGTGTTGGTCTTGCCGAGGCTGACCAGTCCCGCGGCGCGCACGAGCGTCACGACGTGCGCGTCGACGTCGGGCACGTGGTCGGCCATGAGGGCCGAGCCCATCGTCGTGCGCACGCCGGCCGTCGCGGTGAGGTCCTTCACGGCGGTCGGCACCCCGAGGAGTGAAGCGAGATCGCCGCTCGCGAGGCGTCGGTCGGCCTCCGCAGCCGCGGAGAGGGCCTCGTCGGCCGTCACGGTGACGAAGGCCCCGAGGCCCGGCCCGATGCTGTCGACGCGCTCGAGGTGGTGGCCGACCAGCTCGACGGACGAGACCTCGCGCCGTCGCAGCAGGTCCGCCTGGTCGGTCGCGTCGAGCTCGTGCAGGTCGGTCATGGGGGCCAGCCTGGCACGGGTGGCGTCACGACCGGGACAATGACGGGGTGGGTACGCCGAAGGTCATCTCGTTCTACGTCTTCACCCCTCTCGCCGACCCCGAGGCCGTGCGGGTCTGGCAGCTGCAGCTCGCCGGGTCGCTCGGTCTGCGCGGACGAGTGCTGCTCTCCACCCACGGGATCAACGCGACCCTCGGTGGCGACATCACCGTCCTCAAGCGCTACGTCCACGGCCTGCGCGAGTACCCGCCCTTCCGCCGCGCCCGCATCGCCTGGAGCACCGGAAGGGCACTCGACGACGGCGTCACCACGGCGCTGTTCCCGCGGCTGAGCGTCAAGGTCCGCGAGGAGGTCGTCACCTTCGGCTCCGCCGGCGAGCTCGAGGTCGACGAGGACGGTGTCGTGGGCGGGGGCACGCGCCTGAGCCCCCAGGAGCTCGACGAGCTCGTGGCGAACGACCCCGACGTCGTCCTGCTCGACGGTCGCAACGGCATCGAGTACGACGTCGGGCACTTCCGCGGAGCGGTCCGCGCCGACGTGGAGACGACACGCGAGTTCGTCGGGCTGATCGAGTCCGGCGCGTGGGACCACCTCAAGCAGACCCCGGTCGTCACCTACTGCACGGGGGGCATCCGCTGCGAGGTCCTCACGCCGCTGCTGCGTCGGCGAGGGTTCGAGCAGGTCTACCAGCTCGACGGCGGCATCGCGCACTACGGACGGACGTTCGGCGACTCCTCGCTGTGGGAGGGCTCGATGTACGTCTTCGACGGTCGCACCACCGTGGAGTTCAGCGACGACGCCGCCGTCGTGGGTCGCTGCGACCGGTGCGCGGCCGCGACGCGACGCGTCGTGGACTGCGCCGACGGCGCCTGCGTGCGCCAGATGGTGCGGTGCGAGACCTGCACGGCCGCCGAGCAGCGCTGCGAGGGGCACGCCTCCGCGACCGGCGCCGCGGACGACGTCGGCGGCTACTCCTGCGGGCAGACCGTGCCGTCGTCCGGCACGGTGCCGTCGACCAGGTAGGCGTCGACGGCGTCGCGGATGCACTGATTGCCCGAGCTGTAGGCGGTGTGGCCCTCGCCCTCGCGGGTCAGCAGCACGCCGACACCCTCGCCGAGCTGGTCGACGAGGTCCTGGGAGTTCTCGTACGGGGTCGCCGGGTCACCCGTCGTGCCGATCACGACGATGGGCGCGGCCCCGGTCGCGTCGATCTCGACCTGCGGGTTGATGGACTCCAGCCCGATGTCGGTGCAGGAGATGGCGCCCCAGCCCATCGTCCGACCGAAGATCGACGACGCCTCCTCGAAGCGAGGCAACAGCTCGATCGTGTCCTCGATGTCGAGCCGCTCGGCCTGGTCGAGGCACGAGACCACCGAGATGACCTCGCCGATGTTGCCGTCGTAGGAACCGTCGGGCTGGCGCGAGAAGTAGGCGTCGGACAGGAACAGCAGCACCGAGCCGTCGCCGGAGAGGCCGGCCTCGAGACCCTGGGTCAGGAACGGCCACGTCTGCTGGTCGTACAGCGTGACGGCGACCCCGTAGAACGCGTTGCCCTGGGTGAGCTCACGGCCCTCCTGGTTCGTGGGCAGCGGCCGGTCCGCGAGGTCGTCCATGAAGGTGGCCAACCGGTCGACGGCGGCGTCAGCGTCCGTGCCGAGCGGGCAGTCGGCGTCCTGGACGCAGTCCGCGACGTATGCCTCGACCGCCCGCTGGAAGCCCCCGGCCTGGCTGAGCGAGCTCTCGACGCCGTCCTCGGCCGGGTCGACGGCACCGTCGAGCACCATGCGACCGACGCGCTCGGGGAACTCGGTGGCGTACGTGGCGCCGAGCTGCGTGCCGTAGGAGGCGCCGAACCAGTCCATCTGCTCCTGGCCGAGCAGCGCCCGGGCGATGTCCATGTCACGAGCGGCCTCGAGGGTGGAGACGTGCTGCGCGAGCAGGCCCGAGCGCTCGCGGCAGCCCTCGCCGAAGGTCCGGGTCTCGCCCCGCAGCTCCTCGATGAGCGCGGTGTCGTCCTCGTCGGGGTCGACCGGACCGGCGACGTACTCGTCGAAGTCCGCGTCGTCGAGGCAGTCGATGGGGGTGCTCTCGCCGACTCCCCGGGGGTCGACGCCGACGACGTCGTAGAGGTCGCGGACGGTGCGGGGCAGGTCCGCGGCGAGCGTCCTGGCGTAGTCCTGGGCCGATCCACCCGGACCGCCGGGATTGACGAAGAGCACCCGATCGCCGTCACCGGTGCTCCGGACGCGCCGCATGCGCAGCTCGACCGTCTCCCCGTCCGGGTCCTCGTAGTCGACCGGGGCCTCGAAGCCGGCGCACTGGTCGTCGCCGCTGCCGCAGTCCTCCCAGGAGACGTCCTGGGCGTAGAACTCCTCCAGCCCGGCGGGAGCACCCTCGACGAGCGGCTCGGGAGCGTCGCTGCCGACGTCGCGGGTCACCAGGACGACCACGACGGCAGCGATGACGACGGCGAGGGCGGCGCCCACGGCGAGCAGGACGGTGGTGCGGCGGCTCATGAGCGGAGGAATCCCATCATCGTGCGTTCCAGGGCGAGCAGGGGTGCCGCGTTGGCGGTCAGCGACTCCCTGGCAGTGACGATCGCATCGATGCGCGCGATGGTCGACTCGACCGTCCACAAGCGGGCGGCCTCGTGCACCGCGTCGGTGACGTCGGCGTTGATCAGCGGGGTCCCCGGCGCCTGCTGCACGACCGCGACGTCACGGCAGAACGAGAGCAGGTCGAGCAGGACGCCGTCGATGGCGTCGCGGCTCAGGCGGGTGCGTCGGCGCTTCTGGTCCTTCTCCAGCGCCGAGAGAGCGCCCGCGTAGCCGGCCGGCCGGCGCCCACGGTCCTCCACGCCCCACGACTGCTTGAGGTCGTCGAGCTCCGCGGCGTCGGCCGCGTCGGCCGTGGACGCGGCACGCGCGGCGGCCTCGTCGTTGATGGACTGCGCGGCCTGGAGGCAGTCGCCGAGGGAGCGCAGCCCTCCCGGCAGGGTGAGGATGCGGTGTCGCCGTTCACGCGCCTGCGGGTCACGGGCGAGACCGCGCGCCCGACCGATGTGACCTTGCGACGCCGCCGCAACCGCCGAGGCGAGGGCCGGCTCGACACCGTCACGCTCGACGAGCAGCCGGGCGATGGCGTCGGTGGGCGGCGTGCGCAGCAGCACCGCACGGCAGCGCGAGCGGATGGTCACGATGACGTCCTCGACCGCGGGCGCGCACAGCATCCAGACCGTGAACGACGACGGCTCCTCGATCGCCTTGAGCAGCGCGTTGGCGGCCTGGTCGGTGAGGCGGTCGGCGTCCTCGACGACGAGCACCTGACGGCGGCCGAGCGCGGGCCGCAGCGCGGCCTTGCGGACGTACTCGCGGGCGGCGTCGGTGCCGATGGACAGACCGTCGGTGCGGATGGCGGTGATGTCGGGGTGGCTGCCGGCGCGCGCCGTCGTGCAGGACTGGCAGTGTCCGCAGCCGCCCTGCTCGCACTGCAGCGCGGCGGCGAAGGACATCGCGGCGTTGGACCGTCCCGACCCCGGGGGACCCGTGAAGAGCCACGCGTGGGTCATGCTCGACGGCTCGGCCACGGCGCGCTGCAACGTGGCGACGACCGGCTCCTGGCCGACGAGCTCGTCCCACACGCTCATGCGCGGACCCCGGCCTGGGCGAGCCACGGCTCGACGGCTGCCCGCACCGCCGCGTGGACGTCCTGCGGCGGCGCCGCGGCGTCGATCACGAGGTAGTGCTCGGGATCGGCGGCCGCGAGTGAGAGGAAGTGCGCGCGGACCCGCTCGTGGAAGGTCAGCGGCTCGGCCTCGATCCGGTCGGGGCTGCCCGCGCGAGCCAGACCGACGGAGGGTTCGACGTCGAGGACGACGGTCAGGTGGGGCCGGAGGTCGGCGGTGGCCCACCGGGCGACGTGCTCGAGCTCCGCGGCGTCGACGTCGCGCCCCGCCCCCTGGTAGGCGAGTGTGGAGTCGACGTACCGGTCCGTGACGACGACCTCGCCGCGCGCCAGCGCGGGCAGCACCACGGCATCGACGTGCTCGGCCTTGTCCGCGGCATAGATCAGGGCCTCGGTCCGCGGGCTGAGGGCACCGGTCGCGGGGTCGAGCACGATGCGACGCAGCTGTGCGCCGACCGCTGTGGCCCCGGGCTCGCGCGTGGCGAGCACCTCGTGGCCGAGCGAGGCGAGCCACTCGCACAGCAGCGCCGACTGGGTGGACTTCCCGCCGCCCTCTCCGCCCTCGAGGGCGACGAAGACCCCCGTCTCGGCGTAGCGCGGCATGGATCCGAGCCTAGGGCATCGCTCCGACGGGACGTCCGGCCCTGCGGGTCCCGGAGTCAGCGGATCGTGAGGTCGAGCCGCTCCTGCGAGGCGACGTCCGTCAGCGGGAAGACGTCCTCGACGGGCTCGGCCGGTTCCACGGTGACGCTCGGGGTCGTGCCGAGCTCGGCGTCGGCCGTGACGGTGTAGTCCACCACCTCACCGAGCTCGCGCGCCGTCGCGACGACGCGTGCCGCGCGCTGGAGGTCGGGACACACCCCGTCGCCGCGGAGCGTGACACGTGCCGGCACCGCACCTCGCGCCGCTCGCAACCCCCGCACCCGACCCCGGAGCCTCAGTCCGCGGAGCCGGGCGACGTCGGGGCGGTGGTCTTCTTGGCGGTGCTCTTCTTGGCCGCGGTCTTCTTGGCCGGCGACTTCTTCGCCGTGCTCTTCTTGGCGGTCTTCTTCGCCGTGCTCTTCTTGGCGGTCTTCTTCGCGCCCTTCTTGGCCGCCTTCTTCGCCGGCCCCTTGGCCCGGCGCTCGGCGAGGAGCTCCTGGGCCCGCTCCGCGGTCAGGGTCTCGAGGTCGTCGTCCTTGCGCAGCGTGGCGTTGTACTCGCCGTCGGTGACGTAGACGCCGAAGCGACCCTCCTTGACGACGATCGGCGAGCCGCTGACCGGGTCGTCACCCAGCTCCTTGAGCGGCGGCTTGGCCGCCCGGCGCCCGTACGTCTTCGGCTGGGCGTAGATGGCCCGCGCCTGCTCCTCGGTGAGGCTGAACAGCTGCTCCTCTGTCTCGAGGGACCGCGAGTCGCTGCCCTTCTTCAGGTAGGGACCGTAGCGCCCGTTCTGGGCGGTGATCTCGGTGCCGTCGACGTCGGTGCCGACGACGCGCGGCAGGGTGAGCAGCCGGACGGCGTCGTCGAGGCTCAGCGAGTCCAGGCTCATCGTCTTGAACAGGCTCGCCGTCCGCGCCTTGGCGCCCTTCGGGGCGTCCTCGGGCAGCGCCTCGGTCACGTACGGGCCGAACCGGCCGTTCTTGGCGACGATCTGCAGGCCCGTCTCCGGGTGGCTGCCGAGCATCTTCTCCTGGCCGGCGGGGTTGGCCAGCAGCTCACGAGCCATCTCCAGCGTCAGCTCGTCCGGGGGGAGGTCCTCCGGGACGTTCGCGCGGGTGGGGACGTCCTTGCCGCCGTCGCCGGGGACCATCGGCGGGCCCTCGACGTACGGGCCGTACCGGCCGACGCGCAGCGCGATGCCCTCGCCGAGGTCGAACGTCGACAGCCCGCGGGCGTCGATGTCGGGCAGGTTCTCGATGAGGCGCTTGAGGCCGGTGTCGCTCTCGCCGTCGCCGGCCCAGAAGCTCTGCAGCACCGCGACGCGGTCCTCGCGCCCGTGCGAGACCTGGTCGAGGACCGACTCCAGCTCCGCGGTGAAGGAGTAGTCGACGAGCCGCTCGAAGTGCTGCTCCATGAGGCGCGTGACACTGAAGGCGATCCACGCAGGCACCAGCGCCGTGCCCTTCTTGTAGACGTAGCCGCGGTTCTGGATGGTGCCGATAATCGAGGCGTACGTCGACGGGCGACCGATCTCTCGGTTCTCCAGCTCGGTGATGAGGCTGGCTTCGGTGTAGCGCGCCGGAGGCTTCGTCTGGTGGCCGGCCACGCCGAGCTCGACGACGGTGAGCGGGTCACCCTCGGCGACGTCCGGCAGTCGTGTCTGGGCGTCGTCACCGGCCTTGGAGGCGTCGTCGTGGGACTCGACGTAGGCCTTGAGGAACCCGTGGAACGTGAGCGTGCGCCCGCTCGCCGCGAACACCGCGTCCTGGCCCGACGTGGCCGTGGCACCCAGTCGCAGCGCGACGGAGTCGCCCTTGGCGTCACGCATCTGGCTGGCGATGGTGCGCTTCCAGACCAGCTCGTACAGCCGGTTCTCGTCGCCGCGCAGACCCGTCTGCTGCGGGGTGCGGAAGTTCTCGCCCGCCGGGCGGATCGCCTCGTGCGCCTCCTGGGCGTTCTTGACCTTGCCGGCGTAGACGCGCGGGGAGTCCGGCAGGTACTCCTTGCCGTACAGCTCGCTCACCTGGCGGCGGGCCGCGGTGATCGCGGTCTGCGACAGGGTGATGGAGTCGGTGCGCATGTAGGTGATGAAGCCGCCCTCGTAGAGGCGCTGAGCCACCTGCATCGTGCGGGCTGCGCCCCAGCCGAACTTGCGGGACGCCTCTTGCTGCATCGTCGTGGTGCGAAACGGCGCGTACGGCTTGCGGGTGTAGGGCTTGGACTCCACCGACCGCACCGTGAAGGTCTGCTCGCGCAGTCCCGACGCCAGCTCGCCGGCAGCCGCCTCGTCGAGGTGGACGACGTCGGCCTTGTCGCCGCCCTTGAGCCGTCCGTCGGCTCCGAAGCTCGAGCCGGTGGCGACGCGCTTGCCGTCCACGCTGTGCAGCTTCGCACCGAAGGCCGACGGATCGTGCTGCTCGCCGGCGTCGAAGGTCGCCTCCAGGTCCCAGTAGTCAGCGGTGCGGAACGCCATGCGCTCGCGCTCGCGCTCCACGACCAGACGCGTCGCGACGGACTGCACGCGGCCGGCGGACAGGCCGCTCATGACCTTCTTCCACAGCACCGGGCTGACCTCGTAGCCGTAGAGACGATCCAGGATGCGACGCGTCTCCTGCGCGTCGACGAGGTCCATGTCCACGTCGCGCGGGTTGGCGACCGCGTGCTGGATCGCCTCCTTGGTGATCTCGTTGAAGACGATCCGCTTGACCGGCACCTTGGGCTTGAGCTCGTCCAGCAGGTGCCACGCGATGGCCTCGCCCTCGCGGTCCTCATCGGTCGCGAGGACGAGCTCGTCGGCGTCCTTGAGCAGCTTCTTCAGCTTGGTGATCTGCGACTTCTTGTCCGCCGAGACGACGTAGACCGGCTCGAAGTCGTTGTCGATGTCGACGCCCAGGCGTGCCCACGGCTGGCCCTTGTACTTGGCCGGCACCTCGTCGGCCCCTCGCGGCAGGTCACGGATGTGGCCCACGGAGGAGTCCACGACGTACCCGTCGCCGAGGTAGCCCGCGATGCTGCGGACCTTGTTCGGCGACTCGACGATGACGAGCGTGGTCACGGGGGTCTCACTTCCTGGCCGGCGACGGCGTGGCCGGACGCGCATACGCTAACGCGTCCTGTCAAGGACCCGGGAACTCAGGATGGGCTCGCCCGGCGCCCGCGCCCGTCAGCGGTGCAGCAGACCGGCCACCGGGCGCTGCTGCTCGCCCTGCTGCGCTCCCATGACGACCAGGACCCCGGTCACGGCGGGGATCGCCCACTGGCAGACCCGCAGCCTGCGCTGAGCCTTCGCGAGCTCGGTCGAGGCACCCGGAGCGGGCTCGGTGGCACCGGCGCCACCCTCCTGCGCGTGCTTCTGCACCTCGCGGCCGAGCTTGCCGCTGTAGGCGGTCAACCCCATCGCCGCACCCGTGAGCGCGGTCTTGACCAGGGTGTTGGCCTGGGTCTCGTCCTGGTGGGCGAGGCGTCCCTTGTTGCCGGCCAGCAGGCCGAGACCGCCGACGACGTGGGCGCCGATCGCCACGGCGTTCACCGGTGCCCAGCGGGCCCACCCCTCCGCCGAGAGGCCGGTCCGCTCCTGCGGCGAGCTCGCCTGGGCCGTGGCGCCGTTCAGGCCGACGGCTCCCATCAGCGAGCCGCCGAACCAGGCGGCCAGACCGGTGTCGTGCATCGCGCGGACGACGGTGTTGCGCTGGGACATGTCGTTCTCCTTCACGTCGGGGGGACGCCCACCGACTGCGGACGTCCACCCCCGGCGTACCCGGCGCCCGCTGCTCCAAACCGTCCGGACCGCTCGATCGTCGCGCCGGCGCCTCGGTCCGTTCAGTGCAGGTAGCCGTCGGCGACGAGGTCGTGGACGACGGGACGGTACCGCTCACGCAGCTCGTCGGCGTCACGCTCGAGCAGCGTCGCCAGCGCGTCGAGCACCTGCCCGGCGGTCAGCTCGCCGTCGAGGGCGCCCACGAGTCCGGCCTCGACGGTGTCGACCTGCCGGGCGCGGCGCGGTCCCTCCGCCAGGCGCAGGACGATCGCCTCGGGGTCGGTCGCACCGGCCGGTCCGAAGGTCTCCTGGACCAGGCCCGGCACCTGGCGCCAGCAGGCTGCGAGGACGTCGTCGGCGTCGGCGAGCGCGTCGACGCGATCGGCCCAGGCCAGGACGGCAGGACCCATGGACCCGGCGACGTCGTGCTGCCAGGTCTCGGTCCGCACGACCGGCGCCTCCCGACCGGCGTTGCGCAGGTCGATCCACCCGAAGGCCATCGCCTCGACCCCCTGCTCGGCGAACCAGGAGAGCCACTCGTCGTAGCGACGGACGTAGTCGGGCCGATGCCGTAGTCCGGCGTCGGCGAGCCACATCTCGACATAGGCCGGCAGGTCGACGACCTCGCGCTGCACCACCCAGGCGTCCAGCCCGGTGGGCTCGATCCAGCCCTGCAGCCGCTCCTCCCACGGTCGGTCGGCGGTGTGCATCCACGACGCGAGCACCTGGCACCACCCGTCGGGGCGCAGGTGGTGGTGCGCGCCGGCGACGATGCGACGCACGACGTCGTCACCGGGCAGGTCGCTCTCGCGATAGACGAGCCGGTCGTCGCTCGGCGGGGAGACGACGAACGGCGGGTTGGTGACGACGAGGTCGAACCGCTCGCCCGCGACCGGCTCGTACAGCGACCCCTGGCGGACGTCGGCGTCCACGCCGTTGAGCTCGGTCGTGAGCCGGGCCGCCCAGAGCGCCCGCGGGTTGACGTCCGTCGCGACGACCTCCCGGCTGTGCCCCGCGAGGTGGAGGGCCTGCACCCCGCACCCGGTCCCGAGGTCGAGCACGCGGTCGGCGTCGCGGCGCACGGTCAGGCGCGCCAGCGAGCTCGACGCCTCGCTGATGCCGAGCACGTGGTCCGGCCCGACCACGACGGGCTGGGTGTCCAGGCCCGGTGTCAGGTCGCAGACCACCCACCAGTCGTGGTCGTCGTCGCCGTAGGGCCGCAGGTCCGCGCGGGCGTGGACGTCGCTCCCGTCGGCCCCGAGCAGGCCGACCTCGACGAGGTCGGCGATCGACCCGGGCAGGGCTCTCTCCGCCGACTCGCGCGGCACGGGGAGCTGCAGCTGGAACAACCGCACCAGGGTCGACAGCGCGGACCCGTCGGCCGTGGCCCGGCGGGCGGGCGTCGTCTCGTTGCGCAGCAGGGCGGCGTGGGCGGCGGGGCCGAGCAGCTCGCCCACGGCGTCGACCGTGAAGTCGACCTCGGCCAGACGGTCCCGCAGACGCTCGATCATGTCCCCAGACTGTCACTCGGGGCGTGGGCGGCCCCGCCGACCTCAGCCGCGCTGGTCCAGGGCCGCCTCGTCCTGGGCGTCGCCGATGGCGATCGGACGTCGCTTGGAGACGTACACCGCGACCGCGATGACCAGGACGGAGAAGCCGGCGATCGAGTAGCGCACCCAGGGGTTCTCGTCGCCGCCGTAGCTGAACTGGACCACGAGCGGGACGGCCAGCAGGGCCACGAGGTTCATGACCTTCAACAGCGGGTTGATGGCCGGACCGGCGGTGTCCTTGAAGGGGTCGCCGACCGTGTCGCCGATGATGGTCGCGTCGTGGGCGAGCGATCCCTTGCCGCCGTGGTGCCCGTCCTCGACGAGCTTCTTGGCGTTGTCCCACGCGCCCCCGGAGTTCGCCAGGAAGACGGCCATCAGCGTGCCGGCACCGATGGCACCGGCCAGGTAGGCACCCAGGGGCCCGACGCCGAGCCCGAAGCCGACCGCGATGGGCGCGAAGATCGCGAGGATGCCCGGGGTCGCGAGCTCGCGCAGCGAGTCACGGGTGCAGATGTCGACGACCTTGCCGTACTCCGGGCGACCGGTCCCGTCCATGATCCCGGGGATCTCGCGGAACTGACGACGCACCTCGAAGACGACCGCTCCGGCGGCACGACCGACGGCGTTGATGGCCAGGCCGGAGAAGAGGAAGACCACGGCGACGCCGATGATCAGGCCCAGCAGGTTGCTCGGGTCGGTGATGTTGATGACGCCGCGCAGGACGTCGAGGGTCCCGGCTCCCTGCACCTGGTCGTTGAGCACCTCCCCGGCACCCTGGTTCTCGACGCCGTCGAGGAGGATCGGGGTGAACGCCTCGCGGATGGCGTTGGTGAAGGCGCCGAAGAGGGCCGTGGCCGCCAGCACGGCCGTGGCGATGGCGATGCCCTTCGTGATGGCCTTCGTGGTGTTGCCCACGGCGTCGAGCTCGGTGAGGATCTGCGCGCCCTCCTCGCTGACGTCCCCGGACATCTCGGCGATGCCCTGGGCGTTGTCGCTCACCGGGCCGAAGGTGTCCATCGCGACGATGACGCCGACCGTGGTCAGCAGACCACAGCCGGCGAGCGCCACCGCGAACAGCGCGACGACGAGCGACCCGCCGCCGAGCAGGAAGGCTCCGTAGACCGCGGCACCGATGACGAGCGCCGTGTAGACCGCCGACTCGAACCCGACCGACAGGCCCGACAGGATGACCGTGGCCGGTCCGGTGAGGGAGGTCTTGCCGACGTCCTGGACGGGCCGGGTCTCGGTGCCGGTGAAGTACCCGGTGAGCGCGAGGATGACGGCGGCGAGGACGATGCCGATGAGCACCGCGACCGTGGCGATCACGCGGGGGTCGCCGTCGAGCGCCGTGAGGTCCTCGATCTGGAAGAACTGCGTCAGGATCGCCTGGTTCTGGTCGTTCTCCTCGGCGCCGCCGAGGCCGCTGAGTCCACCGAAGCTGCTCGGCAGGTAGAGGAAGGCCGCCGCCGAGCTGGCCGCCGCGGAGATGGTGGCCGTGATGTAGAAGGCCCGGTTGATGGTGGTCAGACCGTTCTCCCCGACCCGCCCACGGGTGATGTACACGCCCAGGATGGCGGTCACGGCCCCGATCGCGGGAATGATGAGCGGGAAGACCAGACCCTGCTCGCCGAACGCCACCGACCCGAGGATCAGCGCGGCGACGAGGGTGACAGCGTAGGACTCGAAGAGGTCGGCGGCCATGCCGGCGCAGTCGCCGACGTTGTCGCCCACGTTGTCGGCGATCGTCGCGGCGTTGCGAGGGTCGTCCTCGGGGATGTTGTTCTCGACCTTGCCGACCAGGTCGGCTCCGACGTCCGCGGCCTTGGTGAAGATGCCGCCGCCGACGCGCATGAACATGGCGAGCAGCGCCGCACCGAAGCCGAAGCCCTCCAGGACGGTCGGGGCCTCGCCGCGGTAGACCAGCACGACGACCGCGGCCCCCAGCAGGCCGAGGCCCACGGTGGACATGCCCACGGTCCCACCGGTGCGGAACGCGATGCGCATGGCGGCCTCGCGGCCCTCGTTCTGCGCGGCCGCGGCCACCCGCACGTTGGCGCGGACGGCCAACCACATGCCGAGGTAGCCGATCACCGCCGAGAACGCGGCGCCGAACAGGAAGGCGACCGACCGACCGATGCGCACGTCGAGGTCACCGGGCAGCGCGAACAGCAACCCGAAGGCGACGACCGCGAAGACCGCGAGCGTCTGGAACTGCCGACGCAGGTAGGCCGAGGCGCCTTCCTGCACGGCGAGCCCGATCTCCTTCATGCGGTCCGTGCCGTCCGCGGCGGCGAGCACCTGCGAGCGGAAGAGCGCGGCGAAGATCAGCGAGAGCACGCCGATGCCGGCCACCACGGCCACCAACGTCGTGTTCCCGCTCGACAGGTCGAGTCCTTCTGCGGACACAGCGGCCAGCGTGACATGCGCCATCGGGAGGAACCTCCGGGTTCGGTCTCAGGGACTACCGAGGCTTAGGCAACCACGAAGAGTGTGATGTGCGCTACACCTCGCGCGGCGCGGCGTCCTCCTGGCCGGTGGCGAGCCGGGCGGCCTCGACGCTCTCGTGCAGGCCGAAGACCTTGTCGAGGCCGGTGATCTCGAAGATCTTCAGCAGGCGCGCGTTCGTGCAGACGATGTCCAGCGAGCCACCGTCGGCCCGGACCCGCTTGAGGGCGCCGACCAGGACGCCGAGACCCGTCGAGTCGAGGAAGTCGACCTTCTGCACGTCGATGATGAGGTTCAACCGACCCCGTCCGACCGCCTCGACGACGGCCTCGCGCAGCCTGGGCGCGGTGAGCACGTCGATCTCACCGCCGACCTCGATCACCTCGAACCGCCCCTCCGATCGCGTCGTCAGCGACAGTTCCATGGCTGGTCTCCCTCGAGCAGTGGCGAACTGACGCCATCCAACCACGCAGCGCGGGCCCTCGCGTCCCGGGCGCCTCTGACAGACTCAGGCGGTGGATCCGGCCGACCTCCTCGCCCGTCACGGCGACCGACTCACCCACGTCGAGCTCGTCACGGCACGGCCGGCGACCACGGCGCTGTGGCCCGACTGGGTCGATCCGCGGGTGCGCGCCCTCATGGCCGACGGCGGCGTCGGAGACCTGTGGCGCCACCAGCGCGAGGCCCTCGACCACCTGCACGCCGGTGACGACGTGGTCGTGGCCACCGGGACAGCGTCGGGCAAGTCGCTCGCCTTCCAGGTCCCGGCCCTCGACGCGCTCGCACGCGGCCGTGGCGGGCCCTCGCTCGGGGGACACCGGCGACCGACGGTGCTCTACCTCGCTCCGACCAAGGCCCTGGCCGCCGACCAGCTGCGCCGCCTGGCGCCGGCCCGCGACCTCGTGCGCGCGGCGACCGTCGACGGCGACAACTCCCCCGAGGAGCGGGCGTGGGCACGCGAGCACGCGGACTACGTGCTCACCAACCCCGACACGCTGCACCACTCCCTCATGCCGGGTCACGAGAGGTGGTCACGGCTGCTGCGCGGACTGAGGTACGTCGTGGTCGACGAGTGCCACCACTACCGCGGCGTGTTCGGGGCGCACGTCGCGCACGTCCTGCGGCGGTTGCTGCGCCTGTGCGAGCACCACGGCAGCACACCGCAGGTCGTGCTGTCCTCGGCCACCCTCGCCGACCCCGCCGGTCTGGCCGAGCGTCTGACGGGGCGGCCCGCCCACGCCGTCACCGAGGACGGATCGCCACGACCCGAGCGCAGCGTCGCCCTGTGGGAGCCGCCCCTGCTGGGCGACCCGCACTCCTCCCAGCAGGCGGGACCGCCGGTACGCCGGTCGGCGACGCGCGAGGCGGCACAGATCCTGACCGACCTGGTGATCGGCGGCACGCGGACGCTCGTGTTCGTCCGGTCGCGGCGCGGTGCCGAGCAGGTGGCCACCATCGCCCAGGATCTGCTGCAGGAGGTGCACCCCGAGCTGTCCGGACGGGTGGCCACGTACCGCGGCGGCTACCTCCCGGAGGAGCGACGCGAGCTGGAGCAACGCCTGCGCTCGGGGGACCTGCTGGGGCTGGCCACCACCAATGCCCTCGAGCTCGGGATCGACGTGGCCGGGCTCGACGCCGTCGTGACCGTCGGCTTCCCGGGCACCCGCGCCGCGCTGCAGCAGCAGCTGGGGCGCGCGGGCCGGACCGGGCGCCCGGCGCTCGGCGTCCTCGTCGCGCGCGACGAGCCGTTGGACACGTACCTGGTCCACCATCCGCGCGCCCTCCTCGGCGCTCCGCTCGAGGCGAGCGTGTTCGACCCCGACAACCCCTACGTCCTCGGGCCGCACCTCGCGGCAGCGGCCCAGGAGCTGCCGCTCACCGAGGCCGAGCTGGGTCGGTTCGGACCGCGGGCCGCCGAGGGGGTCGCTGCCCTCGAGGCCGCCGGGTGGCTGCGCCGGCGGGTCGCCGGCTGGCACTGGACGCGCAGGGACCGCGCCAGCGACCTCGCCGACCTGCGCTCCGCCGGCGGCTCACCGGTGCAGATCGTCGACGCCGCGACGGGTCGACTCGTGGGCACCGTCGACGCCGGCTCGGCCGACGCGGCGGTCCACGAGGGCGCCGTGTACGTCCACCAGGGCACCGTGCACGTGGTGCAGGAGTACGACCTCGAGGACGGCGTGGCGACCGTCCGCGCCGAAGACCCCGAGTACACGACGTCGGCCCGCTCCACCACCGAGATCGCGATCGTCGAGACCGACCGGAGCGTGCGCTGGGGAGCCGCGACGATCACGACGGGAACCGTCGACGTGACCAGCCAGGTCGTCTCCTTCAGCCGGCGCACCCGCGAGGGGCGGCTGCTCGACGAGGAACCGCTCGAGCTGCCGGAGCGGACCCTTCGCACCCAGGCCGTGTGGTGGACGCTGACCGGTGCGGCCGTCGAAGAGGCGCTCGGCGACGGCGACCGAGGCGGTGCCGCCCACGCCGCCGAGCACGCTGCCATCGGGCTGCTGCCCCTGCTGGCCACCTGCGACCGCTGGGACATCGGAGGCGTGTCCACGGCACTGCACCCGGACACCGGGACGCTCACCGTGTTCGTCCACGACGGACACCCCGGAGGGGCCGGCTTCGCCGAGCGCGGGTACGAGGTCGCCGCCCGCTGGCTGCAGGTCACGCTGGAGGCGATCGAGGCGTGCGAGTGCCGCGACGGGTGTCCGTCGTGCGTCTACTCCCCCAAGTGCGGCAACGGCAACGAGCCGCTCGACAAGGCCGGAGCCGTGCAGCTGCTGCGCACGGTCCTCGAGGACGCGCCGGCGGCCGAGCGTCACGAGGCGCAGCCGCGGTAGGCAGACGACGGACCGGGTCCGTCAGCCCCGGCCGTTCCTGCCCCCACCTTCCGGCTTGCCACCCCTGGACCCGGCACCCTTGGGCTTGGCGTCCTTGGGCTTGGCGTCCTTCTTCGGCTTGGCGTCCTTCTTCGGCTTGGCGTCCTTCTTCGGCGTGGCATCCTTCGGCTGTGCGGTGACCGGGGCCGACCCGGTCGTGGAGGCATCGACCGTGGGCGAGGGGGCGGGTGCTGTGGCCACCGACAGCGTCACGGTCGAGCCGACGGGGCGTCGACCGGTCGAGTCGACCTCGACGACCGTGCCGGCGGCCTCGTCGGAGGTCACGGTGACGGTCGCGACCTCGAACCCGTGGTCCTCCAGCACGCCGGTCGCCTCGTCGGCGGGGGTGCCGACCAGACCGACCGGCACCATCACCTCGCCGGAGGCGACCTCCAGCGTCACGACGGTGTCGTCGGGCAGCGGCGCGTCCGCCTCCGGGCTCTGCGACACCACGTCGTCCGCGGAGGCCTGCGGGTCGTCGACGACCCGGATCCGCACCGTGGCGCCGACGGCCTCGAGGTCCTCGGTGGCCTGCGCGACGTCCTGGCCGACGACGTCGGGCACGGTCGCGTCGGCACCGGCGCCTCGCATCATCCCCGCGAGGACCACCAGGACGGCGAAGACGGCGACGCCGCCGAAGACACGGATACGAGGGGACGCCGCCACCGCCCGGGAGCGGCTCGTGCGCGCCGCGGCGACGGCTGCGGGCCGGGCACCGATCGGCGTCGCCTCGGTGGGCGGCGGTTCCTCCGGGCCGGGCGCGGCAGGGGCGGGGACCTGGACGGCGGCAGGCAGGACCGCGGTCGCGCCGTGCGTCCGCTCCGCGACGGCGTCGCGGACCTGCTCGGCGGTCGGTCGTGCACCGGGTTCCTTGTCGGTCATCGCGGCGAGCAGTGCCGCGAGCCGCGCCGGCACCGGGGTCGGCAACGGTGGCAACGGGTCCCCGACGTGCGCGAGGGCGGTGGCGACCGATGTCTCGCGACGGAACGGCGAGGTGCCCGCGAGGCACTGGTAGGCCACGAGACCGAGCGAGTAGACGTCCGAGGCCGCGGTGGCCGTGCGTCCGAGCGCCTGCTCGGGGCTGATGTAGTCGACGGTCCCGAGCACGGCGCCGGTCTCGGTGAGGGGCTCGTGGTCGGCGCTCATGGCGATGCCGAAGTCCACGAGGACGGGCCGGGAGTCGGCCGTCAGCACGATGTTGGCCGGCTTCACGTCCCGATGGACGACCCCGGCGGCGTGGGCGGTGGCGAGCGCGTCGGCGACGCCCACCAGGAGGCGCTCGACTGCGTCGACGGGCAGCGTCCCCTGGTCGCGCAGCACCTGGGCGACCGACGCGCCCTCGACGAGCTGCATGACGATGAAGGGGTCCAGGTCGTCGCTCGCGGTGTCCTCGCCGACGTCGTGGACCGTGGCGATCCCGGGGTGGTGGATGCTCCCGGCGGTGCGGGCCTCGGCCATGAACCGCGCACGGGCCGCGTCGTCCCCGACCCGCTCGCCACGCAGCACCTTGACGGCGACGTCGCGGTCCAGGCGGAGGTCACGGGCCCGGTGCACCGCTCCCATCCCACCGGCGCCGAGTCGCTCCCCCAGCTCATAGCGTCCGTTGAGGGGTGTGGTCATCCCCTCAGGCTAGGACCGGTAGGGCCGCGTCGCGCGCTGAGGATCGGGTCACGGATCGACGTAGTCGACGGGTGCGGCCCGGGCCCGCTGCACGGTGATCCACTCCCCGCCCCACCACGGCTCCGCGCGGAGTCGGGTGGTGACGGTGGCGACGTCGAGGTCCATGCGACAGTCCTCGAGATCGGCGCCGTTGGCCCGCGCGACCTGCTCGGCGGTCGCGCACCCGTCCCGTCCCTGGACGCTGGCACCGGTGGCGGCCAGCGCGGAGAGGTCCGCAGCGGCCGCCGCTCGGTGTCGCAGCTGGACGAGGGCGACCACCTGCACGACCAGCAGCGCGACGAGGGTCAGCCCGACGACGACCCAGAGGGCGTGCACGCTGGCCGAACCGCGGTCCCACCTCACGGCTCCTCCCGTGCGGCCACGGCGGTCGCCTCGAGGTCGACGGCTGCGACATGACCCAGGGCCGGCACCGGCAGTCCGGCGGACGCCGTGACGGTGACGACCAACGTCCCGTCGTCCTCGGTGAGCTCGACGGTGGCCCCGGGTGGTGCCAGTCGTCGCGCCAGGTCCTCGACGGACTCGACGGACTCGCCCCGAGCCAGCACCCGTGCCGCCTCCCGGGAGGCGTCGACGAGGCGCACCTGGGTGATGCCGAGCGAGACCACCCACAGCAGGAGGAGCACGACCACCATCACGAAGGGTGCGATCGTGGCGGTCTCGGCGGTGACCATGCCGCGTTCGCGCCTCATCGCAGCCTCACCCGAGGCACGTCGACGGGCACGAGGTCGAGCAACCCGCGCGGCGACAGGGCCCCCCGGAGGATCGACTGGATCAGGTCGACGAACCAGTCCTGGCCACCGAGGTGCACCAGCACGCCGGCGATCGTGCAGGCACCGACCGTGCCGACGGCGTACTCGGCCGTGCTCATCGCGGTCTCGTCGCGTCTCATCGGCTGACGTGTCATCTCGAGCTCCTCTCCGCCGACCGGACGGTCGACGTGCGGGGCCGGCGCGGCGAGGCGCCGGCCCCCACGGGGTCAGAACGGCAGCAGGCTCGGGATCTTGGTGATGATCTCCCTCACCATGTCCCCGAACCACTCGGACTGACCGATCTTGACGAGCACGCCACCGACGGTGCACGCGCCGACGGTGCCGACGGCGTACTCCGCGGTGCTCATGCCCTGCTCGGCGCGGACGCGGGGCTGACGCTCCTGGGAGCGGGTCTGGAACGGCTTCTTCATGGGATGTCCTCTCGGGACGGAAGGTGAACGGACGACGGAAGATCGCGACCGGCGGCCTGCAACCGTCACGTCGGTGGTGGTCCTGTGGATCGACGACCGGGACGCGACCACCTGTGGACGGACGGACGACGCGGGGTCCACGTCAGAAGAGGTCGAGGCCGAGGACCACCCCGGCGATCGCCGGCACCACCCCGACGAGGAAGAACGCCGGCAGGAAGCACAGCCCGAGCGGGCCGGCGGTGCGCACACCCACGCGGCGGCTCCGTTCGCGCGCCGCGGCACGACGGGTCCGACGCATCTCCTCGGCGACGGCACGGACCACGCGGCCGACCGCCATCCCGGAGTCGTCGGCCCGCGCGAAGGCACGACCCACCGGCCCCAGCACCGGGTGCTCGGCCAGGTGGGTCCACACGGCGCGGGGATCACCCCCGGCGGACAACCGCGCTGCGATCGTCGCCAGCTCCGAGGAGAGCGGGTCGTCCACGGCCCCGGCGACGAGACCGAGGGCCGACCCGGGTGGGCGCCCGGCCTCCAGCGCCGCGACGACGAGGTCGAGCGCTCCCGGCAGCTGTCGCACGAGCTCGGCGTCCCGTCGCCTGCGACCGGCGTCCCGCAGACTCGTGACGGTCCTCCGCGCGAGGGGCGTGGCGGCCAGTGCGACCAGGACACCGACGGGCCACCCCAGCAGGACCAGGCAGGCCAGCGGCGTGAGGATCGTGATGGTCGTGACCGTGTCCACCGACCGCGACCGGCTCGCGACCGACGAGGCGGCCCGTGCGCGTGACCACCCGGGCAGCAGCAGCCACGTGGCCAGACCGGCGAGCAGGCCGCTCACACCTGTGCCTCCGCCGACGACGCGATGCGGTCGACCCACCACGTCCCGAGGCACGCCAGCAAGGCCCCGGCCGCGAGGCACAGCGCACCCGGCACCGTCCGCGTGAGGAGGTGGAACGGGTCGGCGCCCATGCCGGCCCCGAGCCCGAGCCCGAGCAGCGGCAGGACCGCCATCACCTGACCGGTGGCCCGCGCCGGAGCCGCCTCGGCACCGACCTCACGCATGAGGTCGACGTCGTCGCGCACGGTCTCGGCGAGACGCTCGACGACGTCCGCGAGGGGTGCCCCGGCACGGTCGGCGACCTCCCACCCCGCAGCCAGCGCTGCCCAGGCCTCCGCACCGGGTCGGCGGGCCGCGCGGCGCAGTGCCGTCGGCACCTCCCGGTCGTCGCCACCGGGGGCGAGGGCGAGGCCGTGCAACGTCGGGGCGCCGGCCGCCATGGCGACCACGGCGCGAGAGGTGAGGACGCCGGCGCGCAGGTCCGCGCCCAGCAGGTCGAGGGCCGTGCCGATCTCGCGCCGGGTCCGCTGCACGTGCGCCCGCGCACGAGCCGCTCGCCACCGACCGAGACCGAAGACCGCGACGGCGACGCCCGTCGCCACGGCGATCGCCGGCGCGAGGGCACCGGAGAACCACACCGCGGACGCTCCCGCCGTGACCAGGACGACGAGGCGAAGGCGACGCGGCACGGTGGTGGGCATCTGCTCCTGCCGAAGGCCCAGGCGGTGCGCCACCGACCACGACGCAGGCGGGCGGGCGACGAGGACGGCCGCGGCGGCCAGCAGGGCTGCGAGGACGCTCCAGGGGCCCACGACTCACACCGCCCTGGCGAGAACTCGCTCCAGGGCCGGCCACCCACGGTCCCGCTCGGACCGCTCACCGCGCCGGGTCACGGCTGCGTGCACGCGGACCAATCCCGCGTCGTCGGCGTCGACGACGCCGACCTCGGCGAGCACCCGGCGCCCGTCACGGTCCCGCCCGACGTGCAGGACGACGTCGAGACCGGCGGCCAGCTGGCTGTGGACGGCGTCGCGCGTGAGTCCGGCGGCGACGCCAAGTGCCTCGAACCGGGCGGGGACGTCGGCCGGGGAGTTCGCGTGGAGCGTGCCGCACCCGCCCTCGTGGCCGGTGTTGAGCGCAGCCATGAGGTCGACGACCTCCGGTCCCCGCACCTCCCCCACGACGACGCGGTCCGGCCGCATCCGCAGGGCCTGACGGACGAGGTCGCGAACGGTGACCAGCCCGGAACCCTCGATGTTGGCCGGACGGGCCTCCAGGCCGACCACGTGGGGATGGTCGGGGCGCAGCTCGGTGGCGTCCTCCACGACGACGATCCGCTCCTCGGCTCCCAAGGAGGACAGCAGCGACGAGAGCAGCGTCGTCTTCCCCGAGCCGGTGCCGCCGGAGACGACGAACGCGGCCCGCGCGCGCAGGAGACCGTGCAGCAGCGGGACGTCGGCCTCGGTCAGCGTGCCGGCCTCCCGCAGCGCCGCGAGGTCGAAGGTGCGTCGTGCTGGGACCCGCAGGGAGATGAGAGTGCCTGGTCGTGCGACGGGGGAGAGCACCGCGTGCAGCCGCGTGCCGTCGGGCAACCGGGCGTCGACCCACGGGCTCGCGTCGTCCAGGCGCCGGCCGGCCCTCGCGGCGAGCCGCTGTGCCAGCCGACGGACGGCGGCCTCGTCACCGAGGCGCACGTCCGAGCGCACCAGCCCGGAACCACGGTCGACGTACACGCCCTCAGGTCCGTTGACGAGGACGTCGGTGACGCCCTCGAGGGCGAGCAGCGGCTCGAGAGCGCCCGAACCGCGCGCCTCGCCGCGCAGGAGGTCCACGACGGCGAGCACGGTGGCGCTGCCGTGGAGCCCGGCCTCGGCCTGCAGCGCGGCGGCCACGGTCTGCGCGGTCGGGGCGAGGACGTCGGCGGCGAGCCGGGCACGGACGCGGTCGACGAGCTCGGCGTCGGGGGCGACGGCGCCGCTCACGCCGCGACCGCCTCGAGGCCGAGGAGGTCCAGCACGGCGTCGGCCGTGCGCGCCGTGCGCCGTGCACGCAGGGGCCCACGTCCGACCTCCACGGCCGTACGCATGCTGCGGTCGCGTCGCAGCCGCCCGACCACGGGTCGCTCCAGGGCCCGGGCGAGGAGACCGGACTCGATCCCGCCAGGTCGCGCGACGCCGAGGACGGCGACCGACCCGGCGGTCGTCTCCAGCCACGCGAGGGTCGCTCGCGCGGCCGCGAGGGCGCGTGTCTCCTCGGGCACCAGCAGGACCGTGAGGACCGACCGTCCGAGCACGTCCTCGACGTGCTCGTCGGGACGGCGGGGCAGGTCCGCCACGACGAGGTCGAAGCCGCGGACCGCCGCCGACACGATCCCGCCGACCTGGGACGGTCGCGCGACCGGGTGGTCACGGTCCCACGTGAGCACCGCCATGCCCTCCGCCGTGGGCAGGACCTTGCTGAGCGAGCCCGCCGACAGGGTCCCGTCGGCACCCCCGAGACCCTGCCACCGGACGCCCTCGGCGTGCTCGGCGCCGAGCAGGAGGTCGAGCCCACCGCCGAGAGGGTCGAGGTCGGCCAGGAGGGACCGGTGGCCCCGGTGCACGGCGCGACCGGCGAGGCACCCCGCGAACGTCGACGTCCCGCTACCGCCGACGGCACCCAGGACGCTCACGACGGCACCCTCGCCCCGGCCGTCGAGCGCCGCGGTCAGCGCCGCCAGCGCGGCGCGCTCCTCGCGGACCGAGACGACGGCGACGGCACCGAGGGCGACGGCCGCCGGCCACGCCTCCTGCTCGTCGTGCCCCTCGTGCACCACGACCACGTGGTCGCGCCGCGAGAGACCTGCTCCGGCGACGCTCCGTGCCACGTCCGCCCCGACGATCACGAGGCGCGCCTCGCGCCACGAGCGGCGTGCCTGCACGACGTCGTCGGCGAGCACCGCCTCCGCCCCGAGGGCGGCGCACCAGCGCTCGGCGTCCTCACGGACCGGCGGCGAGGAGCTGACGACGAGGGCGGCGGCATTCGGCTGTCCCGGATCCATGGGCCCAGCCTTCGCTCGGGAAGCCGGCACGTGAAGGGGCCGGCACCGAACCTGTGGACGAACCGACCGGGGCGCGCCGCCTGTGGACCGAGCCGCGGCAGCCGCGCACCCTATGCTCGAGTCATGACCGTCCCCGGCGCCCGCACCGCGGCGTTCTTCGACCTGGACAAGACGATCATCGCCCGCTCGAGCACCCTGGCGTTCAGCAAGGCGTTCTACGCCGGCGGGCTGCTGAACCGTCGCGCCGTCGTCCGCAGCGCGTACGCGAACCTCGTCTTCGGCGTCCGAGGAGCCGACCACGACCGGCTCGAGCAGATGCGCCTGCACCTCACCGAGCTGATCGAGGGGTGGGACGTCGAGGCCGTCCGCGGAGCCGTGCGCGACACGCTGCACGAGATCGTCGACCCGATCGTCTACGCCGAGGCGGTCGACCTGATCGAGGAGCACCGTGCCGCCGGGCACGACGTCATCATCGTATCGGCCTCCGGGTCGGAGGTCGTCGAGCCGATCGGGGAGATGCTGGGCGTCGACGACGTCATCGCCACCACCCTCGTCGAGCGCGACGGCCGCTACACCGGTGAGGTCGAGTTCTATGCCTACGGCCCTCACAAGGCGACTGCCATGAGGCAGATGGCCGACGAGCGCGGACTCGACCTCACCGCCAGCTACGCCTACTCCGACTCCGAGACCGACGTCCCGATGCTGGAGGCCGTCGGGCACCCGTTCGCGGTCAACCCGGACCGCACCCTGCGCCAGGTCGCCACCGAGCGCGGCTGGCCGATCCTGAACTTCGATCGTCCCGTCGGGCTGCGGCGACGTCTCGGCATGGGCGCTCGGACCGGTCTGCTGGCCGCCGGGGTCGGTGCGCTCGTCGGCGGTGCGGTCGTGGGCGTCGTCATGCGCCGACGGCTCGCCGCGCGACGGTGACGCCGTCACCAAGCTTGTGAACTGAGTCACACAACATTACGGTTCCGTAGGTCTTTCACCTCGCGCCCGCGCGGCGTACAACAGAGAGCACAACACCACAGACGGACCAGCAGGTCAGTACCCACGCGGCGATCTCCCGTCCCAAAGGGCAGTCGTCCCGGGACAACCGCACCGCTCAGGGATCAGCGGCCCCGCGGCGACGATTCGACGAATGCACGCTTGGTAGCTCGACTGCTGGACCCCCAGACGGCGCCGTTCCCCCGGAGCGGCGCCGTCGTCTGGGTCATGGGCCCGGGCCCGCCTCAGGCCGGGTACGGCTCGCGGCTCAGCACCCGCGCCAGGTGGACGGCGTTCGCCGAGGCCGTGCGCAGCGTCTCGATCGTCGCCTCGGGCGCCTCGTCGAGGTCGTTGTAGTCCGTCGTGTGCATGGCCTCGCCGTTCCAGTAGGTCCCGCCCTGGGCCGGGATCGTCGGGCCGGTGTCGTCCAGCGCCTGGAACAGGTCGGCGGTGATCTTGTGCGCGCCGTCCTCGTTGCCCACCACGCCGACGAGCGCGACCTTGCCGTACAGGATCGGGTTGCCATCGTCGCGGGTCTCGGCGGACTCGGCGTTGAGCCGCTCCAGCACGCGGTTCGCGACGCTGGACATCTGACCGACCCAGGTCGGCGTCACGACGACGACGATGTCGGCGGCGAGCACCTTCTCGCGGATCGCAGGCCACTCGTCACCGTCGCCCATGTCGGTCTCCACCCCGGGACGGACGTCGTGGTCGACGACGCGCACGAGCGATCCCGCCACGTCGTGCTCGGCGAGCGCGTCGAGGTACTGACGCGCCATCAGCTCACTGCTGGACGGGTCGGCGGATGGCTTGAGGGTGCAGTTGAGGGCGAGGGCGGTGAGTGCCACGGCGGCTCCTTCGTGTCGTCGGCGACCCGGGCCGGTCGCCACGTCACGGCGTGCCCGACGCGCCGGCACTCATGCGCGGGCGACCGGCCCACCCGGTCGACCGGTCAGCGCGACGGTGGCAGCGGGTCCCTCGAGAACCAGGCCAGCCCGAGGCCCTCGGTGTAGCGGTCGCGCCGGACCAGCTCGAGGCCGGCGTCGGCGAGGACGTCGCGGATCTCGTCGAAGTCGTGGCCGGCGAGGGCGTGGTACTCCATGACCACGCGACGGACCTGCTGCCAGACCGCGCCTGAGGCGCGCAGGACCACGTCGTACTCCGCTCCCTCGGCGTCCATCTTCAGCACGTCGACCTCTCCCCCGGCGCGCCTCACGACGTCGTCGAAGCCGACGCTCGGCACCTCGATCTCGGCTGCCCCCGGCTCACCGAGGTGGAGGACGCCGTTGTGACCGCTCCCGGTCCCGTTGTCGGCCATGACGAGGGTCCCCGAGGCCGCCGAGACCGCCTCGTGGTGGACGGTCACCCGGTCGGCCAGCCCGTTGCGGTCGACGTTGCGACGCAGGTAGGACCCCGTGGAGGGCGTCGGCTCGTAGCAGTGCACCTGCGCGGTCGGTCGCGCCGAGGCGAAGGCCAGGGCGAAGCAACCGATGTGGGCCCCGACGTCCACGAGGACCGGGCTGTCACGCAGCCCGGTGGTGAACCAGTCGACGGCGTACTCGTCCTCGGCGAAGACCTCGTAGACCGGCACGCGGGCGCCCCGGCACGTTCGGACCGACGATCGTCACGTCTCCGATGACGTACTCGACCTCCTCCGCGCGACCCGCGACCGTCCGCAGGACCTCCCACGGGTTGTCGAAGCAGCGCACGGTCTGGACGACGCGGCGGGTGGCGAACCGCGCACGGTGCAGGATGGTCATGACGTCACCAGCTCCTCGGTGGATGAGTCCTCGTCCGTCGCGGCGTCGGCCTGACGGGGCCTGGCGAGCAGGAAGGGCAGGGCCAGCACGCACCAGATGTACCGGTCCCAGAGCAAGGGCGTGAGCGGACCGATCAACAGGTAGGCCGCGGCCGGCAGGACCAGCAGGTGGTGACGCGGGTCGAGCCTCAGCGGCTGGACCACGACGGCCGCCAGCAGCACGAGGTAGCAGGCCACCAGCAGCAGACCACCGGCCGCGGCGATCTGCAGGTAGATGTTGTGGGCCTCCAGCAGGTCGGCCGAGAAGCCGTTGCCGATGACGGGGTGGCGCAGGAACTCGTCGATCGCCCGTTGCGCCTCGATCTCGCGGGCGAGGTCCGAGGCGGACGCCGTCCCGGCACCGAAGATCCGTCCGATGGTCCCGGACGCCGCCCGGCCCTGGTCCAGCGCCGAGCCGAGGAACCACAGCGCGGCGACGCCGCCGCCGAACAGGGCGATCGCGACGGGGACGGACCGCGCCACGACGGGGTACAGCACGGCGACGGCGACCGTCACGACGAGCGCCGCGCGGCTGCCACTCGTCCAGACCCCGTAGGCACACACGCCACCGGCGAGGACCACCGTCCAGCGCCACCGGACCGGGACGACCGTCAGCAGGTACGGGACCAGGGCGACGGCCAGCATGGCGCAGAACCCGAGGATGTTGACGTGCATCGACAGGCCGATGCGTCGGCCCTCGTCGGACACGTCGCCGAGGGTCACGGACCAGATGACGTTGAAGACGTTGCCCAGCACGTAGGAACCGGCCAGCAGCGCGAGCACCGTGCGTCCGGCGCGCCAGACGGCGAAGACGAACGGGAGGGCGAGGGCCCCGACGACCAGCCGCATCACGGTGTTGAGGCTCGTCAAGGGGTCGGGGGCGAGGACCGAGGTCACCAGGCTCACCACGACCACGCCGAGGGCACCGCCGACCAGGAGCGCCTGACCGCTCAGGCGTCGCGTCACGAGGACGGGCAGGAGCAGCCCGATGGCGAGGAGCAGGAGCAGGTCGGCCAGGGTCACGAAGCCCAGGCCGGGCACGGGCCGGACGGCGTTGAGCGGGGCCGTCGCGAACGCGGCGGCGAGCAGGACGACGGCCGAGCGCTCGAACCCCAGGACGAGCACGAGGGCGAGACCACCCACCGCCGCCGCGCCGGCCAGGCCCAGTGCGACGGAGGCCGCCGCCAACGGGAGCCAGGCGTAGAGGACCAGCGCGACGAGGACCGCCGGGAGCGCGGAGACGACCCTGAGCAGGACGGCGCGCCGCCGGGCGTCGGTCCTGGCGCCGCTGCTCACGGCTAGCGTTCCGCTCGTCGCTGACCGCGGCCCGCCCGTGCCGGTCGGGACTCCGCGGCGGGATCGATGATGTCGGGCGTCGTGCCGTACCCGTACCCGTAGCCGTAGTCGTCGCCGTACCCACCGACGGTGCGACGCGGGACGCGGTTCAGGACGGTCCCGAAGAGGCGCCCGCCGACGGTCTCGATGCGGGCGACGGCCAGACGCAGCTGCTCACGGGTCGTGGCGCCGTGCCGTGCCAGCAGGAGGGCTCCGTCGACCTCGGTGACGAGGATCGACGCGTCCGCGACGGGCAGCATCGGCGGGGCGTCGAGGATGACGGTGTCGTACATCGAGCGCACCGTCGCGAGCAGCTCCTTCATCGCCCGGGTCTCGAGCACCTCGGCGGGGTTCGGGGGCTGGGGTCCCGTGCCGAGGAAGGCGACGCCACTCGGGTGCTCCTGGATCGCCTCGTCGAGCGTGGCCCGTCCCACGAGGACCGTCACCAGACCCACGCCGTTCTCCAGCCCGAGCACGTCGGCGACGTTCGGGTTGCGCATGTCGGCGTCGATCATGAGGACCGACCGACCGGACTGGGCCAGCGACGTCGCGAGGTTGGTCGCGACGAGCGTCTTCCCCTCGTCCGGGACCGCACTGGAGACGAGGATCGTCTGGCGGTCGGCGTCCAGGTCGGCGAACTGCAGGTTCGTCCGGAGGACACGCAGCGCCTCCGCCAGCGGGCCCCCGACGCTCGAGAGCGCCGGCTCCTTCTTGACGTCGGGGTCGAACGGCAGGGTCGCGAGCACGACGGAGCCCGTCGCCTTCTCCACGTCCTCGCGGCTCTTCAGCGTGCGGTCGAGCAGGTGGCGCAGCACCGCCCCGAGCACCGCGAGGAAGATGCTCATCAAGATCCCGATGGCCAGTACCAGCGGGACGTCGGGAGCGACCGGGGTGTCGCTGATGCTCGCCGGGCTCGCGACCCGGGCCACCAGCGTGGGGTCGTCGCCGCTCGGGGGCTCCTCGAGCTGGGCGACGAGGTCGATGACCTCCTGGCCCGCGGCGTCGGCGATGCGCTGCGCGGACTCCGGCGTGGACGCCCGCACGGAGATCTCGACGGTCTGCGTCCCCGGGATGACCGACGAGCTCACCTGACCCTGCAGGTCCTCGAAGGTGGTGTCCAGGCCCAGCCTGTCGATGACGCGCTGCATCGTGGCGGGGTCGGTCGCGAGGTCGGCGTAGGACTCCACCCGCTGCGTCACGATGAAGGCGGCGGCGAAGTCGGCCTGGCCCCCGGTGGGCGTGGAGACGAACAGCTTGACGTCCGAGCCGTACTGGGGTGCGGCGAGGAAGAGGTAGAGCCCCGTGGCCACCGACCCGAGCACCACCGTGGTGACGGCGAACTTCCACCGGGCCGCGAGCACGCCCAGGAATTCGCGCAGGTCCACTGTCTCTCCCTTTCACCGCGACCGGCCCCGGTCGGACGGTCGGGGCGAGTCTATGCGAGTCCGTGCCCCAGCTCGGGCAGAGCCACGAACCGCGTGGAGCGCAACTCGGGGCGGAACTTTGTGTCGATCGTCTCGTTGTAGGTGCACAGCGCGACGTCGAGCCCGATCGAGCGCCTTCCCGAACCTCTCGGAGGACAGAGCCCATGACCATTCTCCTGGCCGGTGCCGGCGGATTCATCGGCGGACACCTCGTGGCGGACCTCCTCTCGGCAGGGCACGACGTCCGCGCCGTCGACAAGAAGCCCGAGTCGCAGTGGTACCAGCTGCACGACGCCGCCGAGAACGTCGTCGCCGACTGCTCGGACCCCCAGGACGCGCACAAGATGTCCATCGGGACCGAGGAGATCTACAACCTCGCCGCCGACATGGGCGGGATGGGGTTCATCGAGAACAACAAGGCCGAGTGCATGCTCTCGGTCCTGACCTGCTCGTGGCGGCCCGCGACGCCGGCACCCGCCGCTTCTTCTACAGCAGCTCGGCGTGCGTCTACGCCGGCGACAAGCAGACCGACCCGGATGTCACGGCCCTGAAGGAGGCCGACGCCTACCCCGCCGATCCCGAGGACGGCTACGGCTGGGAGAAGCTCTTCAGCGAGCGCATGGCGCGTCACTTCCGTGAGGACTTCGGCCTGGAGACCCGCGTCGCCCGCTACCACAACGTCTACGGCCCCGAGGGGACGTACGACGGAGGTCGCGAGAAGGCCCCGGCAGCCCTGGCGCGCAAGGTCGCCCAGGCCAGGATCTCCGGCGACCACCGCATCGAGATCTGGGGCGACGGCGAGCAGAGCCGCAGCTTCATGTACATCGACGACTGCGTCCGCGGGACCAAGGAGATCCTGGCCGGCGACAACGTCGAGCCGGTCAACCTCGGCTCCGCCGAGCTGGTCACCATCAACCGAATGGTCAGCCTGCTGGAGGACATCGCCGGCATCACCCTCGAGCGCGACTACATGCTCGACGCGCCGCAGGGAGTCCGCGGCCGCAACAGCGACAACACGATGCTCCGCGAGATCTACGGTTGGGAGCCCTCCATCTCCCTGCGCGACGGCCTCGAGCGGACCTACTCCTGGATCTACGACCAGCTGCAGGCCTGATCGATGCGCATCACCGTCCACGACTTCTCCGGGCACCCGTTCCAGGCCGAGCTGTCGCGCAGCCTCGCCCGGCAGGGGCACGAGGTCGAGCACCTGCACGCCGAGCAGTACGTCAGCGGCAAGGGTCACCTCGACCTGCTGCCCGACGACCCCACGAGGCTGCGCTTCGCCGGCATCCGCCTGCGGCTCCCGTTCCTCAAGTACTCCCCGCTGACCCGGCTGCGCTACGAGGCGGCCTACGGGGCGGAGTGGATCCGGCGCACCCGACGCGGCGACGCGCAGGTCACCATCGCCTCGAACGTGCCGCTCGTCTCGCACTTCCGCTGGGCCGTGTGGGCCCAGCTGCAGCGCCACCCGTGGGTCTTCTGGCACCAGGACATCGACAGCGTCGGTCTCGCGGACGAAGCCCGCTCCCGCCTGCCGCGGCCCCTCGGCGCGCTGGCCGCTCGCGTCTTCGACCGCATGGAACGGTTCTGCGCCCGCACCGCGGCGCACGTCGTGGCCATCGGGGACGGCTTCTGCGAGACCTACGATCGCTGGGGCGTCGACCCGCAGCGCGTGTCCGTGATCTCCAACTGGGCGCCCCTGGACAAGGTGCGGCCGACCTCTCGCGCCCACCACCGCTCCACGGAGCTGTTCGGCGAGGCCGAGGGACTGCGGATGCTGTACGCCGGGACGCTCGGACGCAAGCACAACCCGATGCTGCTCGTCGAGGTGCTGCGTGCCGCCCACGCACAGGGGCTCGAGGCCGCGATGACCGTGATCTCCGAGGGCGAGGCCGCGGACTCCCTGGCCGCCCTCGCGCAGGAGGAGCCCGACCTCGGGCTGCGTGTCCTTCCCTTCCAGCCGGCCGAGGACCTGCCGTACGTCCTGGGATCGGCTGACGTCCTCGTCGGTCTGCTCGAACCCGACGCGACGATGTTCTCGATCCCCAGCAAGGTGCTCTCCTACATGGCCGCGGGTCGTCCGATCCTCGGACTCATGCCCGACGACAACCCGGCCGCGATGGACATCCTCACCACGGGCGGCCACGTCGAGGTCCCCACCGTCGATGGGGCATGGGCCTGCGCCGAGTGGTTGGAGAAGCTGGCCGCCGACACCGGTGCCGTCGCGACCATCGGTTCGCGGGCGCGCGCCGTGGCCGAGGAGAAGTTCCACCTGCCGACGATCACGCAGCGGTTCGAGAGCGTCCTCGCCGCCTCGCTCGCGCCGGCGGCCACGGCCCGGCCCGAGCGCGCGGCCCCGCAGCCCGAGCGCGCGACCGGTCTGGTCGCTTCCTGAGCCGGCCCGGGGCGGGTCAGGACGCGACCAGCGGGGACGCCTCGGCACCGCGGGCGAAGGCCTGGGCGGCGTAGGAGAGCCACTGGTGCACACCCGCGGTGTCGCCACGGGCGTACGCCGCCAGTGCCGACCGGTAGCCGTCCGGCTCGGCCGCGTGGCCGGCCTCGGGAACGGTGACCGATGCGGGGTCGACGCCGCGTGCGACGAGCAGGAGCCGCTCCACGGCTCGGGCGACCACCGCGTTGTGCGAGCTGAACGCGTCGGCATTAGCGATCTCGGCGTGGGCGAGAGCAGCCACGACGAGCGCCGGCGCCTCGGTCGGCAGGGCGAGTCGCGCGGCACCCTGGGACAGTCGCGCGGTCGCCTCGGCCGAGACCGGGCGGCCGAGCTCGTCGGCCCCTGCGGACCCGCCGGCCGCCAGTACGTGGATCCGCGCGATGGCCTGGATCGGGGAACGGCTCCAGACGGGCACGAGCCCGAGGAGCTCGGTGGACAGGCGCAGCGCGCCACGCGCGGTGGCGCCACCGCCTCCCCCTGCCAGGTCCTCCGGACCGACCTCGTCACCCTCGAGGGTGGCCGTCGCCGCTGCACCGAGCAGCAACGAGCGTGCCGTGTCCTCGGGCGTCGTCCGTCGCAGGCCCCGGTCGCGCAGCAGGACGTCGATCCCGTCGCGAGCGGCGGCGTAGGCCGACGGAAGGCCCTCGAGGGCCGCCAGGGCCGCGAGCGGATCGGGAGTCTCTGACACGCCGGAAGACTACCGACGACCCGCACGCGGCGCGATAGCCTGCCCGAGATGACCAGCTTCTTCGACCAGGCCGCGCACGTGACGCCGGACGAGCCCGCGCTCGCGGTCTCCCGAGCGGCCAAGTGGCTCGTCGGGGAGCGGCTGGCCTGCGTCCTGCACGTCGGCGACGGGTCCCTCGCCTACCTGTTGAGCGACCAGGGTCACGAGGTCGTGATCGCCGGGGGCGACGTCACCGCGCGCCACCACCGCGACCTCGCCTACGTCCGTGCCGAGCCGACGAGCCTGCCGTTCGCGGAGCGGAGCTTCGACGCGGTCGTCGTCCCCCGGCTCGACGGTCCTCGCGCCGGCCTGGACGAGGTCGCGCGCGTGCTGCGGCCCGGCGGTCTCGTCTCGGCCATCGACCGGGTCGACGACGAGTCCATCCCGTGGCTGCGTCGGTTGCGCGACATCGTCGGTCACCGTGCGCGTCCTGCTCTGTCCGGGGACGCGCTCGAGCGCAGTGGGCTGTTCGAGACGCACGAGGTGCAGGACCTGACCACGTGGGCCGCGCTCGACCGGGCCGGCGTCCAGCAGTACGCCCGCGCCACCGCGGAGGGTGCGGTCGACGACGCCACGATGGCCTCGGTGCACGAGCTGTTCAGCGAGAACGCGGGCCACACCGGCACGCTCCGCCTGCGCCAGATCACGCGCTGCGTCCGGGCGCGGGTCGCCAAGGAGCCCGGGCCCGTCCGTTCCCAACCGCCCACCGAGACGATGCTGCTCGACTTCCGGTAGGCCGCGCCGCGGCCCGTAACCCACGACCGCCGCCCTCCGTTGTGCACACAGGACCGAACGGAACAGAGGGACGCACATGGCTCATCGCGGGGTGTCGTACGTGGCACGCCGGGCCCGGCAGTCGTTCACCCACTTCGAGAACGGGCCGCGGATCCTCGCAGGGCTCCTGCGCGGCGGCGAGATGACGTTGCGCACGAGGACCGGGACCACCCTGCACGTCCCCAACGTCCCTGGGGCGCGGTTCCCCGTGTTCGAGGTGCACGCCGACGACGTCTACCGGCTGCACGAGCTGCTGGACGGGTTGACGCCCGACGCCGTCGCCCTCGACATCGGTGCGCACATCGGCAGCTTCTCCACGGCCGTCTGCTCGGCCCTCCCGGACGCCGTCGTCCATGCCTTCGAGGCCTCCCCGTCGACGGCGGACTGGCTGGAGCGCAACGTCGCGGCCAACGGCCTCGAGGGCCGCCTCCACGTGCACCGCAGCGCCGTCTCCGACCACGTCGGGACGATCGAGCTCGTCGACAACGGCCTGGCGAGTGCCCACAACGGACTCACAGCGCCGGACGGTCTCGGCGGCGTCGTGGAGGTCCCGTGCGTGTCCTTCGCCGACGCGCATGCTGCGGCCGGCGGTCGCGTCGACCTCGTGAAGAGCGACGCCGAGGGCGCGGAGTACGGCTTCATCCTCGACAGCGACCCCGCCCTGTGGCGCACGGTGCAGCGCGTCGTGATGGAGTACCACCCCGTCGCAGGGCACAGCCTCGACGAGCTCGTCGAGTTCCTGGCCGCTGCCGGCCTGGAGCTCGCCCGGCACGAACCGTCCTCCGAGACCCCGGGGCTGGGCAACGCGTGGTTCCGCCGCCCCGCCGGGGCCGAGGGCCGATGACCCGACTGCCGCCGGCCCTGCATGCCGGGGACGCGAACACGGACGTGTCAGCGCTCAGCGAGCCGCGGATGACGTCACCCGGACCGAAGCCCAGCATGCGGGCGTACGCCTCGCTCCGCTCGCTCGGGACCATCGCGACGTCGGCCACGGACTGCACGTACCACGGGCTGACCATCCTGCCGAGCCACTGTCGAGGAGCCGAGCGCCACAGGTTGTCCATCACGAGGATCCGGACCACGTCGTGGGGCAGGCTCCTCATCACCGCCCGGTAGGACCGGGCGAAGTTCCAGGCGGTCATGCTGACGGCGTCCGGGGCGAAGGTCGCGACCCTCGACCGGAGGTTGGCGGGGTCCGGCTCGGTGCGCCAGATGAGCTGCTGGGCGTAGGACTCCACCCCGAAGGGGGAGAAGTCACTGTCGCGCATGGCCTCGACGACCGCGTCGGGACCGCCGGGCTGGACCACGAGGAGCTCGTGGCCGAGGGCGGCGAGGGCGCGGTACTGGGCATCGAGGTAGCCCGTCATCCCGTTGCCGAGGAATGCGATCCGCACGCGCGGACCTTAGCAGCACGCAGGACGATCCGGTCATGTCCGACCCATAGACTTCCGGGGTGGAGTTCCTCAACGGCCTGGCCCCGTCGCACGACCTGACCTACAACGACGTCTTCATGGCGCCAGGACGATCGGACGTGGTCTCGCGCTTCGACGTCGACCTCTCGACGTCCGACGGCACCGGGACCACGCTGCCGCTCGTCGTGGCGAACATGACGGCCATCTCCGGTCGTCGGATGGCCGAGACCATCGCGCGTCGCGGCGGCATCGCGATCCTCCCGCAGGACATCCCCGTCGACGTCGTGGCCGACACGGTGGCACGGGTCAAGGCCGCGCACACCGTCTACGAGACGCCCGTGACGGTCTCGCCCCACATGACCATCGGCGAGACGTTGAGCCTCATCCCCAAGCGGGCGCACGGCGCGGCGGTCGTCGTCGAGGACGGCAAGGCCCTCGGCATCGTCACCGAGCACGACGGCGCCGAGGTCGACCGGTTCACCCAGGTGCGCGACGTCATGAGCGAGGAGCTGTTCACCGTCGACGCCGGCCTGGAGCCGCGTGACTACTTCTCCCTGCTCAGCGCCTCGCACGTCTCCGTCGCCCCGGTCCTCGCCGACGGCCTCCTCGCCGGTGTCGTGACCCGGCGCAGCGCGCTCCGCTCGACCATCTACACCCCGGCCGTCGACCCCGAGGGCGCACTCGTCGTGGGTGCCGCGGTCGGCATCAACGGCGACGTCCGCGGCAAGGCCGAGGCCCTGCTGGAGGTCGGCGTCGACGTGCTCGTCGTCGACACCGCCCACGGCCACCAGGTCAAGATGCTGGAGGCCCTGCCCGTGGTGCGCGCCGCGCGCGACGCCCACGCCGAGCGCACCGGTCGTCGGGTGCCCGTCGCAGCGGGCAACGTCGTCACCGCCGACGGCACCCGTGACCTCGTCGAGGCCGGCGCGGACATCGTCAAGGTCGGCGTCGGGCCGGGCGCGATGTGCACGACGCGAATGATGACCGGCGTGGGCCGGCCGCAGTTCTCCGCGGTGCTGGAGTGCGCCGCGGCGGCGTCCTCGCTCGGCGCGCACGTGTGGGCCGACGGCGGGGTCCGCTACCCGCGCGACGTCGCCCTCGCCCTCGCTGCCGGTGCCGGCAGCGTCATGATCGGCTCCTGGTTCGCCGGCACCCACGAGAGCCCCGGGGACCTCAAGGTCGGTGCGGACGGTCGGGCGTACAAGGAGTCGTTCGGCATGGCGAGCGCCCGCGCGGTCGCCAACCGCACGAAGGACGCGGCCGGTTTCGAGAAGGCCCGCATGGCGCTGTTCGAGGAGGGGATCTCCACGTCGCGGATGTTCCTCGACCCCGAGCGTCCCGGCGTGGAGGACCTCGTCGACGCGATCACCGCGGGCGTCCGCTCGAGCTTCACGTACGCCGGCGCGCGCACGCTCGCCGAGTTCGCCGACCGCGCCCTCGTCGGCCTGCAGAGCTCGGCCGGCTACGACGAGGGCCGGCCGCTGCACGCCTCCTGGTGACCCCCGGTCCCGCGGTCGCGGTCCCGGGCGACGGACGGTCGGGGGATTCTCGGGCCTGGTCCCGATTCCCAGGCGGACTGGTCAGCGCAGGATGATGTCGAGGCCCCGGTCGAAGGACGCGTCGAGATCGGGGTCGGGGTCGACGATGCCGAGGCCGGCGGCCTGGCGGTGCAGCTGGCTGGCCTGTGTGTGCCCGACGACGTAGAGGAAGAGCGTGCGGGCGACGTCGGGGTCGGACCGCGCGGCGAGCGCGGCCTGCAGGTCCGAGACCCCGAGGCGGAAGGCCGACGCGGTGGCGACCACCTCGGCGCCGTCGCGCACGGACTCCATGGCCGCACGCAGCCGGTGGGCGGTGGCGTGGAGGTCGGCGTCGACGTGGACGTCCGCGACGATCCGTGCCGCCATGAGCCCGAGCAGCGTCTGCTTGTCCGCGACGTGGTGGTACAGCGCGCTCGGCTGCACCCCCAGCTCGGCGGCGACGCGACGCATCGAGGAGAACTCCAGGCCGTAGGCGTCGAGCACCCGCAGGGCACCGCTCACCACGTCGTCGACGGTGTTCGCCACGTCACGTCCCCTCGGTCTGTCCGCACGGTCGGCCGTGCCTGTGGCACACTACCTGAACACTGTTCACCTGAACGGTGTTCAGGTAGTGACGTCCCGTTCCAGGAGCCCCCATGCCGTCGACCGAGTCCCCGTCCCCCTCCCGTCCGGCGCACACCGGTCGCCGCGCGCCGTCGACGAGCACCGACCTCGCGCTCGTCACCTCCTTCGCCGCGCTCATCGCAGTCTGCGCGATCCTGCCGGCGCTGCCGCTCGGCGTCGTCGGCGTCCCGCTGACCCTGCAGATGTTCGGCATCTTCCTCGCCGGCGCGGTGCTGGGGGGACGCCGCGGGTTCCTCGCCGTCCTGCTCTACCTCGCCGTGGGCACCGCCGGGCTCCCCGTCTTCAGCCAGGGCGCCGGCGGCCTGGCGGTCTGGGGCGGCGCGACCGCCGGGTACCTCGTCGCCTTCCCGTTCGCGGCCCTGCTGGTCGGTGTCGTGGCGTCGACGCTCGCGCGGCGCGCTGCCGGTGTCTACGTCGTGGGCGTCGCGGTCGCCGCCGCGGTCGCGACCCTCGCGGTCGTGACCCCCGTCGGCGCGCTCGGCCTGAGCCTGCGTCTCGGACTGAGCCTCTCCGAGGCGTGGGCCGCCGCCGCACCGTTCATCGCCGCCGACCTCGTCAAGGGGGTCGTGGCCGCGATCGTCGCCGGAGCCGTGCACCGTGCCTTCCCCCAGGTGCTGGCACGATGAGGCGATGATCGACCTCGACGGCGCCGGCGTCGAGGTCAGCGGTCCCGACGGGACCCGCACGATCCTGCACCCGGTCACCCTCCGTCTCGCCGAGCACCGCATCGGCGTCATCGGCGCCAACGGGTCGGGCAAGTCGACCCTGGCGCGCCTGCTCAACGGGCTCACCCAGCCCACGTCCGGGCACGTCCAGGTCGACGGGCTCGACACCCGACGCGACGGTCCCGCGGTCCGGCGACGGGTCGGCTTCGTCTTCACGAACCCGTCCGCCCAGCTCGTCATGCCGACGGCCGTCGAGGACGTCGGCCTGTCGCTGCGGCGCGTCGAGAAGGACGCGCGTCGGCGGCGGGCGGCGGCGCTGCAGGTGCTCGAGCAGCACGGCCTGGTCGACAAGGCCGACGTCAGCGTCCATGCCCTGTCCGGCGGGCAGAAGCAGCTGCTGGCACTCGCCGGGGTGCTCGCGACCGAGCCCGACGTCGTCGTCGCCGACGAGCCCACGACGCTGCTGGACCTGCGCAACACCCGCCTCGTCGCCGATCGGCTGTTCGGCATGCGCCAGCAGCTCGTGCTCGTGACCCACGACCTCGACCTCGTCCAGCGGTGCGAGCGGGTGCTCGTGGTCGAGGACGGCCGCGTCGTCCACGACGGGCAGGCCGCCGGGGCCGTCGCGTTCTACCGGGACCGAGAGCTGTCCCGATGAGACGAGCACGTGAGCAGGCAGCGACGACCGGGCTGAGATGTCTGCCGCGATGACGGGGCTACCCGGCGCCTACCGACCCGGGTCGACACCCCTGCACCGCCTCCCCGCCGGAGCGAAGCTCGCGCTGCTGGCGGGGTACGCGGTGCTCGTCGTCGCGCTCACCGGACCGGTCAGCGCGCTCGTCCTCCTCGGCGCCTCCCTCACGCTGGCAGCCTGGGGGCGGCTCCCGCTGCGCGCGACGGCCCGGCGCCTGCGGCTCCTGCTGGTCATGCTCACCGTCGTCGCGGCCTACCAGACGTGGCAGCGCGGCGCCGACGTCGCCGTCCACGTCGTGGGCGACCTCCTCGCCCTCGTGCTGGCGGCACTCACCCTCACCGCGACCACCCGCACCGAGGACCTGCTCGAGGCGATCCTGCGCCTCCTGTCCCCGTTGCGCCGCCTCGGCGTGCGCACCGAACGCGTCGCCCTGGCGTTCTCCCTCATGATCCGCACCGTCCCCCAGGTCCTCGAGATCGCCGACGAGACGCGCGCGGCGGCCCGCGCCCGCGGACTCGAGCGGTCACCGCGCGCCCTGCTCGTGCCCATGGCGCTGCGGACCGTGGCCCACGCCATCGAGACCGGCGAGGCCCTCGACGCCCGCGGGATCGCCGACTGAGCGCCGCCCAGGCGCTAGGTTCGAGCGATGGAGGTCCTGGCCGCCGCCGTCACCGGCGGACTCGTCGTCGCACTGGGCGTCGCGGTCTGGCTGGCTCTCGGCCGTCGACGCGACCGTGGCCTCGGTGACCCGAGCGACCTCGCCACCTACGCCACGTTGCACACCGCCTCCCTGGCCGCGCCGTTCCTGCGCGCCGGGCTCGACGCCGACGGCGCGCGGTCCGCCCTGCCCCACCTGCGGGCCCTGCTCGGTGACGCCCCGGTCGCCCTCACCGACGGCGCGGGACTGCTCGCCGGCACCGACGACGCCCCGCCGGCGGTGGCCGAGCCCCTCGTCACGACGGTGCTCACCCACGGACGCACCGAGGCCACGGACGACGCCGTCGTCGCGCCGCTCGTCGTCGAGGAGCGCGTCGTCGGCACCCTCGTCGTGCACACTGACCAGCCCTCCGCGGCGCTCACCCGCACCACCACCGAGGTCGCCCGCTGGATCTCCGGGCAGCTCGAGCTCGGGGAGCTCAGCGCGTCCCGCACCGCCCTCATGGAGGCCGAGCTGCGTGCCCTGCGCGCGCAGATCTCCCCCCACTTCATCTACAACTCCCTCGGCGCCATCGCCTCGTTCGTGCGCACCGATCCCGAGCGGGCCCGCTCGCTGCTGCTGGAGTTCGCGGACTTCACGCGCTACTCCTTCCGCCGCCACGGCGAGTTCACGACGCTCGCCGAGGAGCTGCGGTCCATCGAGCGGTACCTGACCCTGGAGAAGGCGCGCTTCGGCGACCGCCTGCGCGTGACGTCGACCGTCGCGCCGGAGGTCCTCCACGTCACCCTGCCGTTCCTGTCGGTACAGCCACTGGTGGAGAACGCCGTGCGCCACGGGGTGGAGCCCAAGGACGGTCCGGGCTCGGTGCGCGTGCTCGCCCACGACGCGGGGGCGTTCTGCGTCATCGAGATCGAGGACGACGGCGTCGGCAGCGATCCCGACGTCGTCCGGGAGGCGCTCGCCGGACGCGGACGTGGTGGCTCCGTCGGCCTCGCGAACGTCGACGAGCGGTTGCGCTCGGTCTACGGCGACGACCACGGCCTCGTCGTCGAGACCGCGCCCGACCTCGGCACCAAGGTCTCGCTGCGCATCCCGAAGTTCGCGCCCGGTGTGAGCACCTGAGATCGGGCACCTGCCCTCGCACACGTGACGCGAGCTGGTGACGCCGGACCAGTGACGCTGTATTAGTGACGCTGGGCACACCCGGGCCTAGGATCACCGCGTGAGCACCCCAGCGCCCGCCGGGCCCCGCCTCAGGGTCCTGGTGGTCGACGACGAGCAGCCCGTCCTCGACGAGCTGGTCTGGCTGCTGTCGCGCGACCCCTCCGTCGACGTCGTGCGCTCCACCACCTCCGGCACGAAGGCGCTGCGCATCCTCGAGGAGGCCGAGATCGACCTCGTCTTCCTCGACATCGCCATGCCCGGCCTCAGCGGGGTGGAGATCGCGAGGCTCGTGCGGCGCTTCGAGAGACGACCGCTGGTGGTGTTCGTGACCGCCCACGACGAGCACGCCGTGGAGGCGTTCGAGATGAACGCCGTCGACTACCTCCTGAAGCCGTTGCGCGAGGAGCGGGTGCGCGAGGCGGTGCGCCGGGCGCTCGCCCAGCCCGAGGCTCCCGCACCGAACCCGGACGAGCGCATCCGGATCGAGCTCGCCGGCGTCACCCGGTTCGTGCAGCGGTCGACCGTCACCGACGTCGAGGCCCAGGGCGACTACGTCCGCCTGCACACCCTCGACGGTGGAGCGCACCTGGTGCGCACGACGCTGAGCCAGGTCGCCGACGAGTGGGCCGAGCACGGGTTCGTCCGCGTCCATCGCAGTCACGTCGTCGCGCTGCACCACGTGCGCGAGGTCCGTCAGCGCGGGGGGCGCACCACGCTCGTCCTGCCCGACGGCGACGGCGTGCTCGAGGTCGACGTCGCCCGGCGCCTGCACCGCGACCTGCGCGAGCTCATCCATGACCGCGCCTGAGCGGCCCACCGGTCGGGTCCGGATCACCAGCCCGCTCGCCCACGCGCCGGCCCACCAGCGGCGCAGCGCGGCCCAGGAGATCGAGGAGTCCTCGACGGTGGGTGCGGTGTACGTGCGATCCCTGATGCGCGCGCAGCGGCGAGCGGCCGTCGGCACCGTGGTGCTGGCAGCGGTCTCGATCGGCCTGCTGCCCATCATCTTCTGGACCGACCTCGCCCTGCGGTCCTGGCACGTCGGACCGGTCCCGCTGGTCTGGCTCGCGCTCGGCGTCGGCGTCTACCCGTGGGTGTGGCTGCTCGGCCGGGCCAACGTCGCGCGCACCGAGCGCAACGAGCGCACCTTCGCCGCGCTCATGGAGTCACCGACCGACCCGCGCGGGCCCGAGGCGCGATGAGCACCACCACGGGAGTCCTCGCGATCGGCACCGTGACGGTGGCGACGGTGCTCATCGGCGCCCTCGCGATGCGCTGGAGCCGCACGACGAGCGACTTCTACGTCGCCTCCCGCAGCGTCAGCCCGTGGCTCAACGCCTCCGCGATCGGCGGGGAGTACCTCTCGGCGGCATCCTTCCTCGGCGTCGCCGGACTGGTGCTGCTCGGTGGGGCCGACATGCTCTGGTACCCGATCGGCTGGACCACCGGCTACCTGCTGCTGCTCGTGGTGGTCGCGGCTCCCCTGCGTCGCTCCGGCGCCTACACGATCCCCGACTTCGCCGGCTGGCGGATGCAGTCGACGGCCGTGCGGCAGGTCTCGACCGTGCTGGTCGTGGCGGTGGGCTGGCTGTACCTCATGCCGCAGTTCCGCGGCGCCGGGCTGACGCTGCAGGCGGTCACGGGCGCCCCGGCCTGGGCCGGGGTGCTCGTCGTCGCGACCGTCGTCGCCGCTCTCGTCGCCTCCGGTGGCATGCGCTCGGTGACCCTGGTGCAGGCGTTCCAGTACTGGCTCAAGCTCACCGCCCTGCTGGTGCCACTGGTCTTCCTCGTGATCGCCTGGCGGGCCGACGGCTCGCCAGGCCCGCTCGACGCGGCCGAGTGGGCGCTCCCGGCAGCCGACCTCGGCGGAGCCCGCCTGTACACCGCCTACGCGATCCTCGTCGCCACGTGCCTCGGCACGATGGGACTCCCGCACGTGGTGGTCAGGTTCTACACCAACCGCGACGGCGCCGCGGCCCGTCGGACGACGCTGATCGTCCTCGGCCTGCTGGGCATCTTCTACCTCCTGCCCACGGCCTACGGTGCGCTCGGCCGCGTCTACGCACCCGACCTCGCCACCGGCGAGCTCGCCGAGACGGTCGTGCTGGAGCTGCCCGGCCGGATGCTCGGCACCGGAGCCGAGCTGCTGGCCGCCCTGCTGCTCGCCGGGGCGTTCGCGGCCTTCCTGTCGACGTCGTCGGGCCTCACGATGGCGATCGCCGGCGTCGTCGGGCAGGCCATCGAGCGTCGGCGCTGGTTCGAGGGCCGGCTCGTCGGCGTCGCCGCGGTGCGGGTCGCGGCCGCGGGCTGCGTCGTGCCGCCGATCGCGCTCGCCCTCTACGGCAGCGAGGTCTCGATCGCGATGTCGGTGACGTTCGCCTTCGCCCTGGCGGCGTCGACGTTCTGCCCACTGCTCGTCCTCGGGATCTGGTGGTCGCGGCTGACCAGGGCCGGCGCCCTCGCCGGCCTCGTCGGAGGGGGCGTGACGGCCGGCACCGCCCCGCTCGTCACGATCGCGCTGGCACCGACCGGGTGGACCGGACTGCTCGTCGCCCAGCCGGCCCTGTGGAGCGTGCCGCTCGCCTTCGCCCTCATGGTCGGCGTCTCCCTCGCGACGCCCCGTTCGCTGCCGGTCGCCGTCGACGCGGCCTTCGCCCGCCTGCACACCCCCGAGCGTCCGGCGGCGCCCCACCGCTGAGCGGGCGAGTGCGACGACCGTTCACCGACGGCCGAGCACCGCCGACCGAGGCCCCGCCGCTGTGACGTGGCGCACAGGTGCCCGGAGGGCATAGCGTCGACCATGGCAACGACGCCGCAACCCGACCCGCACGATCGTGACCGTCGACCCCCTGCACGACCCGAGCCCGAGCCCACCGAGGAGAGACCACCTGATGAGTGACCAGGGAATCAGCAACCTGTCCAGCGAGGAGCGTCGGTTCGAGCCGCCCGCCGACCTCGCCGCGACCGCGAACGCCACCGAGCAGACCTATCGCGCCGCGAGCGAGGACCGGTTGGCCTTCTGGGGCGAGCAGGGTCGACGTCTCGACTGGGGCACCCCGTTCACCGAGGTCCTCGACTGGTCGAACCCGCCGTTCGCGAAGTGGTTCGTCGGCGGGACCCTGAACGTCGCGCACAACTGCGTCGATCGGCACGTCGACGCCGGGCACGGCGACCGGGTCGCGATCCACTTCGTCGGCGAGCCCGGCGACACCCGCGACCTCACCTACGCCGACCTCAAGGACGAGGTGTCCAAGGCCGCGAACGCGATCGAGGCGCTGGGCGTCCAGGCCGGTGACCGGGTCGCGATCTACATGCCGATGATCCCGGAGGCTGTCGTCGCAATGCTGGCCTGCGCCCGCGTCGGCGCGGTCCACACCGTCGTGTTCGGCGGGTTCTCCTCCGATGCGCTCGCGAGCCGGGTCGAGGACTGCGAGGCCAAGCTCGTCATCACCGCCGACGGCGGGTACCGCCGCGGCAACCCGTCGGCCCTCAAGCCGGCCGTGGACGAGGCGCTCGCGAAGCTCGGCGACTCCTCCCCCGTCGAGAACGTGCTGGTCGTGCGCCGCACCGGCGAGGACACCGCGCTCACCGAGGGTCGCGACGTGTGGTGGCACGACGTCGTCGACTCCGCCTCGGCCGACCACACCCCCGAGATGTTCGACGCCGAGCACCCGCTGTTCGTCATGTACACCTCGGGCACGACGGGCAAGCCGAAGGGGATCCTGCACACGTCGGCGGGCTACCTCGCGCAGACCGCCTACACGTTCTGGGCGACGTTCGACCACAAGGAGTCCGACGTCTACTGGTGCACCGCCGACGTCGGCTGGATCACCGGCCACTCCTACATCACCTACGGGCCGACGGCCGCAGGCGCCACGCAGGTGCTCTACGAGGGCACGCCCGACACCCCGCACAAGGGACGCTGGTGGGAGATCGTCGCGGACAAGAAGGTCACGCTCTTCTACACCGCGCCCACCGCCATCCGCACGTGCATGAAGTGGGGCGAGCAGATCCCCGCCGAGCACGACCTGTCCAGCCTGCGCATCCTCGGCACCGTGGGGGAGTCCATCAACCCCGAGGCCTACGTCTGGTACCGCGAGAACATCGGCGGCGGTCGCACCCCGATCGTCGACACCTGGTGGCAGACCGAGACCGGAGCCCACATGATCACGCCGCTGCCCGGCGTCACCACCGCCAAGCCGGGGTCGGCGCAGGTGCCGTTCCCCGGCATCAGCGCGGAGGTGGTCGACGACGCCGGCAACCCGGTCGGTGACGGCGAGGGCGGCTACCTCGTGATCACCGAGCCGTGGCCGTCGATGCTGCGCACCATCTGGGGCGACGACGACCGCTTCAAGGAGACCTACTGGTCGCGGTTCGAGGCGCAGGGCTACTACTTCGCCGGCGACGGCGCCAAGAAGGACGACGACGGCGACATCTGGCTCCTCGGCCGTGTCGACGACGTCATGAACGTCTCCGGGCACCGCCTGTCGACCACCGAGATCGAGTCCGCGCTCGTGTCCCACCCGTCCGTCGCCGAGGCGGCGGTCGTGGGCGCCGCCGACGAGACGACGGGCCAGGCGGTGTGCGCCTTCGTCATCCTGCGGGAGTCCGCCGCCGACGGCGCCTCCGGCGACGAGCTCGTCGCCGAGCTGCGCCAGCACGTCGCCAAGGAGATCGGCCCGATCGCCAAGCCCCGTCAGATCCTCGTCGTGCCCGAGCTGCCGAAGACCCGCTCGGGCAAGATCATGCGCCGGCTGCTGCGCGACGTCGCCGAGAACCGCGAGGTCGGCGACGCCACGACGCTGGCCGACTCCGGCGTCATGGACCTCATCACGGCCGGCATGCAGGACGCCAAGAGCGACGAGGACTGAGTTCCGTCGTCCTCGACGACGCGGTCGGGTCGCCCCGGAGGCGACCCGGCCGCATCGGGATAGAGTCGACGTCATGACCGAGCAGCCCGACGACCCGACCATCGGCAAGATCGTCGCGGACATCACGCGCGACCTCAACGTCATCGTCCAGCACCAGGTCGATCTCGCGAAGCGGGAGGTCGTCACCAGTGCCAAGGTCGGCGGCATCGGCGCGGCCATGTTCGTCGTGGCCGCCTTCCTCGGCCTGCTGGTCATCATCTTCGCCTCCGCCGGTCTCGCCCACCTGATCTCCATGACGGGACTGCACCTCGCGTGGAGCTACCTGATCGTCGCCGGCGCGTACGTCGTGCTCGCCGCGGTCCTGGTGCTCATCGGGTGGAAGCTGATCCAGAGGGTCCGCGCACCGCGCGAGACGATCCGCACCGCCAAGCAGCTGCCCACGGCCCTCAAGGGCGAGTCGCCCACGGCGCGCTCGTCCGCACGCATCGACCCGCCGGTCGAGGTGCGCTGACCCGACCCTGCGACCAGCGGGATCAGCGGGCGACGACGCGCGCGCCGAGGCCGACGAGTGCGGCAGCGGCACCGACGGCCACGGCCAGCAGGAGCCAGTCGTCGAAGGACGCCGTGGCCCGCGCGACGAGAAGGTCCCGCATCGTGGTGGCGAGCTCGGTGTCGGCCGGGCGGGCCTCCAGCAGGGCCGGGACCGCACGGCCGGTGGCCAGCATGAGCGCGCCGGAGACGGCCGCGACGCCGACACCCCAGAGCCCGAGCGCCGTGGACGTGCGCCGCGCGACCACCCAGCACAGCAGCGAGGCACCGGCGAGGACCGCGGCACCGAGCAGTGCCCGTGACGGCGCACCGGCGACGGCGGCGATCGTCGCCGGCTCGGCCTCGGTGGTGACCGGCACGATCACCGAGTCGGGCGTGGGGAGCTGAGCGCCGACCTGGTCGCCCACCGGCGCCACGACCAGCTCGACGACGGGGGCGATGTCGAGCACGATGCGCTGCTGGTCGGCGTCGGCGAAGGTGGCGTCGTGGGAGACCTCCTGCGTGCGCTCCCACGCCTCGGGGAAGCCCGGGTCCTCCAGGACCCGGTCGATCGCGACCAGGGCGACGTCGCGCAGGGCCTGCTCGCCGAAGCCGAGGTTCGCCTCCGAGACGACCGTCTCGGCCACACCCTCGCGCAGCGCCGTGCGCAGCTCCTCGTCCTGCGCGAAGGGCGCGGTGAACGCCACGTAGCCGTCACGATCGCTGACGTTGACCGCGACCCAGGCCACCGGCAGCGTCACCGCCAGCGCGACGAGGGCGACGAGACCGGCCAGCAGCGCGACGAACGCGCGGATCATGCGCACCCTCCGGTGTCGACCGGTCGGCTCGAGCGCAGCCCTTCCGCGGCGTTGTCGGCCGCGGCGGCGGCCGTCACCGCGTAGCCGGTGGCACTGTCGGAGATCGAGGCCGCGAAGATGACACCGAGCACGTCGCCGGCGGTGGAGACCAGGGGCCCGCCGGAGTTGCCGGAGCGCACGAGACCGCGGATGGAGAAGGTCTCGCGCAGCACCTCCCCGCGATCGTAGATGTCGGGGCTGCGGAGCGTCATCTGCTCGCGGATGCGCGCCGAGCGGGCGTCGAACGGGCCGTTGAGCGGGAATCCGAGGACGGCGGCGGACTGCCCGGGAGCGCCGGACTCGTCGAAGTCCAGGGCCGGCACGCCGAGGTCGGAGGTGGCGATGACGGCGATGTCCAGACCGGGGTCGAAGACGACGACCTGGCCCGGCAGCTCACGACCGTCGACGTCGACGAACGGCTCGCGCACGCCGGCGACGACGTGGGCGTTGGTCATGACCCGGCCGGGCCCGTAGACGAAGCCCGAGCCCTCGATGCCGCGCCCGCACACGGCTCGACCGGTGATCTTGACGACGCTGCGGCTGGCCTCGCGCACCCCCGCCTCGGAGAGGATGACGTCGTCGGGAGGACCGACGGCCTGGATCTGCTCCGGCGTGAACGGGTCGATGTAGCGCGGGAAGAGGTTGGCGTCCAGGGTCCGGTTGAACGCGCGCAACGCCCCGGACGCCCGCTCGGGCATGATCGCGTCGACCTCGCCGAGGATGGCCGACTGCCGGGCCGCGGACGACAGGTACGGGATGGAGGTACCGCTGACCGAGTAGCCCAGCGCCCACGTCGCGACGAGCACGGTGACGATGCTCAGCGCCCCTCCCCCGACGGCGTCGACGTGCCGGGCCGGGCCGGACCGGATGCCGCCGCGCAGGTCCGTCCCGAGGTAGGTGCCGACGGCCTGCCCGATCGCCGCGGCGCCGATGACGAGCCCGAGGGCAAGCAGCGAGGTCTGCAGCGATCCCGACGAGCCGCTGTCCAGCAGGCGCGGCACGAGCAGGATCGCGCCGCCGGCACCGACCAGCAGTCCGATCGTGGCGATCAGGTTCACCACGAAGCCCTGGACGTAGCCGGAGACGGCGTAGGCGAGGACGATGACGACGAGCACGACGTCGAGGGAGTTCACGTCAGCTCCGGGAGGTCGCGCACGCGATCCTCGTCCCAGGGACGAGCCCAGCCGACGCGGTCGAACAGGCGCGAGATCACGCCGGCGGTGAAGCCCCACAGGGGCACCTCGGTGCCGACGTCGAAGGCCGGGCCACGCCAGCCGGAGGGGTGCACGACGGTGAACCGACGGTCGGGGTCGACGAGGTCGTCGAGACGTTGATGGATCACCCGACGGACCTCGCGGGGCGACCGCGCGTCGAGAGGGCGTGGGGCCTGCCAGTAGGCGAGGACGGGAGTCACGCCGAAGTTGCTCGGCGGCAGCCACAGGCGCGGCAGGGTGCCGAACACCTCGACCTCCGACGGCTCCAGCCCGACCTCCTCGTGGGCCTCGCGCAGCGCGGTGTGGGCGGGGTCGACGTCGTCGGGGTCGCTGGCGCCACCGGGGAAGGAGATCTGGCCGGCGTGGTTGCGCAGGGTGGTCGCGCGCTCGGTGAGGATGAGCTCGGCACCCGACGGTCCGTCGGCGAAGCAGACCAGCACCGCGGCGGGTCGGGCGTCGGCCGGCGGGTGCGGGAACCGTGGAGCCAGCTGCTCGGCCTCGACCGAGCCCGCGAGGTCGGCGAGCGGACGCAGCCAGTCGGGCAACGTCGTGCTGGTCATGGGCGGACTCCGAGGTGGCGGTCGACGGCGGCGACGAGGTCGTCGTACGAACGATACGGGGTGCGCTCGGTGGCCACCACGCGTCCGTCGGCGTCGACGAAGACCGTCTGCGGCAGGCCCACCACGCCGAGCGGACCGCGCAGGGTCTGGTCGGGGTCGAACATCTGCGGGTAGGTGACGCCGCTGCGCTCGGCCAGCTCCAGGGCCGCCTCCGGGGCCCGGTCGGCGAAGTCGACGCCCACGACCTGCACCTGCGCGCCGATCTCCTCGTCGAGACGGGCCAGGAGCGGCAGCTCCTCACGGCACGGACCGCACCAACTGGCCCAGAGGTTGACCACGGCGGGACCCTCGATCGCAGCGAGGCTGGTGGGTTCGCCGTCCTGCAGGCACAGCAGGGCGACCGCCGGCAGGGCGTCGGGGCCGTCGGGGGTCGCGCTGGACGGCTCCGGGCACTCGCGCAGCCCCATGTCCTGCGCCTTCTGCACGGCGTCGGCGAGATCGACCCCGGCGTCGGCGGGGTCTCCACCGAACGTGGGTGGGCCGCCCGGCTCCGCACCGCACCCGACGAGGGCCAGGACCGCGACGAGCCCGAGCGTCGCCCGCCGCACCCTCACGCCCGCCCCTGCGTGGTGACGAGCTGCTCGGCCACGACCGGGTCGGTGGGACCCGTGCCGAAGGCCGGGCACCAGTGCGCGACGGGGCAGGCCCCGCACGCGGGCCGCCGGGCGTGGCAGCGCCGACGTCCGTGCCAGATGAGGCGGTGGCTCAGCATCGTCCAGTCCCGACGCTCGAACAGGGCGCCGACGGCGTGCTCGGTGCGGACCGGGTCCTTCAGCGTGGCAGCGTCGACCCAGGCGAACCGGCCGACGAGGCGGGCGAAGTGGGTGTCGACGGTGAGCCCCGGCACGTCGAACGCGTTGCCGAGGACGACGTTCGCGGTCTTGCGTCCCACGCCGGGAAGCCTCACGAGCTCGGTCATGCGCCCGGGCACCTCACCGTCGTGCCGTTCGACGAGCGCGGCCGACAGGCCGAGCACGGACGCGGTCTTCGCGCGGAAGAAGCCCGTGGAGCGGATCACCTCCTCGACCTCGGCGCGGTCGGCCCCCGCGAGCGTGTGCGCGTCGGGCCAGCGTGCGAACAGCACCGGGGTGACGGCGTTGACACGGCGGTCGGTGGTCTGGGCCGACAGGACGGTGGCCACGAGCAGCTCGAAGGGGGTGGAGAAGTCGAGCTCGCAGCCCGCGTCGGGGTAGGCCGCGGCGAGCTCGCGGTGGATGCGTCGGGCGCGTCGCACGAGCGCGGTCCGCGAACGGTCCGGCGCCCCCTCGGGCACGCTCGGACCAGGACTCGACACGCGGACAGCGTACGTGGCGCCACCGACCACGGCCCGGCGTGTGGAAATCTTGTGCGCCGTAGTCCAGACTGTGACTCATCTGACAACCCGAAGGATGCTTGTGACTGACGACGTTCTGCGCCGTGCGCCCCTGTTCTCGGGCCTCGACGACGAAGCTGCCGGCGCGCTCGACGCGTCGATGACCCCGTTGACGCTGCGCCGCGGCGAGGTGCTGTTCAACGAGGGCGACGACGGCAACCAGCTCTACGTCGTCACCGACGGCAAGATCAAGCTGGGCCGCACGTCGCCCGACGGCCGCGAGAACCTGCTGGCGATCCTCGGCCCGAGCCAGATGTTCGGCGAGCTCTCGTTCTTCGACCCCGGACCGCGCTCGGCCACGGCCACGGCGGTCACCGACGTCGACGTCCGCAGCCTCGGCCACGAGGCGCTGAGCCCCGTCCTGCGCGAGCACCCCGACGTCGCGATGGCCCTGCTGAACCAGCTGGCCGGTCGACTGCGGCGCACCAACGAGGTCGTGGGTGACCTCGTCTTCTCCGACGTCCCGGGCCGTGTCGCCAAGGCACTGCTCGACCTCGCCTCCCGCTTCGGCCGCAAGGCCGACGACGGCGTGCACGTCAACCACGACCTCACCCAGGAGGAGCTCGCCCAGCTGGTCGGCGCCTCTCGCGAGACCGTCAACAAGGCGCTGGCCGACTTCGCCTCGCGCGGCTGGCTGCGGCTGGAGCCCCGCAGCGTCGTGATCCTCGACCTCGAGCGCCTCCAGCGCCGCGCTCGCTGAGCCCGGCGGCGGTCCGTCAGGACCGCAGGTGCTCGATCTGCGCGCGCACGCTCAGCTCGGCGGCGTCCCACAGGACGGGGTCGACGTCGGCGTAGACCCGCTCGACGACCTGCCGCGCGGTCGTGTCGCCGGCGGCCAGGGCGGCCCGGACCTGGTCCAGGCGCTCGTGACGGTGGTCGATGTAGCCGTCGACGACGGCCAGGGCCTGCTCGACGACGGGTCCGTGCCCGGGCAGGATGCGCTCGACGCACCCCTCCTCCACGAGCTCGCGGATCCGGGCGAGGGAGTCCAGGTAGGGCCCGAGCACGCCGTCCGGGTGGGCGACGACCGTCGTGCCGCGGCCGAGGATCGTGTCGCCGCTGAGCAGCGTCGGCTCGTCGACGAGTCGGAAGCACGTGGAGTCGCGCGTGTGCCCGGGGGTGGCCACCACCTCCAGGCGCAGCCCGTCGACGTCGATGACCTCGCCGTCGGCGAGCGGGGCGCCGTCACGGCAGAACTCCGGATCGGTGGCACGCGCCGGGACACCGGCGATCTCGTCGAGGGCCTCGGTGTGGTCGGCGTGGCGGTGGGTGAACAGCACCAGGGCGATCTCACCGGCCGCGTCCCGCACCCGGTCGAGGTGCTCGGCCTGCGCCGGGCCCGGGTCGACGACGACGGAGCGGACGGCGCCGGGCTCGCGCAGGATCCACGTGTTGGTGCCGTCCAGCGTCATGATGCCGGGGTTGTCGGCGCGGACGAGGCGGACGCGCTCGCTGACGGTCTCCATCAGGTCTCCTCGATCGGGTTCTCCAGGAACAGCTCCCCGTCGACCTCGACCAGCCGGGGCTCGATCGGTTCGATGACGCGGTCCGCCGCCACGTCGTGGAGCCGGTGGACCTCGACGGTCGCGAGCTCGCGGCACGTCACCAGGGTCGGGGGCAGCATCGCGGCCCGTCCCTCCTCGACGGCCTGCACGGCGTCGGCGAGTCCCACCCAGTGCGCGCGGTCGGCCTCGCCGGGCAGGGAGCCGACGCGCTGTCCCTCGGGCGCGACGGCGACGAAGAAGCGGGTGTCGTAGCGCTTCGGCTCGAAGGCCGGGGTGATCCAGTGGGCCCACGCGCTCAGCAGGTCGGCGCGCAGGACCAGCCCACGCTCGGCCAGGAGGTCGGCCAGGCTCAGCGCGCCCGCCTCCAGCGCCAGCCGGGCGTCCTGCGCCCACGGCTGGGACACGTCGGAGGCGACGGCGTGCGCGTCCGGGCCGGCCAGCAGGATGCCGGACTCCTCGAACGTCTCGCGCACCGCGGCGACGACGAGCGCCCGCGCCATCTCGGGGGTGCAGCCGAGCCGGTGCGCCCAGGTGGCGGCGTCCGGTCCGACCCATCCGATCTCGTCGGCGTCGGACTCCTGGACGGCACCGCCGGGGAAGACGTACTGTCCCGCGGCGAAGGCCATGCGCGGCTGGCGGCGGAGGAGGTACGTCTGCGGTCCCGCGGCTCCGGGACGGACCAGTGCGATGGTGGCGGCGTCGCGAGGCGTCACCGGCGAGCCGGACCGCGCTGCAGCGCTCTCGGCGAGGGACGGCGGGACCGGGATGCGCATCAGGCCAGCTCGACGACGATCTCGACCTCGACCGGGGCGTCGAGGGGCAGGACGGGCACGCCGACGGCACTGCGCGCGTGGCGCCCGGCCTCGCCGAACGCGGAGCCGAGCAGCTCGCTGGCGCCGTTGGCGACGACCGGCTGGCCGGAGAAGTCCGGCGTGCTCGCGACGAACACCGTGGCCTTGACGACCCGTGTCACGGAGTCGAGGTCGGCGACCGACCCGACCGCGGCGATGGCGTTGAGCGCGCACTGGCGAGCGCACTCCTGCGCCTCCTCCGCCGACACCTCGCCGCCGACCTTGCCGACGAAGAGGAGCTCACCGCCGACCAACGGCAGCTGCCCGGCGGTGAAGACGTGCTGTCCGGAGCGGACGGCCGGCACGTAGTCGGCCACCGGCGCGACGACGTCGGGCACGGCGAGGCCGAGGTCCGCGAGCCGCGCCGCGACGCTCACGACGCGACCGGCCGCTTGAAGTAGGCGACGAGGTTCTCCGGGTTCATCCCCGGGACGATCTGCACGAGCTCCCACCCGTCGGACCCGAAGTTGTCGAGGATCTGCTTGGTGGCGTGGACGAGGACCGGTGCGGTCAGGTACTCCCATTGCTGCATGGACCGAGCCTAGGGCATGCCGGCGGTCGGCCCGCGGGTGTGAGCCGGGCCGCGTCCTCGGCGAGGGCGCGGATTGGTCGCTACGTTGAGGCCATGACGCGAACGGAGCTGCACATCGTCAGCGGCAAGGGCGGCACGGGCAAGACGACCGTCGCGGCCGCACTCGCGATCGCCCTCGCCTCCGGTGGGCGCAAGGTCCTGCTGTGCGAGGTCGAGGGACGCCAAGGCATCGCCCGTCTGCTCGACGTCGACCCGCTGCCGTACGAGGAGCGTCGCGTCAGCGTCGGTCTGGACGGTGGCGAGGTGTACGCGCTCGCCATCGACCCCGAGTCCGCGCTGCTGGAGTACCTGCAGATGTTCTACCGCCTCGGCCGCGCCGGGCGCGCGCTCGACCGCTTCGGGGTCATCGACTTCGCCACCACGATCGCCCCCGGCGTCCGCGACGTGCTGCTGACCGGCAAGGTCTACGAGGCGGCGGGCCGCGACGGGCAGGACGGCTATGACGCCATCGTCATGGACGCGCCCCCGACCGGTCGCATCGCACGCTTCCTGAACGTCAACTCCGAGGTCGCCGGGCTCGCGAAGGCCGGCCCCATCCGCCGCCAGGCCGACTCCATCATGGAGATGATGCGGGCCCCGACCACCCGGGTCCACCTCGTCTCGGTGCTGGAGGAGATGCCCGTGCAGGAGACCCTGGACGGCATCGCCGAGCTCAGGGACACCGGTCTGCCCGTCGGGCACGTGATCCTCAACCTGGTGCGCTCCGACCTCGTCTCGGCGGGCACCGCGACCGCGCTCGCGGACGGCAGCCTCGACGCCGACGCCGTCGCGTCCGCGCTCCGATCGGTGTCGGTGCCCGCCGACGCAGCACCGGCTCTCGTGGTGGGGGGGCGCGAGCAGGTCGAGCGCCAGCAGCTGCAGGCCGACCAGCGAGCCGTCATCGCCGGCTCGGACCGTCCGATCATCGAGCTGCCCTACCTCCCCGACGGCATCGACCTGGGGTCACTGTTCGACCTCGCCCGCTCCTTGCGCGAGGACCTGCTCGAGGCGGGTGCTGCCTGATGGCCGGCAAGCCGACGACGACGCCCGGCGGACGCCGTCCGGGCCGCTCGCGCAACCGTGGTGGCGCGATCGCCACGACCTTCGACGTCGACGCCCTCCTCGGCGACACCCGGACGCAGATCATCGTCTGCTGCGGCTCCGGGGGCGTCGGCAAGACCACGACGTCGGCGGCGCTGGCCCTGCGTGCGGCGGAGTCGGGCCGCCGCGTCTGCGTGCTGACGATCGACCCGGCCCGGCGCCTCGCCCAGTCCATGGGGCTGACCGAGCTCGACAACACGCCGCGCCCGGTCGAGGGCATCGACACTTCCGCCGGTGGCTCGCTCGACGCCATGATGCTCGACATGAAGCGCACCTTCGACGAGGTCGTGGAGTCGCACGCGTCGCCGGAGAAGGCCCGTCAGGTCCTGGAGAACCCGTTCTACATCGCCCTGTCCAGCTCCTTCGCCGGCACGCAGGAGTACATGGCGATGGAGAAGCTCAGCCAGCTGCACGCGGAGTCCGTGAAGGGGTCGGTCGAGGGCACGCGCCGCTACGACCTCATCGTCGTCGACACACCGCCGTCGCGCTCGGCGCTGGACTTCCTCGACGCGCCGGAACGGCTCTCCTCGCTGCTCGACGGTCGCTTCATCAAGCTGCTCCTCGCCCCCGCCAAGGGCCCGGCGCGCCTGTTCAGCGCGGGCTTCGGTGTCGTCACCAGTGCGCTCAACAAGATCCTGGGGGCTCGCGTCCTCAGCGACGTCCAGACGTTCGTGGCCGCCTTCGACACGCTCTTCGGCGGGTTCCGCCAGCGCGCCGAGGAGACCTACGCGCTCCTGCAGGACCGCGGGAACGCCTTCGTGGTCATCGCCGCGCCCGAGCCGGACGCCATGCGCGAGGCGGCCTACTTCACCGAGCGGCTCGCAGCCGAGGACATGCCCCTGGCCGGACTGGTCGTCAACCGGGTCCACGAGGTGACGGCACCCGAGGCCGGCGGCGCGAACCTCACCGGCTCCGACGCGGAGTCCGCGGCGCGCAGGCTGCGACGCTCCGACGCCGAGCACGCCGAGGCCACGGCGGAGCTGCTCGACGTGCACGCGGCCCGTGCCCGCGTCGCGGCGCGCGAGGACGCCCTGCGTCGCCAGTTCGCGTCGTCGCACCCCGGCGTCGACTCGGTCGCCGTGCCGGCGCTGCCGACCGACGTGCACGACCTCGACGGCCTGCGTCGCGTGGGCGAGCTGCTCGCGCGACGCTGACCGGACCGACCCGTGGGCCGGGCCGGTCTCAGGCCGGCTGGAGGACGGCGCGCCAGGTGGCCACGTTCGGGCGCTTGCGCAGCAACGCGCGTCGCTCCCGCTCCGTCATGCCGCCCCAGACGCCCCACTCGATGCGGTTGTCCAGAGCCTCTGCGAGGCACTCGGCCCGGACGGAGCACCCGCCACAGACCTGCTTCGCGCGATTCTGCTCGGCGCCCTTGACGAACAGATCGTCCGACGTGCCGAGACATGCGGACTGAGCCGCCCAGTTGTCGTTCCACCCCATGGTCGAACCTCCCGAGAATCCGGCCCCGAGGCCGGAGGTGTTCTTGATGGCTCAAACATAAGAATCCGTTGAGATGCGCGGCAGACTCCGTGCGGATCAAATCGTCCTAGTCCCAACGAGCCACCCCGAGGAACCGCCGGGCGCGCGCGGTCGTCCGACGTGGGACGCGCCACGTACGCTGTCCCCATGTCCTGGGACGCCCTGACCGGCCGCGCGCGCCGCCTTGCCGAGACCGAGACCGAGCACGGCTCCCGCGCGTCGATCGTCGGCACCATGGTGATCATGGCCGCCGGCCTCGGGGTGCTGGCCGCCGCCGTCCTCGTCCCGACCACCGCCTTCCTGGCGGCCACCGCCACCGACATCAGCGACGACGTCATGTCCCTGCCGATGACCCTGGAGGACAAGCCGAACCCGCAGACCACCCGCCTCGTGGCCGCCGACGGCAGCCTGCTGGCGTACTTCTACCAGGAGAACCGCCAGGACGTCCCGCTGGAGGAGATCTCCGACAACGCCAAGGACGCGATCATCGCGATCGAGGACACCCGGTTCTACGAGCACGGGGCGCTCGACCTCCAGGGCACCCTGCGAGCGCTCGTCAACAACGCCGCCGGCGGTCGCACCCAGGGCGGCTCCACGCTCACGCAGCAGCTCGTCAAGCTGACCCTGGTCCAGCAGGCCACGACGCCCGAGCAGGTGCGCGCGGCCATCGAGACCTCCCCGGCGCGCAAGATCCGCGAGCTCAAGCTCGCCATCGACCTCGAGGAGCGGCTGTCGAAGGACGAGATCCTCGAGCGCTACCTCAACATCGCCTACTTCGGCGACGGGGCCTACGGCATCTCCGCCGCGGCACGGCACTACTTCTCGGTCTCCCACGAGGACCTCGACGTTCGCCAGGCAGCCACGCTCGCCGGCCTGGTGCAGAACCCCGACGAGTTCAACCCTCGCGTCTTCCCCGAGCGCGCGCTGCAGCGGCGCAACATCGTGCTCTCGGTCATGGCCCGCGACGGCATGCTCGACCGCGAGACCGCCGACACGCTGATCGACGCCGAGCTCGGGCTCGAGCTCACGCAGTTCCCCAACGGCTGCGTGGAGTCCGTCGCCGCCTTCTCCTGCGACTACATCCGCCAGTTCCTGCTCAACGACGAGAGCCTCGGCGAGACCGTCGACGATCGTCGCGCCGCGCTCGAGCGCGGCGGGTTGACGATCCGCTCCACGATCGACCTGCGGATGCAGGAGGCCGCCAACGCCGCCGTGCGCAACCGAGTGGACCAGCGCGACCGCGCCATCGGCTCCCTGGCGATGATCGAGCCCGGCACGGGCAACGTCCTGGGCGTCGCGCAGTCCCGGCCCATGGGTACGAACGCCCGTGCCGGCGAGACCTTCCTCAACTTCTCCGTGCCGCCCGAGCTCGGGCAGTCCGGTGGGTTCCAGGCCGGCTCGACGTTCAAGATCTTCACCACCGTCGCCGCCCTCAAGGAGGGCATCGACGTCGGTCGCACGTACAACTCCCCGCAGGATCTCACCGTGCCGGCCGGGACGTTCTTCACGTGCGACGGGGGCGGCACCAGCGAGTGGGAGGTCAAGAACTCGACCGGCTCGGGCTCGTTCAACATGTACACCGGGCTGCGCCAGTCCGTGAACACCTACTTCGCAGCACTGCAGCGCGAGGTCGGGTTGTGCGAGACGGTGCGCGCTGCCGAGGACATGGGCATCCGTGTGCCCGACCGCGACCAGGTCGGTCCGTTCACCCTGGGCGTCACCTCGGTCAGCACCCTCGACATGGCGAACGCGTACGCCACGGCCGGCTCCGGCGGGGTCTACTGCGAGCCGCGCCCCGTCGCCGAGATCGTCGACGTCAACGGCGACGTCGTCACGGAGTACCCCCGCAACTGCAAGCGCGTCATGGAACGGCGCGTCGCCGCCCAGGTCAACGACATCCTGCGCGGCGTGCAGCAGCCGGGCGGCTTCGGCTTCAACAACGGAACGGGCCTGAACGTCGACTCCGCCGCCAAGACCGGTACCACCAACTCCAGCCAGGCCGTCTGGTACGTCGGCTACACCCCCGAGATCGCGACGGCCTCGATGATCGCCGGCGCGAACCGCCGTGGCGAGCCGCAGGGCCTCGTGGGCGTGACGTTGCGTGGGCAGGGCGTCTCCTTCGCCCAGGCCGGCGGTAGCTCCCTGTCCGGTCCGATGTGGGCCGACGCGATGCGCGTCATCCAGACCTACCTGCGGGGCGAGCGCTTCGAGGACCCGCCGCGACGTCAGCCGGCACCGCCGCGTGCCGCGGCTCCCGCCCAAGGGGGCGGCGACCAGGGAGGCAACGACCGCGCCGGCGACAACCGCGGTGGCGGTGGTGGCGGCAACGGACGCGGACGCGGAGGCGGACGCGGCGGCGATGACGACTGACCGCCGCTCGCACGGGTCCGGACGCGGTGCATAGGCTGGTCCGGTGAGACCAGCGATCGCCGTCCCCCTCGCGGCTGCCACGGCCGGCGTCACCGGCCTCGCCTACGCCGTCGCCGAGACACGATGGTTCGCGCTGCGGCGCGTCACCGTGCCGGTGCTGGAACCCGGCTCGGCCGACCTGCGGGTCCTGCACCTGTCCGACGCCCACATGCGTCCCGGTCAGCGGCGCAAGCAGGACTGGGTGCGGGGTCTGGCCGAGCTGGAGCCGGACCTCGTCGTCAACACCGGCGACAACCTGTCCCACGCCGACGCGAACGACGCCGTCCTCGACGCCTACGGTGAGCTGCTGGAGCGCCCAGGCGTGTTCGTGTTCGGGTCGAACGACTACTTCGCCCCGATCGCGAAGAACCCGGTCAAGTACCTCACCGGAGGCACGGGATCCAGCGCCGGGGGGTCGTGGGAGCGTCCGGCCACCTTGCCGTTCGAGGAGCTGCGCCGCTCGTTCACCGACCGCGGGTGGCTCGACCTCAACAACGCGCGCGGCGAGCTCGAGGTCGCGGGCCGACGTCTCGCCTTCGTGGGCGTCGACGACCCCCACCTGGAGTACGACCGCCTCGACGACGTACCGGCCGACCGCTCCGCGGACCTCGCGATCGGGGTGGCCCATGCGCCGTACCTGCGGGTCCTGGACCGCTGGAACGCCTCGGGTTACCCGTTGATCCTCGCGGGCCACACCCACGGCGGCCAGCTGCGCCTGCCCTTCGCGGGAGCCCTCGTCACGAACTGCGACCTCGACCGGGCCCGCGCTCGTGGTCTCCACACCCACCAGGTGGACGGCCACGACCCGTCGTGGTTGCACGTGTCCGCCGGGCTCGGCACGTCCCCGTTCACCCCGGTGCGCTTCGCCTGCCGCCCCGAGGCCACGCTGCTCACCCTCACTGGGGTAGACTCCTCGAGGTCGTCCGCTTGACGCGGATGCCGCGGGGTGTGGCGCAGCTTGGTAGCGCGCATCGTTCGGGACGATGAGGCCGCAGGTTCAAATCCTGTCACCCCGACGTCGTGATGTCGCTGGACATCCAGACCGGTCCGGATCCACCGAGGTGGGTCCGGACCGTCGTCGTCCCGGCCGCTGTCGCAGCTGCGCGGCTCACTCGTGCCGACGTGGTCACCTGGCCCTACACTCTCGTCGACGGCACGTGATCATCGCCCAGGAGGCCTCGCAGTGAGCATGCTCGAGTCGGGCGCACGGACGGCAGCGGCCGCGATGGTCGACATCGTCCGCCGTGAGCTGGGCCTCGAGGTGGCGTTCATCAGCGAGATCGAGGGGGACCAGCGATCCTTCCGCGCCCTCGCGACCGAGGTCGACCTGCCGATCGAGGTCGGCTCCAGCGAGCCCTACGAGGGCACGTACTGCCAGATGATCACGAGCGGGCAGCTCGACGAGGTCGTCCCGGACACCGCCGCCGACCCCCTCACCGAGCACGCCTTCCACACCTCCCACCTCGGGATCGGGGCGTACCTGGGCGTCCCGATGCATCGCAGCTCCGGTGAGGTGTTCGGGACCCTCTGCGCCTTCTCCCGGACCGCACGTCCGGAGCTGTCCACGGCCGAGGCGGAGGTCCTCCGCGCCACGGGCGTGCTGATCATGCGACTCGTCGAGGCCGAGGAGGCGGTGGACCACCGGCTCGCCGACCTCGACAAGGCCGTCGACGACGCCCTCGACGACGCCGCCATCGACCTGCTCCCCGTGTGCGACGTCAAGGACGGCACCGTGGTCTCCCACGAGGCCGTCGCACGGTTCGCCGACGGACGGTCGTTCCGCGACCGACTCCGCGAGGCGCGGGAGGTCGGCCGGGGGGTCGAGCTGGAGCTCACGGTGCTCGCGCGCACGCTGGCGGCCGTCCAGGAGATCACCGTGCCGCTCGTCAGCGTCAGCCTCTCGGCCGACGCGATGAGGGACCCCGCCTTCCAGGCGATCATCGCCGCCGTGCCGCCGGGACGACTGATGATCCGCTTCGACGTGGACGACGTCGTCCAGGACTACGAGGAGCTCGTCGCACTCCTGCAACCGCTGCGCCGCCTGGGAGCGTGCGTGGCCGTGGACCGCGTCGGGGAGGGGTCGGCGGACCTGCGCCACATCCTGATGCTCGCCCCCGACTCCCTGCGCATCGACCCCGCCGTGACCACCGGCCTCGGGGACGATCCGGGTCGTCGCATGCTGGTCGAGTCGATCGCGACGTTGGCGGCGAACGTCGACGCCGACTGTGTCGCGCTCGGCGTCACGTCGGATGCCGATCTCGGCTGGATGGACGAGCTCGGCGTCTCCCACGTCGTGCGCCCGCTCGTCTGACCCACCGCGCCGGGTGCTCGGAGCTCTCGCCCGACCCACTGGCTCGCTCCGTGGCCTGTGACACACTGTCGTCGTGAGCGAGCAGGACGAGCAGACGACCCCACCGGGACAGCCCCGGGTCGTCAAGAAGGTCGTCAAGCGCACCGTGGTGCGCCCACCGTCGGCCTCCGCGTCACGGACGTCCCAGCCGATGGGATCGCTGCGCACGACGCCCCCGGCCGACGACGCGGGCACGGCCACCACCGGCGATGCGCCGCTGCGCTCGCGTCGGCCGTCGATCGACCTCGGTGCGCTGCGGCGCACCGGCCGCTCCCTCGGCGAGCGCGGAGGAAGCGGGATCTCCGCCGTCGGGTCGGCCGTGCGGGGTGTCGGCTCGGCCACCGGCCAACGCCTCTCCGACGCCTTCTGGGACGTCCGCACCTACCGGCTCCCACCGCAGCCTACCGTCCGAGCCGCGGTCGTCGTGGGTCTGCTGCTCGGTGGGTTCTCCCTGCTCGTCGGGTGGGGTTCGGCCCAGCTGTTCACCGAGCTGCGCGGCACGTCCGCCGGCGGGGGCCTGTGGGGGGGACTCGTGGTGCTCGCCCTGGCGCTGTTCAGCGGCTGGCTCGGAGCCCGCCTGCTGCGCGCCGCGTCCGTCGAGCACGCCGGGGGGATCTCCGGGCTGGCCGTGCTGCTCGTGCTGACCGCCGTGCTGATGTTCTTCGTCGACCTCGCCGCAGGAGGGTGGGCGTTGCTGATCATGCCGACCCTGGGCGCCGTCGCCTACGCCGGCGCCGCTGTGCTGATCGGCCTCGCAGCGCAGGACACGCAGACGGCGTGAGCGAGATCCTCTGGAGTCCCCCGCCCGGGGGTTCCTCGCAGCTGGCCCGGTTCGCCGAGCACGCCGCCGCACGCGGGGCCCCGGCCGCGGACGACTACGCGGCCCTGTGGGCGTGGTCGGTGCGCGACCTCGACGTCTTCTGGTCCGCGGTGTGGGACCACCTCGCCCTCCCCCACGACGGTCACGGGTCCCCCGCGCTCGCGCACGAGGCGATGCCCGGTGCCGTGTGGTTCCCGCACGTGTCGCTGAACTACGCCGAGGCCATGCTGCGGATGCCCGGCCGCGCCCACGACGACGTCGTCGTCGTGGCCCGGTCGCAGACCCGCGACGAGGTCCGCCTCACCGCCGCCGAGCTGCGCGACGCGGTGGCCCGGGCCCGCGCCGGCCTGGAGCGTCACGGCATCGGCCGCGGTGACCGCGTCGCCGCGTACGCGCCGAACGCGCCCGAGACGCTCGTGCTCATGCTGGCCACCGCGAGCCTCGGCGCCGTCTTCAGCTCCTGCGCACCCGAGTTCGGCGTCCAGAGCGTCGTCGACCGGTGGCAGCAGACCGAGCCGCGCCTCCTGCTGGCCGTCGACGGCTACCGGTACGGCACCAAGGACGTCGACCGCCGCGAGCAGGTCGCCGAGATCGTCGCAGCGCTGCCGAGCGTCGAGACGCTGGTCTGGCTGCCGTACCTGGACCCCGCCGCGCCTCCTCCGACGAGCCCCGGGCCGGACGGCGCCGTGGGCTGGGACGACCTGCTCGCCGAACCCGCGCCCCTGACGTTCGAGCGCGTGCCCTTCGACCACCCGCTCTACGTGCTGTACTCCTCGGGGACGACCGGCCTGCCCAAGCCGATCGTGCACGGGCACGGCGGGATCACGCTCGAGCACCTCAAGAGCCTCTCGCTCCACCACGACCTCGGCCCCGACGACACGTTCTTCTGGTTCTCCACGACCGGCTGGATGATGTGGAACCTGCTCGTCTCCGGCCTCGGCACCGGGGCCACGATCGTGCTCGTCGACGGCAACCCCGCGCACCCGGACCTCGGCGCGCTGTGGCGGATGGTCGAGGAGCTCGCCATCACCTCCTTCGGCACGAGTGCGCCGTTCCTGCTGCAGTGCCGCAAGGAAGGACTCGTGCCCCGCGAGGTCGCCGACCTCTCCCGGCTGAGGGCGGTCGGGTCCACCGGCGCACCGCTGCCGGCGGAGGGCTTCCGCTGGGTCTACGAGGCGGTCGGCGACGACGTCCACCTGCAGTCGGTCTCCGGCGGCACCGACGTGTGCGCGGCGTTCGTCGGCGCGGCCCCGACGGTGCCCGTGTACGCCGGCGAGATCTCCTGCCGTGCGCTCGGTGCCGCGGTCGACGCGTACGACGAGGACGGGCGCAGCGTCGTCGGGAGCCTCGGGGAGCTGGTGGTGACGCGACCGATGCCCTCCATGCCGGTGGGCTTCTGGGGCGACGACGACGGCTCGCGCTACCGCGCCGCGTACTTCGAGGACATCGAGGGCGTGTGGCGCCACGGCGACTGGATCACCATCACCGAGCGCGGCAGCTGCGTGATCACCGGTCGCAGCGACGCGACCCTCAACCGCGGCGGCGTACGACTGGGCACGAGCGAGTTCTACGCCGTCGTCGAGTCCCTCCCCCAGGTGACCGACAGCCTCGTGGTGCACCTGGAGGACGACACCGCCGACGCCGACGCGAGCGGGGCCGGGACGCTCGTCCTGCTCGTCGTCCTCGCCGAGGGCGCCGATCCCGACCAGGTGCGCGCCGACGTCGCGGCCGCGCTGCGCTCGCGGCTCTCCCCCCGCCACGTGCCCGACGAGCTGCACGTCGTCCGGGTACTGCCGCGGACGCTGTCGGGCAAGAAGCTCGAGGTCCCCGTGAAGAAGATCCTGCAGGGCGTCCCCGCCGACATGGCCGCCACCCGGGGCGCCCTGGCCGACCCCTCCGCCCTGGACGAGGTCACCGCCGTGGCGCGACGCCGCGCCTGAGCCGTCCTCCCGGCGCAGGGACCGGCGTCGTGCGCACGCACGCGGTGGCCGTCGGCACGACGGTCACCGGGGCATCGGGCCTCAGCCGAGGAGCAGCTCGGCGATCTGCACCGTGTTGAGCGCAGCGCCCTTGCGCAGGTTGTCACCGCTGACGAAGAGCACGAGGCCCTTGCCGTCGGGGGCGGACTGGTCGGCGCGGATCCGTCCGACGAGGCTGGGGTCGGCGCCGGCGGCCTGCAGCGGCGTGGGGACGTCGGCGAGCTGGACGCCGGGGGCCCCGCCGAGGATCTCGGTCGCCTGCTCCGGCGAGAGGTCCCGCTCGAACTCGGCGTGGATGCTCAACGAGTGCCCGGTGAACACGGGGACCCGGACGCAGGTGCCCGCGACCCTCAGCTCCGGGATCTCGAGGATCTTGCGCGACTCGTTGCGGAGCTTCTGCTCCTCGTCGGTCTCGTTGCTGCCGTCGTCGACGACGCTGCCGGCCATCGGCAGCACGTTGAACGCGATGGGCGCGACGTAGACGTCGGGGGCGGGGAAGGTGACGGCGCCTCCGTCGTAGGCGAGCTCGTCGGCCTTCTCGACGACCGCCCGCGCCTGACCGTGCAGCTCGCGCACGCCGGCCACGCCGGAGCCGGAGACGGCCTGGTAGGAGGCGACGACGAGCCGGACCAGCCCGGCGGCGTCGTGCAGGGGCTTCAGCACCGGCATGGCGGCCATGGTCGTGCAGTTGGGGTTGGCGATGATGCCGCGCCCGCCCGGACCGTCGCCGGCGGGGATGGCCCCGGGGTTCACCTCGCTCACGACGAGCGGGATGGCCGGGTCCTTGCGGAACGCCGAGCTGTTGTCGACGACCGTGACGCCGGCGTCGGCGAAGCGCTGGGCGTGGGCACGCGACGTGGTGGCGCCGGCGGAGAACAGCGCGATGTCCAGGCCGGTCGGGTCGGCCGTCTCGGCATCCTCGACCGTGATCTCGCGTCCCGCGAACGGCAGGACGGTGCCTGCCGAGCGGGCGGAGGCGAAGAACCGGACGTCGTCGGCGGGGAAGTTCCGCTCCTCGAGGATCTGGCGCATGGCGACGCCCACCTGTCCGGTGGCGCCGACGATGCCGATGCTGGCCGAGCGTGCGCCGCTCATCGGCCGGTCCCCCCGTAGACGACGGCCTCGACCTCGTCGGTGCCGAGGTCGAAGGCCTCGTGGGCGGCACGGACGGCCTGCTCGACCTGGTTCTCGGCGACGACGACCGAGATGCGGATCTCGGAGGTGGAGATCATCGCGATGTTGACGCCCGCGTCGGCCAGCGCCTGGAAGAAGGTGGCCGTGATGCCGGGCGCCGAGCGCATGCCCGCGCCGACGATGGAGACCTTGCCCACCCCGTCGTCGTACTGCAGGCGCTCGAACCCGACCTCGTCCTTGAGCCGCGCCAGTGCGGTCATCGCCGTCTGGCCGTCGGCGCGTGGCAGCGTGAAGGAGATGTCCGTGAGCGCCGTGGCCGCGGCGGACACGTTCTGCACGATCATGTCGATGTTGATCTGCGCGTCGCCCAGCGCTCGCAGGATCGCCGCGGCGTAGCCGACCTTGTCGGGCACGCCGACGACGGTGATCTTGGCCTCGGAGCGGTCGTGGGCGACGCCGGAGATGATGGCAGCTTCCATGGTGGGGTCCTTCGTGACCTGGTCGGCGGGCAGGACCCACGTGCCGGGCCTGTCGGAGAACGACGACCGGACGTGGATGGGGATGTCGTTGCGCCGCGCGTACTCGACGCAGCGCAGGTGCAGGATCTTGGCGCCGTTGGCGGCCATCTCCAGCGTCTCCTCGTAGGAGATCTGGGGGACGTGACGGGCGTCGTGGACGATGCGGGGGTCGGCGGTGAAGATGCCGTCGACGTCGGTGTAGATCTCGCACACGTCGGCCTTGAGCGCCGCGGCGAGAGCGACGGCGGTCGTGTCGGAGCCGCCGCGACCGAGGGTGGTGATGTCCTTGGTCGTCTGCGAGACACCCTGGAAGCCCGCGACGATCGCGATGGAGCCCTCCGCGAGGGCCACCTCGATGCGGCCGGGGGTGACGTCGATGATCTTGGCCCTGCCGTGCTCGGCGTCGGTGATGACGCCGGCCTGGGAGCCGGTGAACGAGCGGGCCTGGGCGCCGAGGTTGCCGATCGCCATGGCGAGGACCGCCATGGAGATCCGCTCGCCGGCGGTGAGCAGCATGTCGAGCTCGCGAGCCGGCGGGAGCGGAGAGACCTCGTTGGCGAGGTCGATGAGGTCGTCGGTCGTGTCGCCCATGGCGGAGACGACCACGACGACGTCGTGGCCGGCCTTCTTGGTGGCGACGATGCGCTGGGCGACCCTCTTGACGCTGGTGGCGTCGGCGACGGAGGAGCCGCCGTACTTCTGCACGACAATGCCCACGGAACTGTCCTCGGTTGAGCGGGGTGGTGTGGTGGGAGCTCGGGCGACGCTGACCGGGCAACGCCGACCATCCTACCGGCCCGGGCGCGGGGGCCTCCACCGTCGTCCCTGCCGTGGGACCACGAGATCTCGCCGAACAGGGGCCCCATCAGTCGTGCAGGCCCCGGCCCTCGCCGTCGTCAGGTCGAATCGTGCGCGACGACGAAGATCTCGCCGTTGCGGGGCATGGTGGGGACCGCGGAGTCGGCCGGGTCCTTGGCGTACGCCTCGAGCTGGGCGTCCAGCTCGCCGGTGGGCTCGATGTCGGACCAGGTCATGACGATGCCGGCCGCGGCGTCGACGGCGACGCGGTCCATGAGCTGGACGTGCAGGTGCGGCATCGACGTGTTCCCGGTGTTGCCCACCTCCCCCAGTCGCTGACCGACCTCCACGCTCTCCCCGACGGCGACCACCGCCGAACCCCGCCTCAGGTGGGCGTAGGCGGCGAAGGTGCCGTCGCCGTGGTCGACGACGACGTGGTTGCCGAGCACCCTGGCGCTGCCGCCCATCTCCCGGACGAAGCCCTCGATCGTCAGCATGAACAGCAACGCCTGCCACGTGTTGCGTGCCCTGTGGTCGCGCTGGCCGTCGCGGACGCGGACGACGGTGCCGGCCGCCATCGAGCGGATCGGCTCGCCGTAGCAGGCGTAGTCCTGGGGACGGTTGCCGCGCAGACCCCACCGGACGAGGGCGGGTGCCGTGTCGTCGGCGGGCGAGCACAGGTCGACTGCGCCCAGCTGGCCGCGGGTCCGGGTGCCGTGGCTCGGCACCTTCTGCCCGGGACTGTTCATCGCCACCCAGCGGCCGCGGACCGGCGCCGCGAGCGTCACGGGTCCCTCGTCCTCAGCCCGTGGCGCCACGGCGACCAGACCCATGAGGACCACGAACACCGCGACGACGACCGGTATCGCGGCCGACCCGCCAGGTGGGCCGAGGTTCGACACCCCCGGCAGCAGTGCAGTACCGACGTCCGCCACGATCACGAGCACGACCAGCGCCAGGCAGACGTCCCACAGGGGGCGGAGGGCGGCGAAGCGTCGCGTCACGGGCGCGTCGTGGTCAGCCGGCGATGGACGTGCGGCCCTCGAAGGCCCGGCCGAGGGTGAGCTCGTCGGCGTACTCGAGGTCCGCGCCGACAGGCAGGCCGCTGGCCAGCTTGCTGACCTTCAGACCGAGCGTGGAGAGCATGCGGATCAGGTAGGTGGCGGTGGCCTCGCCCTCGAGGTTCGGGTCGGTGGCGATGATGACCTCCGTGACCGTGCCGTCCTGCAGGCGGCCGAGGAGCTCGCGGATGCGCAGCTGGTCCGGGCCGATGCCCGCGATCGGGCTGATGGCCCCACCGAGCACGTGGTAGCGGCCGCGGAACTCGCGCGTGCGCTCGATGGCGATGATGTCCTTGCTCTCCTCGACGACGCAGATGATGCTGTCGTCGCGGCGAGCGTCGGTGCAGATGCGGCACTGGACGTCGACCGTGACGTTGCCGCACACCTCGCAGAAGTGCACCTTGCTCTTGACCTCGACCATCACCGCAGCGAAGCGCTTCACGTCATCAGGGTCGGCGTCGAGCAGGTGGAACGCGATCCGCTGGGCGCTCTTGGGCCCGATCCCGGGCAGCTGCCCGAGCTCGTCGATGAGGTCCTGGATCACGCCGTCGTACACGGACCCAGGGTAGTCGCCTCGTCGAGGCGGACACCTCCGACGCGCAGCGGGGTCGGTGGCGACATGCGCGACCGCCGATCGTTCGGCGAACGTCCGGAGCGGGGCGGCGCGACGGGGACGTGCTCGCGAGGGACGATGGTCACGAGGGGGCGCCGGTGCCGTCCCGCCTCATCTGCCTGATCGAAGTGACAGCGATCAAGGCGGTGAAGCCTCCGACCGCGGGTTCGGGACCATGCCGGCCTGCCGAAATCGTGGCCTCGAACACTGTCAGAAGTAGAGTATATGTTTGATTCATGGACACCGAGTCGGCTCCCGGCACCGCGTCGCTGGACGCGTTGGCGCGGGCGCAGGCGATGTCGGAGGCGGCGTCGCTCATGGGAATGGTGCGGCACCGGGACATCGAGCAGGCACGGATCGACGCTGATCCCTCTCCCATCAAGCGACTGCTGGAGCGGGGGATGATCTCGCTGGAGATCGGGCAGGCCATGGGTCTGTCGGAGCAGCAGGTCAACGCCCGTCTGGCGATGGCGGATCGGATGATCGAACGGGCACCTGGCTGTTGGGCGGCGT
>NZ_BAAAPY010000007.1:0-161031 GCF_039531385.1 Aeromicrobium halocynthiae | reverse complement strand
CGGGCCGAGAAGGCCCGCGAGCAACGGCATGTGTCGCTGCATCACCTCGAGGACGGCATGTCCTGGCTTTCGGCCTACCTGCCGTCCCACCAGGCGGCAGCGGTGATGAAGCGCCTCGACCGCGCCGCCCGTATCCCGCTCGACGACGAAGACACCAGAACGCTGCCGCAGCGCAGCGCCGACCTGTTCGTCTCCTGGCTCACCCACGGCGAGACCACCGAGTCGCCGACCGTCACCGGCGACGTCGCCGTGACCATCGAGGCCGACGTCCTCACCGGCCTGGCCGACGGCCACGCAGAGTCCTACGACGGCGAATGGTCCGTGCCGGCGTCCTGGATCCTGGACGACATCGACCCTGACGAGACCTTCTGGCACCGGATCATCACCGATCCCGTCACCAGCAACATCCTGGCTCACGACTACGTCGGACGCTTCGCCCCCGAGACCCTCGCGAAAGCCATCCGCTTCAGGGACGGCGTGTGCAGGGCACCCGGCTGTCGGGTCCCCGCCGAGAGATGCGATCTCGACCATCGAGAACCCTGGCCCACCGGGGCGACGAACGGATCGAACATGTGGGCACTGTGCAGGCGGCATCACTCGATGAAGGGCCACGGCGTCCTGCAGTGGATCCTGCCGTCAGGCCGAACCGTCCCCGCCTGAGTCCACGCCCATCGCACAGCAACGCTGCGAGCCATCGTGGTGGACGCGTGGAGAAGCCCTGCGACACGCGAGTGCCCATCGCCCGGTCGACGCGCTGGCCCCGACCCCTCCAACGGGCCGGTGCGGTGCCATGCCCCTCGCGGAGCTCACTCCATCCCCGCGTCATCTGCACCGGCGCTGCGTCTCGCAGAACTCCTCGACGTCCGCCGGTCGAACCACCAGATGAAGGCCATCGCCATCCAACCGACGATCAAGACCGGTGCGGCTGCGGCGGCGACCTGAGGGCCGGGTGCACCGATCGACCATCCGTAGATCACGATGACCGCCGCGAGCAGGACGAAGACGAGGAACCCGTACCGAATCGGAAGCAGCGGCTTCCTCACCGACATCACGATGCTCCCGTCCAGGCCTTTCGATGGTCCATGCCGTCAAGCCGCACCGTACCCGCCTGCGTCAGCGATCTTCGGACAGGAACGCTGCCAGGACGTCGTGCCCATGGCGCGTGAGGATCGACTCCGGGTGCCACTGCACGCCCTCCACCGGATGCGTCCGGTGGCGCACGCCCATCACCACACCCGATCCCGTGCGACTGGTGACCGTCAGCTCCTCGGGCAGGCTCGACTCCTCCGCCACGAGCGAGTGGTAGCGGGCCACCACCAGCGGTTGCGGCAGGCCCGCGTGCAGGCCGACACCGTCGTGCGTGACGAGCGAGGCCTTGCCGTGCACCACCTCCGGCGCACGCACGACCCGGCCCCCGTACGCCTCGACGACCGCCTGGTGACCCAGGCACACCCCGAGCACCGGCGTGGTGGGACCCAGCCGGCGCACCACGTCGATGCAGATCCCGGCGTCGGCCGGACCACCCGGCCCCGGTGACAGGACGACGTGCGTGAAGCCACCGGCCGCCACCTCGTCGACCGACACCGTGTCGTTGCGCACCACCTCGGTGGTCGCACCCAGCTCGCCCACGTACTGCACGAGGTTGTGCACGAACGAGTCGTAGTTGTCGACGAACAGCACGCGCGGACGCCCTGCAGCCCGGCGCCCGGCAACGGCCGGACGGGTCACCCCGGCGAGAGCGGCGGCGACCGCGTCGGTGGTCGGCGTCGCGCCTGGCCGAGTCCACCGACCATCGACCGCATCGACAGGGACCACCCCCCGCAACGCGTTGGTGCAGAACACCTCCGACGCTGCTGCGAGGTCGTCGAGGCGGAGGCGACGCTGGTGGGCGGGCAGGTCGAGGGACGCGAGCGCGTCGAGGACCCGTGCCCGAGCGGTGCCCGGCAGGATCCGGCCGTCGAGCGGAGGCGTGTGCACACCGTCGTCGAGCACCAGGAACAGGTTGGCCCGGCCCGTCTCCAACAGGCTGCCGTCGACATCGACCAGCAGGACGTCGTCGGCGCCGCCGGGCGGGTCCAGCGCAGTCCGGTCGGCCCACTTGTGCGCCCCCCAGCCGTCGGCCAGGGCACGAGTGGCCAGCCGCCACGAGGGCGGCGCCTCCGCGAGGGGGGCTGCGGTCAGGCTCACCCGGACCGCCGTGTGTCCGGCACCGCCGGCGCCGTCGACCGGGACGGCGTCCACCCGAAGCCGGTGACGGCCGGGACCGCACGCCTCCGCCCGACGGACCACCGCCGCCTCCAGGCCCTCCGTGAGCGTCGTGCCGTAGACGGCCCGCACGCTGGCGTCGAGCCGCGCCACGTGGGCAGCCAGGTCCTGCGCTCGACCGTCGACGACGAGCAGGGTCGTGAAGACGCCCCGCCCGACGTCGACCTCCTCCGGTCGCGAGCGCGCGCCCCCGCCGATCCGCTCGCTCGGCGACGGCGGCACCGGCTCGACGTCGTCGATAAGCGACCCGCCGACCGCGCGGACCACGGGACGCGCCTTGGTGAAGACCTCGGCGAGCTCCCGCGCTGGATCGGAGTCCGCGACGATGCCACCGCCCACGCCCAGCCAGGCTCGCCCCTGCGCCATCTCGAGGGTGCGGATGACGACGTTGAGCTCCAGGCCGGCGACGGGCGAGAGGTGACCGATCGCTCCCGTGTACGCCTCGCGGCCCGTCGCCTCGAGGTCGGCGGCGATCTCCATCGCGCGGACCTTCGGCGCCCCGGTCACCGAGCCCGGTGGGAAGGTTGCGCGGAGCAGCTCGGCGTCGCCGACGTCGGACCGTAACCGTCCGACGACGTCGGAGACCAGCTGCCAGACCGCGTGCCGCTCCGGACGCAGCAACGCCGGGACGTCGACGCTGCCGGGGACACAGACGCGACCGAGGTCGTTGCGCATGAGGTCGACGATCATCACGTTCTCGGCGCGGTCCTTCGCCGACCCGGTCAGGTCCTCCACGGGCGTCTCCAGCGACGCCGTCCCCTTGATGGGCGACGTCAGCACCTCGCGGCCGCGGCGCCGCAGGAACAGCTCGGGCGAGAAGCTCGCCACCGCACCGTCCGGGGAGTCGACGAAGGCACCGAACGCGGGGTCGAGCGCCCGCGCCCCGGTGCAGAAGACGTCGAGCGGATCACCCTCGAGCGGAGCCTCCAGACGCGCACACAGGTTCACCTGGAAGATGTCGCCGGCGGCGACGTGCTCGAGCGCACGACCGACCGCCTCGACATGATCGGCCGGCGACGGCGTCAGCGCGAAGGCACCGACGACGTGCGGACGCGTCCCACCGGGTCCGGACAGCAGCTCCAGCACCGGCTCCACGTCGGTGCCGTCGAGCCACTCCAGCCACCAGGTGCCGCGGGTTCGGCGCAGCACCCAGGGGTAGAACGCGATGCGGTGCTCGGGCTGGACGATCGGACGTGACCGAGGCGACGGCACCCGCTCCAGCCGATCGGCGAGCCGGTACCCCCAGACGCCGATCCACCCGCCGCCGAACCCCGCGTCGCCCACGACGTCGGGCACCGGGAGGTCGAAGGGGTCGGACGCCACACGGGTGGGGTCGCACGCCAGCAGCGCCTCCCCCTGGTGCCAGCGCCCCACGAGAGCCACGACGCGCTCGCGTCCGCGCAGGCAGGTGAGCACCTCGAGCGGGTCGTCGGGCAGGTCGAGGCGGCGCCGATGCGTCTCAGTCGTGGCTGATCTCATCGATCACCCGGGCGCCGAGCTCGCGCGACAGCAGCTGCTCCGGGTCACCCCCGGAGTCGACGACCGGGTCGTCGAGGTCGACGGCCGCATCGGGGTCGACCGGGCCGGGCGAGGGGTCGTTCATCGCCTCGCGGACCGCTGCCGGTGCGGTCATGCCGCGACCGCCCGAGGCCCTCGGAGCCGAGGACGGTGGCTGCGGTGCGGAGGCGCCGACCGGCGACGCGTCGGCCTTCGGGTCGACCGACGGGTCGACGATCGCCTCGATGCGCCAGGAGACGCCGAGCACCTGCTCCAGCGCCGTGGAGAGGAAGTCGGCCGAACCGCTGTTCACGAAGGAGTCGCGAGCGCCCGTGTTGACCAGGGCGATGGTGAGGGTGGCGCCCTCGAGCCCCACGACCTGGGCGTTCTGGCTGAGCATGATCCAGGTGAAACGGCGCAGCTCCTTGACCGCCTCCAGCACCTGGGGCCACAACCGGCGGACGTCGGCGATGCCGAGCGCGCCGGGCTCGGCGGCGCCAGCCGGGGCCGCGGCGGTGACGGGCGGCGCCGCCGGCACCGGTGCGGGGCTCGGTTCCGGGGCAACCTCGGGGACGGTCCGCTCCTGCGAGTCCTGATCGGGCTCGGGGGCCGCGGGTTCCTTCGAGGGCGACGCGTCCCACGGCGGGGCCGGCGGTGCCTCGGCGGGAGGCGTCTCGACGGCAGGTGCCTGGGTGGCCGCGGGAGCAGCCTGCTCGGCGGCCGGCACCCCCATGGCGAGGCGTCGCTCGATGCGGTCGAGCCGCGCGGCGAAGCCCTGCGCGGTGGAGTCGGCGGTGGGCACCAGGAGGCGCGCGCACATCAGCTCGAGGAGCAGGCGCGGGGCGGTGGCACCCCGGAACTCCATGAGTGCGTCGTTGACGATGTCGGCGGCGCGGGTGAGCTCCGACGGCCCGTACCGGGTGGCCTGCTGCTGCAGGCTCGCGGCGCGGTCGCCGGGCAGCTCGAGCAGACCCGTGGTGAGCGCGTCGGGGACCGCGACGAGGATGACGAGGTCGCGCAGGCGCTGCAGGAGGTCCTCGGCGAACCGGCGGGGGTCCTGCCCGGACTCGATCACCTTGTCGACCACGCCGAAGACCGTGCCGCCGTCGCCCGCGGCGACGGCGTCGACCATCTCGTCGAGCAGGGAGTCCGGCGTGTAGCCGAGCAGCTGGACCGCGAGCTCGTAGGTGAGACCCTCCGGCCCGGCGCCGCCGAGGAGCTGGTCGAGGACGCTGAGGGTGTCGCGCACCGACCCCGCCCCGGCGCGGACCACGAGCGGCAGGGCCGTGGGCTGGATGGAGACCTGCTCGGCCTCGCACAGGCGCAGCAGGTAGTCGCCGAGGGTCTTGGGCGGCACCAACCGGAACGGGTAGTGGTGCGTGCGCGAGCGGATGGTGCCGATGACCTTGTCCGGCTCGGTGGTCGCGAAGATGAACTTCAGGTGCGGCGGGGGCTCCTCGACGAGCTTCAGCAGGGCGTTGAAGCCCTGCGGGGAGACCATGTGGGCCTCGTCGATGATGTACACCTTGTACCGGCTGCTGACGGGGGCGAAGAACGCCCGCTCGCGCAGGTCGCGGGCGTCGTCGACGCCGCCGTGGCTCGCGGCGTCGATCTCGATGACGTCGACGCTGCCCGGTCCGCCCCGGGCGAGGTCCCGGCAGCTCTGGCACTCGCCGCACGGGTCGGCGACGGGGGCCTGCTCGCAGTTGAGCGTGCGGGCCAGGATCCGCGCGCTCGTGGTCTTGCCGCAACCGCGGGGACCGGAGAACAGGTAGGCGTGGTTCACCTTGTTGCCCCCCAGAGCGTGCCGGAGGGGGTCGGTGACGTGCTCCTGCCCGATGACCTCGGCGAACGTCTCCGGTCGGTACCGGCGATACAGGGCGAGGGGGGCATCCACGCACGTGAGCCTAGTCGCCGCGCCGGACAGGGTCACCCGGCCGGTCGGCGTCGGGTGACGCAGGTCACGCCCGCCGCGTATGCTCTTGGACATACGTCCAAGAAAGGGGTGGCCCATGGCACGCCCTCGGCTGCGTCCCGCCGTGCTCGCGGCCACCGGTCTGCTCCTCCTGGCGTCGGCGCTGACCTCGCCTGCTGCTGCCACCACCGACCCGGCTCCGACGCCTCCACCGTTCCGGCACTACGTCGCCCTCGGCGACTCCTACACCGCCGGCCCTCTCGTGCCCGTGCAGCTGCCCGGACCGCTCGGCTGCTTCCGGTCCAGCGCCAACTACCCGGCCTTCCTCGCCGCGGCGCTGCGGGTCAAGACGTTCACCGACGTGAGCTGCTCGGCCGCGCGCACCGAGCACCTGTTCACCTCCCAGACCGCGAACCTGCCCGGTGGTCTGCCCGAGAACGTCAACGCTCCGCAGCTGCTCGCCCTGACGCCCGAGACCCCGTGCCGAGACCGCTTCACCGTGGACGGCGTCGACACCAAGATCCGCGACGCCCGTGCGATCCGGGGCAACGTCGAGGAGGCTCTCGCTGCGATCGCCGAGCGGGCGCCGATGGCGACGGTCGTCGTCGTGAACTACCTGCGGATCCTCCCCGAGACCGGGGCGTGCGCCGACGTGCCCTTCGCCGCCGGGGACTACGCGTGGGGCAACGAGGTGCACCGCACCCTGAACACCTCGCTGCGCGAGGCGGCCCGGACCCACGGCGCCACGTACGTCGACATGTATGCCCGCTCCGACGGTCGCGACGCGTGCGCCGGACCGCTCGTGCGGTGGGTCAACGGTGCGAACGTCTCGCCGTTGGCGTTGAACTTCCACCCGTTCCGATCCGGCATGCGGGCCATCGCGGACGGCACCCACCGCGAGCTCACCGGTCGTGCCCTGCCGCCGGTGCTCCCGACGCCGCAGCTGCTCAAGCGCCTGCCGGCCGTGGTCGACGTGGACGGCCTGCTGGACTACGTCGCCCAGGGTGGACAGGTGCCCGACCAGGTGGTCGACGACCTGCCCTCGCGCGACGCGACACCGTCACGCAGCGAGCTGCTCGGCCCCACCGTGAACCCTGTGCTCGACGAGGTGCGCAAGGCGCTCGTCGCGGCCGAGGGACTGCTCAGCGGAGCAAGGTAGGGCGTCCGTCGTCCCGCCGCTCCCGCTCGACCATCGCCGCCCGGCCTGCGACCCGTCGTCACGGCCCGCGACCATCGCGGTCATCTTCCGGGCCGAGCGCCACGTCGAGAACGTCGCGACGGTGTGCGGCGGACGCACGGCGGCGGTCGCGAACGGCCCACCGGATGAATCGGGGCACGCGCGGCAGGCGCCTCCGGGCGAGCGTGAAGGCCACCACCGGCAGGTCACCCAGCGCCCCGACGTGTCCCCAGCGACGCAGGAACCGCAGCCTGACGTGCCAGCCGTCCACGGCCGATCGGGTCGTCGGACAGGAACGACTCGAGGGCGTCCTCGGACTCCCACGGGCAGAACAGCGCGAGGCGGCGCAGCTGCATGCGCTCGGCAGAGACGACCGGGGCACCGAGGCGCATCGTCGCCATCGGTTCGCCGTGGTGCAGTCCCACCGTAGGGCTCAGCCGTCGAAGGCCTCGTGCAGCAGGAGCACCTGGGCGGTGGTGTCGCGGATCGTCGCGAGCAGCGACTCCACCGTGGGCGCGCGGAGCGCGGCGAGCCGGTCGAGCGGTCCGACGGGCGCGGCGGCGGCGAGCCGCCAGGCGATGGTGATCGGATCGGCGTCCAGGGGAACGGGATCGCCGCCGGGCCGCAACGCCTCGCGAGCGTCCAGGACCGTCGCGACGGTCTGGTCCAGCTGGTCCCGCAGCGACTCGTCCCACTCGAGGTCGACGAGCGTCTCGACCTCCGCCATCGGGTAGGGGTCGTCGGCGAGCCACCGCTCCACCCTGACGCGACGTCCACCGACGGCGACGATGCCGACGGCTCCGTCACCGGGCTCGACCTGGGCGAGCCGAGCCACGGTGGCGTGGTCGAAGCGGGTGTCGTCGCCACCGACCTCGTGACCACGGTCGATCAGCACGACGCCGAACTCCGCCTCGCCCTCGGCGGAGACCTCCGCCAGCATCGCCAGGAACCGCGGCTCGAAGACGCGCAGCGCGATGGGCATGCCGGGCAGGAGCACCTGTCCGAGGGGGAACATCGCGAGCGGTCCGGTCACGCCGTCCACCCTGCCACGGCGGACGCCCTCAGCGCAGCGCGAAGGCCTCGAGCCAGGCGTCGACGGTGGCGTACGCCTGCTTGCGGGGTTCGTCGAGGGAGAGGAAGACGTCGTGCCGGGCGTCGGTGACGGGGATCGACCACAGGGGCCCACCGAGGCAGCCCGCCCACCGGGCGATCTGCGCGACGTCGAGCACGGCGTCGGAGACGTCGGTCTGCTCGCGCCAGGAGCGCGAGCGCCACGACTTGTCCGATCGGAGCACGAGGGAGGGCACGCCCACGTCGAGACCGCGGTGCAGCCGGGCGTGGCCGGCGCGGATGGCGGCCATCCAGCCGACCGTGACGGGGAAGCCGGCCAGCGGCTTCCAGTCCAGCTCGTACTCCCACGTCCCGCGGGCGGTCGCAGCGAGGCTGGTGCCGTAGGCGTCGGTGGGCGGGAGGTCGAGCACGCGCTTGGGCTGGACCCGGGCGACGGCACCGATGGCCTGGGTGCCGACGGTGCGCATCAGCGGACCGGACTGCAGGTCGAACCACGGACTGTTGAGGATCAGGCCGGCGACACCGGCCGCGGCGCTCCCGCCCGCACGAGCGTTCATCCGGTCGAGCCACAGCGGCAGGACGAGTCCGCCGGTGGAGTGGGCGGCGAGGACGACGGGGGCGTCGTTGGTCTCGTCGCGCACCACCGACAAGGCGTGGTCCAGCTCGACGTCGTAGTGCGCGAGGTCGGAGACGTAGTGGGGCGTGTGACCCTCGCGGCGCGACCGTCCGCACTTGCGCAGGTCGAGGGCGTAGAAGGCGTAGCCGCGGTCGGCGAAGAAGTCGGCCAGCTCGCGCTGGAAGAAGTAGTCGCTGAACCCGTGGACGTACAGCAGCGCCCGCTCGGGTGCCCGCTCGGCCGACCAGGTGCGGCGCACGAGCGTCGCGACGACATTGCCCTCCTCGTCGGGGTCGTCGCCGAGGTCGATCGTCAGCTTCTCGTATCCGTCACCCAGGACGTCGGGTTCCCAGTCGCGCACGGGACCGAGGGTACCGGCGCGTTCAGTGGTTGCGCAGCATCTCGATCAGCTCGTCCTTGGTCTTGTCGGAGTAGCCGGAGAGGTCGAGTTCCTTGGCCCGCTCCTTCAGCTCGTCGACCGTCCAGTCCTCGTAGGACCCGGCCTTCCCGCCGCGCTCGCCGACGGCCTCCTCGCCGTCGCGGGCGGCGGCGTTGGAGATGCGCGCGGCCTTCTCCTTGGATGCGCCGTCCTCGCGCAGGCTCTCGTACATCTCGGGGTTCTTCAGCGAGGAGTCGCTGTTCTTCTGCTCGGCCACGGCGCGCCCCTCAGACCGGTTCGGGCTGGGTGTCGGGCTCGGGCAGCTCGGGGACGTCGTCCGGGTCGCTGGACGGGACGGGCGCGCTGGGCGAGATCGTGGGCTCGGTCCCGGGCACGGGATCGGTGGTCGGCTCATCGGGTGCGATGGTCATGGGGTTCTCCTCTCGACGTCCACCTCTCGACCGTCGCACGGACCGTCGGGGGTCGCGACCCGAGACGCTCAGCGCGACGGAGTCGTCGTCAGGAGCTGGTCGACGGGGGCGTGGTCGTCGGTGAGCACCTCGGCGTCGCCGAGCCAGGCCTCGACGTCCGGGCCGTCCGAGACGACCCACGGCACCTGGCGCTCCTCGAGGCGCTCGGCGAGGCCCGACCTGTCGATCGGGGCGTCGGAGGCGACGACCACGATGTTCCCGCCGCTGACACCCGGTCGCCCGAACGGCGCGGCCGCACCCAGCACGACGACGTCCGCGAAGGTGTCCTGCAGGGTGCGCACCTGCGCCCGCGCGAAGCCGAGCTCGTCGAAGTCGATCAGGTTGAGGACGTAGACGCCGCCGGGTCGCAGGATCCGGTGGATCTCGCCGACGGCCTCGCGCGTGGTCAGGTGCCACGGGACGCTCACCCCGCCGAACGCGTCGCCGACCACGACGTCGTGCGTCCCGTCGCCCTGACGCGCCAGGCCGCGCCGACCGTCCTCGACCCGCACCTGCAGGTCGTCACCGGTGCGCTGGCCGAGGAGCTCGGTGTCGACGCGCAGCACGCCACCGTCGATCTCGGAGACGACGCTCCGCGTCCCGGGACGCTGCTCGCGCAGGTACGTCGGGAGGGTGAGGCCGCCGCCGCCCACGTGGTACGCCCGCAGCGGGTCCGTGCCGGGGTAGCGGGTGTCGATCGACGCCGCGATCGCCCGCACGTAGGCGAACTGCAGGTACGTCGGGTCGCTGACGTCGACGTAGGAGTGGCGGAGGTTGTCGAGGACCAGGATCCGTCCGTCGGAGTTCTGCGGGTCCTCGACCACCGACGCGCAGTGGTAGGTCGTCTCGACGTCGCAGCCGCCGGGGGCGACCGCAGCGGCCAGACCACCGACCAGCACGAGAGCGGCGGGAAGAACACCGAAGACCCAGCCGCGGATGCGGACCTCCACCACGACGGCCGCCAGCACCAGCAGGAGCCCCAGGCCGACGAGGATGACGCTGACCCGCACCACCGAGATGAGCACGAACCCCGTGACGACGGTGCCGACGATCGCCCCCACCGTCCCGATGCCCGACAGCCGACCGACGATCGTCCCGGTGCGGCCGAGGTCGGTGAGCATCAGCTTGGTGACCATGGGCGTCACCGCGGAGAGCAGGGCGCCGGGGACGAGGATCGTGATGCCCGCGACGACCAGCACGAGCCCGCTCGTCGGGTCGATGCCGGCCGTCCCCCGCACGGCGAACGGCGTGGCGGCCGCGACGACCCCGGAGGCGGCCAGGAGGGGACCGAGGGCGCGTCGAGGATCGATGACGTCGGCCGCTCGTCCCCCCGCCCACGAGCCGAGCGCGATCGCGGCGAGCGCGATCCCGATGACGGTCGTGCTCGTCTCCAGGGTCAGGCCGAGGTACGGCGCCAGCAGGCGCAGCGCGACCAGCTCGATGACGAGGACCGCCGCCGAGGAGCCGAAGACGAGCAGCGCGGCGCTGATCTCGCTCAGCGCTGGGCGGGCCTCGGTCGTCACCGCCCGATCATCGCAAACCTTCTAGCGCAGGGCGCGGGCAGCGGCCTCGTGGTGCAGCGGCGCGAGTCGCTCGAGCTGGGAGATCGAGCGGTCGCGGAAGGCCTCGATCGTCGTGCGGTCGAGCGCGGGGTGGTGCTCCTCGACCTGCAGCAGCGCCTCGAAGCCGGCGAGCTTGCCGGAGACCGCGGTCCGCAGTGCCTCGAGCTCGGTCAGGTCCGTCATCGGGGTCCGCTCGGTCAGGCTGCCGTGCGGGACGAGCCGTCCCAGCCGCTCGCCGAGGATCGCGGCGAGGTGCAGGACGCTGCGCTCGCTGCCGCCGAGGGCGCCAAGGGTGGAGCGCATCCACTCACGCTCCTCGACCACCTCGTCGCGCAGGACGGCGAGCTCGGCGCGGGTCGCGGCGACGGTCTGGTCGCGGGCGGCTCGTTCGAACAGACGACTGCCGCCCTCGGAACCGGTCAGGTGGGTCTGGACGTAGGAACGCAGGCTCATGAGCGACATGTGCCCCCGTTCGCTCGGCGCATGCATCCCCCGTGTCGCGGGCGTGCGCGCCGTGCCACCGGGGTCTAGCGTGAGCGCCATGCCTCAGGACACCACCATCGACATCGGCCGTCCCGTCTCCGGCGACGCCGTCGACCTCATCCTCGACGACCACCGACGCTTCGAGGACCTGCTGCGCCAGCTGCGCTCGAGCGAGTCCGACCGTCCTGCCGTGCTCGCCGCGTTCGCTGCGCTGCACGTCGCGCACGCTGAGGCCGAGGAGACGCACGTCTACCCGCAGCTGAAGAAGCGTCGGGCGGTCGACGCCGACGAGGCCGACCACGGCGAGCACGAGCACGCCGAGGGCAACGAGGCACTCCTGGAGGTCATGGAGTGCGCTTCCGACGACACCCAGAAGTGGGCCGACGCGGTCGAGAACCTGTCCGCCCTCGTCAACCACCACCTGGTGGAGGAGGAGCTGACCATCCTCAACCCGGCGCGCGACGAGCTCGGTCCGCGGGTCCTGGCTGAGCTCGGCGAGAAGTTCGCGGCGGAGCGGAACCGCCAGATCGACGCCGACTGCGGCCGCATCGAGAACGTGCGTCGCATCGTCGCGCAGGCCGAGCGCGAGGGCCTGATCGACGACTGAGCCGGGGCGGGTCGACCCGACTGGAAGCGCGACCGACGCCCCTCCACAATGAGGTCGTGAACGACGCCCAGGACACCCAGCGCACGCTCGACCTCGCCCTGAGGATCGGCGAGCTGCTCATGTCCAACGGTGCGGGCGCTGCGGACGTCACCGCGACGATGTCGTCGATCTGCCACCATCTCGGACTGCGCTCGACCCTCGTCGACGTCACGTTCACGACCTTGACGCTGAGCCACCAGTCGGCTGTCGACCAGGCGCCCGTGACGATGCGGCGCCACGTCACGCACCGCGAGATCGACTACGCGGACCTGACCGCCGTCGACCTGCTGGTCTCCGAGCTGCTCGTCGACGGGATCGACCGGGACGACGCGGCGGCCGAGATCGCCCGCATCTCCTCCACGGGTCGGCCGTACCCGCGCTGGCTCGTGACCCTCGCCTGGGGCATGACGGGCGCGGGGGTGGCGCTGCTGATCGGTGGCGACTGGGTCGTCATGCTCGTCGCCGCGCTCGCCGCCGGATGCATCGAGGTGCTCCAGCGTCGGCTCGAGCGCCGACGCCTGCCGCTGTTCTACTCGCAGGTCGCGGGTGCGCTCCTCGCGACCCTCATCGCCGTCGGTCTCGCGGCGACGCCCCTGCCACTCAGTCCGTCGCTCGTCGTCTCGGCCACGATCGTGACGCTGCTCGCCGGGCTCGGGTTCGTGGGCTCGATCCAGGACGCCCTCACCGGCTTCTACATCACCGCCAACGCGCGCATCATGGAGGTGCTGATCGCGACGATCGGGATCCTCGTCGGGGTCAGCCTCGGCCTCGGGATCGGCAGCGCGCTGGGGGTCGACTTCCAGCTCGACCCCGGTACCGCGCGCCTGTCCCAGCTGCCCTCGGTCGTCGGGGGTGCGGCCATCTGCGCTGCCGGGTTCGCCGTCTCGGCCTACTCCCCCGTCCGGGTGCTGCTGCCGGTCGGACTCATCGCCGGTGGCGCGACGGGTCTGGCCTTCGTCCTGCAGCAGAACGGCCTGGACCGTGCGCCCGCGGCCGCCGTGGCTGCCGTCGCCATCGGGTTCGTGAGCTACGCGGCCGGGCGGTCCTTCCGGGTACCGCCGCTGATCATCGTCGTCTCGTGCATCGTCCCGCTCCTGCCGGGTCTGTCCATCTACCGGGGTCTGGCCCTGCTCGGCGCCGACGACCTGACGGGTCTGCTGGCGATGATCACCGCCGGGGGCGTCGCCATCGCCCTGTCGGCCGGCGTCCTGCTCGGGGAGTACGTCGCGCAGCCGGTCGGGCGGGAGGCCCGTCGGTTGGAGCGTCGGCTGTCCGGTCCTCGACTGGTCGGCCCGCTGCGGGCCCGCACACGACGGTGATCAGCACGCGGCCGTTTGGCACTGGCCGCCTGGGCCGCACCGGGCTACCCTGGTGACTAAGCGGTCGCTTAGTCACGGACCGCTGCCGATGCGCCGCTCGACCACCCCGACCGGAGGTACCCCGTGAAGTTGCGACTGTCGCAGGAGGACGCCGATTTCCGCGAGGAGATGCGGACGTTCTTCACCACCCAGGTCCCGCAGGACATCCGCGACACCGTCGCGGCCCGTCGTGAGCTGAGCAAGGACCAGGTCGTCCGCGCCCAGCAGACCCTCAACGCCGCCGGCCTGGCCGTCCCCGGCTGGCCCGTCGAGTGGGGCGGCAAGGACTGGACGCCGCTGCAGCGCCACATCTGGCACGAGGAGATGCAGCTGGCCTGCGTCCCGCTGCCGCTCGCGTTCAACGCCAGCATGATCGGACCGGTCATCGCGCAGTTCGGGTCCCAGGAGATGAAGGAGCGCTTCCTGCCCGCCACCGCGAACCTGGACATCTGGTGGTCGCAGGGCTTCTCCGAGCCCGACGCCGGCTCCGACCTCGCGTCGCTGCGCACGAGTGCCGTCCGCGACGGCGACCACTACGTCGTCAACGGCCAGAAGACGTGGACCACGCTCGGGCAGTACGGCGACTGGATCTTCACCCTCGTCCGCACCGACCCCGAGGCCAAGAAGCAGGCCGGCATCTCGATGCTGCTCATCGACATGACCTCCCCCGGCCTCACGGTGCGTCCCATCGAGCTCATCGACGGCGGCCACGAGGTCAACGAGGTGTTCTTCGAGGACGTCCGCGTCCCGGCCGAGAACCTCGTCGGCGAGGAGAACAAGGGCTGGGACTACGCCAAGTTCCTGCTCGGCAACGAGCGCGTCGGCGTCGCGCCGGTCGGCTCGACCAAGCGGATCCTGGCCCAGGCCAAGGAGCACGCCGGCGACCGCCTCGAGCAGGACCCGTTGCTCGCAGCCCGCGTCGCGGAGCTGGAGAACGAGCTGCTGGCGCTGGAGCTGACGGCACTGCGCGTCGTCGCGGACTCCGCCGACGGCAAGCCGCACCCCGCGTCGTCGGTGCTGAAGCTGCGTGGCACCGAGCTGCAGCAGGACGTCACCGAGCTCGTCGTCGACATCGCCGGTCCGCTGTCGCTGGCCTCCGGCGCCGCCGACGGCTCCGACGTCCCCGACTGGGCCCGCGTGGCCACCCCGCAGTACCTCAACTACCGGAAGGCGTCGATCTACGGCGGCTCCAACGAGGTGCAGCGTCAGATCATCGCCAAGACCATCCTGGGACTGTGAGGCAACCATGGACTTCACCCTGAGCTCTGAGCAGAAGGCCCTCCGCGACGCCGTGCGTGGCCTGCTGACCTCGGCCTACGACTCCACCGAGACCCGCCGCGAGGTCGTCAAGGACGATCCTGGCTTCTCCGAGAAGACCTGGGCCCGCCTCGCCGAGCTCGGCGCGCTCGGCCTGCCGTTCAGCGAGGAGGACGGCGGCTTCGGCGCCGGGCCCGTCGAGGTGAGCGTCGTCGCCGAGGAGATCGGCCGCACGCTCGCGCCCGAGCCCTTCGTCGAGTCGGTCGTCCTGGGCGGTTCGCTGGTCGCCGCGCTGGGTACCGCCGAGCAGCGCAGCGACCTGATCGGCCGCCTGGCCGAGGGAGCGCTCGTCCTCGCCGTCGCGCACGAGGACCTCGGCAAGCCCGTGACGGCGACGCAGGACGGCGACGCCTGGACGCTGGACGGCGTCAAGGAGCCGGTGCTGCACGGTGCCCGGGCCGACGTGCTCCTCGTGACCGCCGCCCTTCCCGGTGGGGGCACGGGCGTCTTCGTCGTCGAGGGCGACGCCGCCACCCGCACCGGCTACCGCACCCACGACGGCCTGCGTGCCGCACGCGTCGCGTTCGACGGCACCGCCGCCACGCCGCTCGGCGAGGCGAGCGACGCCGCTGCTGCGATCGAGGACGCCGTGGCCCGCGCCCAGGTGGCGTACTGCCACGAGGCGCTCGGCGCGATCGACGTCGCCCTGCACCAGACGGTCGAGTACCTCAAGACGCGCAAGCAGTTCGGCGTGCCGCTGAGCACCTTCCAGGCGCTGACGTTCCGCGCGGCCGACATGTACGTCTCCGCCGAGCTGGTGCGCAGCACGGTCTCGTGGGCGACGCTCGTGCTCGCCGACGACCCGGACCGCGCGCGTGAGGCCGCGGCCCGCGCCAAGCTGCAGGTCTCGCGGGCAGCCCGGCACATCGGCCAGGAGGCGATCCAGCTGCACGGCGGCATCGGCATGACGGCCGAGTACTCCGTCGGGCACTACACGAGCCGACTCACCGCCATCGAGCACACGCTCGGTGCCGGGTCCGACCAGCTGCGCGTGCTCGCGTCGTCGGTCGGCGAGCACGGCGTCGTGGAGCCGATCGCCTGATCGTCGCGTGCCCCCCGCGGGCCAGGGCGTCAGCCGGTGGCGCCGACCGAGCGCCAGTAGGCGTTGAGGGCGCTGTTCGTCTTGACGAACCAGACGATCAGGCCGACGAGGAAGAACCAACCGAGCAGCAGCGCCCACAGTCCTGTGACGGCCGAGACCGGCGCCTGCCGGCCCTGGCGCTCGTGCAGCCGGCCGACCTCGTGGGAGCTCAGGAACGGCATGACGATGCCCGCGAAGATGGCCAGCACCAGGGCGATCGGGCCGCCGATGCCCTCGCCGGTGTGCGTCCTCATCTCCTCGTGGGTCTTGTAGTACCAGAACCACGTGTAGAAGCCGAGGGTGACGATCGTCAGGACGATGCATCCACCGGTTCCGCGGATCTTCCCGACCGGGACGAGCGGTCCAGCGGCCGGAGGAACGACTGGGGTGTGGCTCATGTCGGCGATGCTGCCACGTCCGAACGTCGCAACGGGGGCGAATGCTCCCGGACGTGCGAAGACCCCTCGCGCACCCGACAGAGCTCACTGACCCTTGCTGCCTCTCGGCCCTGGGGGAGTTGGGTGATGTGTCGCCGCGCGAGGGGCTGGAGCCAGCATACGCAGGGGTCCCCGGTGCTCCCAAGCCGGGCGCCGCCAGGTAGGCTCCTCGACGGAGGATTCGCATAGTGGCCTAGTGCGCTCGCTTGGAAAGCGGGTTGAGTGAAAGCTCTCAGGGGTTCGAATCCCCTATCCTCCGCCGAGTCTCTGGAAGCCCGACCTATCGGGCTCCGGCAAGAGCCACGCTGGTCAAGGACCGCCCGAGCCGGCGGAGGCTTATCGCCGCCGGGTCGGACGCCTTCGGCAGCGTGGAGGCGTCTCGGCATGCCTCGACGAGGGGTCCTGCACCGCTCCCTCTGGAGACGCCTCCTGCTGGAGACCGCCGACCGGGCCTACTTCGTCGACGTCCGCCGCCCCAAGAAGGTGCTCCGTCAGGTCGAGCAGATCCGCAGACAGGGCGGCGCGTGAGCGGGGTGCGGACGAAGGCCGTCCGAGCCGACGCGTGCTGGCACACTGTTGGGCGACGACGGTTTACGGGGGTGGACGATGCAGACGGTTGACGGCGGTGGCGGATTCGTGCCGGAGTTCCCGCTGCCGAGGTATCCGGGCAACGCCGATCAGGCGCAGGCGGCCGGCGACATGGCGGTCGCGCAGCACGCTCCCCCCTCTACGGTCGCGCCTGACGGCGCTCACTCCACCGCGGCGCCCGCTCGCTGCAGGATCCGGTCGACGTCGACCCCGACCGGCAAGGTGCCGTAGACCGACGTGCCGTGGACGCCCAACCGGCTGGCCGTGAAGGCGTCGGCGACGGCCTCGTCGCCATAGCGCACCAGCAGCGAGCCCTGCAGGGTCGACGCCATCAGGCCCACGAGCTCGCGGGCCCGGTACTCGGCGTCCTTGAGCTCGCTCAGCTCCTTCTTCAGCCGCAGCACGGCAGCGTCGAGGTGCAGGTCCGCGCCGGCGGCCTCGTCCAGCTCGTCGAGGAAGACCTGTACCGACTCCGGCTGGCGAGCCATCGCCCGCAAGGTGTCGAGGGCGGCGACGTTGCCCGAACCCTCCCAGATGCTCATGAGCGGCGCTTCGCGGTACAGGCGTGGCATGCCGGAGTCCTCGATGTAGCCGTTTCCGCCCAGGCACTCCAACGCCTCCGCCGCATGACCGGGCGAGCGCTTGCAGACCGCGTACTTGCTGACCGCGAGCGCGATGCGGCGCAGGGCTGCCGCGCGCTCGTCACCGCGATGGGTGTCATCGGTCAGGGCGGCCAGCCAGAGCGCGACCGTCGACGACGCCTCGGCCTCGACCGCGAGGTCGGCCAGCACGTTGCCCATGAGGGGCTGGTCGACCAGCGCGGCGCCGAAGGCTCGCCGGTGGCGCGTGTGGTGCAGGGCCTGCTGCACCCCGACGCGCATGCTGGAGGCTGAACCGAGCGTGCAGTCCAGACGCGTCATGTTGACCATCTCGATGATGGTTCGTACGCCTCGCCCCTCGGGCCCGAGCCGCCAGCCGACGGCACCGTCGTACTCGATCTCGCTGCTGGCGTTGGAGCGGTTGCCGAGCTTGTCCTTGAGCCGCTGCAGGGCGATGGCGTTGGGGGTGCCGTCGGGCAGGACCCGCGGGAGCACGAAGCAGGTGAGTCCGTCGGGCGCCTGGGCGAGGGTGAGCAGCACGTCGGACATCGGCGCCGACGTGAACCACTTGTGCCCGGTGATCCGGTAGGTGCCGTCACCGGCGTCGGTGGCGCGCGTGGTGTTGGCGCGGACGTCGGAACCGCCCTGCTTCTCCGTCATGGACATCCCGGCCACGAGTCCGGTCTTCGTCGCCGGCGCGACGAACGAGGGGTCGTACGTACGCGTCGTGAGACCGGGCACGAAGGTCTCCGCGAGCGCGGGGTCCACGCGCAGCGCCGGGACCGCCGCGTACGTCATCGAGATCGGACAGACGTGGCCCGCGTCGGTCTGCATCCAGGCGCTCAGGGCGGTGGCGCGCTCGAGGTGGGCCGTCGGCGAGTCCGAGGCCCACGGGCTGCCGTGCAGCCCGAAGCCCACGGCCTTTCGCATCAGTGCGTGGTAGGCGGGGTCGTACTCGACCCGGTCGACGCGGTGGCCGTAGCGGTCGTGGGTGTGCAGGACCGGGTGGTGCCGCTCGGCGAGGATCCCGAGCTCGACGGCCTCCGCCGAGCCGGCGGCGCGTCCGACCTCACGCACCCGCTCGCGCGCCTCGGGCGCGACCCCGTGCCGCTCCAGCGCCTCGGTGTACACCGGGTAGTCGCTCGCGTCGTGCTCGGGCACCGGCGGCGCCTGGTTGGTGACCTCGTGGGTGGTGCTCATCGGTTCTCCTCGGCAGGGGACGGTCGAAGGGCGGACAGCTCGGAGCGGAAGGTCGCGTCGGCGCGTCGGAGTGCGTCCCCGGGCCAGTCGGCGGGGAGCAGCGACGTGGGCAACCACGGGTCGTCGCGCAGGTGGCGGACGATGGCCGCGTGGACGGCGAGACGTTCGGCGAGGTCGTCGACGTTCGTGCGCTCCAGCAGCCACCGGCCCCGTGCCGCCCATGGGTGCAGCGGCCACAGCCGGGCGGCGAGCTCCCGGTCGTCGGTGGGCCGGGTCGTCAGCTCGACGACGCCCGTGTCGCTCGGGCGCACCGGCTGCGCGATCGTGTCGGGCCGCATCCAGACGCCTTCGCGCAGCTCGGCGAAGCGACCTGCGGTGAGCTCGCGACGCAGCACGCCGCGGTCGGCGGCCGAGCGGCCCCCGGAGACGACCACGATCATGGCCCACGACCCGTCGTAGGGGCGGGTCCGAGGACGGAGCGACTCGTCCTGGCGCTCCTGGCGCCAGCGGTGGCGTCCGGTCAGCCGGTACGTGCCGCTCGCGGCGTGGACGTCGCCGCCGGTCGCCAGCCGCGACAGGGCGACCCGCATCGTCGGCGGCGACACGCCGAACCGATCACCCAGCGCGACGAGCTCGCGCGATGACAGGCCCTGCGGTCCGGCGCCGAGCAACAGGCTCAGCGCGACCGACCGCGCCGACAACGGGCGCACGGCAGGGGTGTCCAGGAGGTTCATCGACCTCAGTATTACACTTGTCTTTGCGGACGTCGACGGAACGTAATAGTACCGGCATCGGTGGTGGGCCCTCGTCCTGGTAGGAACGCAGCATGAGCCCTCCGCGCCGCGTCGACCGACGGAACGCGACCTTCCAGCACTGGCAGAGCCTGCTGGGCAACCGCACGAAGCGTCATCGGACCGGGGAGGTGCTCGTCCAGGGGTTCGGCCGATCACCGTCGCCATCGATGCCGGCGTCGAGGTGGTGGCACTGCTCGTCGACGCGAACGCGCGCCGTTCGGCCTGGGCGCGCGAGACGATCGAGCGCAGCGCCGCCCCCGTCGTCGCCGTCGCCACCGAGCTCATGGTCGAGCTCGGGGAGAAGGACGAGTCCGCGCCCGAGCTGCTCGCCGTGGTCCGTCGCCCCCAGGCCGGGCCCGAGGACCTGCCCGAGGGTGACGACGCCGTCGTGCTCGTGCTCGACCGACCGACCAGTCCCGGCAACGTCGGCTCCCTCGCCCGCTCGGCCGACGCCCTCGGCGCGCACGCCGTCGTCGTCACGGGGCACGCCGCGGACCCGTGGGACCCCCGAGCGCTGCGCGCCAGCACGGGGTCCATGTTCGCCCTGCCCGTGATCGCCGTCGACGACCCCGCCCCCGTCCTGGGCTGGCGGGACCGTCGACGATCGAGCGCTGGCCAGGTCACGATCGTGGGCACCGACGAGGGCGGCGAGACCCTCCTGCCGCACGCCGACCTGCACGGCAGCGTCGTCCTCGTCGTGGGCAACGAGACCCGCGGGATGAGCCTCGCGTGGAGCGAGGCGTGCGACGTGGTGGTCTCGATCCCGATGACCGGCAGCGCCAGCTCCCTCAACGCGGCGGCGTCGGGCTCGATCGCGCTCTACGAGCTCGCGCGGCGCCGCTGGACGTGAGCGCCCCGTCGTGGTCGCTAGTGGGCGGCCTCGTACGCCTCGATGATCGAGGCGGGCACGCGTCCGCGCGCGGGCACGTCGAGCCCCTGCTCCTGGGCCCACGCACGCACCTGCTTGGCGTCGGGTCCGCCCGACGTGGACGCGCCCGACGAGGCCTTGCGACCCGGCCGACCGGCACGACGTCCGACAGCGATGTACGGCGCCACGGCCTTCTCGAACATCTCCCGCTCCGCGAGCGTCAGGTCGACCTCGTACCCCGTGCCGTCGAACACGAACGACACCGTGGGGGAGGTCGAGTCGATCTCCTCGCCGCTGAGATCGGAAAAGAACTTCTCGATGGTCTTCTTCGCCATGGCCGAACTCTATCGGAAAGTCGAGAAAGTCCGAATTGCCGACCAGAGAAAGTCGATATCGCGCCGCGCCGCAACACGATCTGCGACGGTCGACGACGTCTAGACTGGCGGCGTGATCTTTCGGAGGGTGGCCCAGGGACGTCCGTACCCCGCCCACGGCCTCGACCAGCGCGACTGGGCCGAGATCTCCCCGACGCAGGTGCGCCTGGCCGACCTCACGACCACGAAGACCCAGCTCGACCTCGAGAACCTGCTCGACGAGGACTCCACCTACTTCGGCGACCTCTTCGCCCACTGCGTGGCCTGGAACGGCGAGCTGTTCCTCGAGGACGGCCTGCACCGCGCCGTCCGGGCGGCCTTGCAGCAACGTGCGATGCTGCACGCCAGGATCCACACCATCGCCTCCTCGGCCTCCACCCCCACCCCACCGACAGGGAGCCCGCGTTGAACCGCTCCAGCCTCGCCGGTCCGCTCACCGTCCTCGGGGCGGTCGCGGTCCTCGTCGTCGGCGCACTGGTGGGCTTCCGGCTGCTGACGGCGTCGGCCGAGATCGAGATCGTCGACGCGTGCGAGGACCGGAACGTGGCGGTCGGCGAGCCCGTCACCCCCGCGCTCGTGCCCGTCGACGTGTTCAACGCCAGCCAGCGCGCCGGACTCGCCAACCGCGTGAGCATCAACCTGCAGCGTCGCGGCTTCCTGCCCGGACAGGTCGGCAACAGCCCGATGGAGGTCGAGTCCGACGGTGTCACCATCGTCACCGACACACCGGAGGACCCCCGGGTGCGCCTGCTCGCGGCACAGTTCGGCGACGTCGAGTTCGTGCCCCCCGCCGGGTCCGTCAGCAGCGAGAACATCGTCGTCATCGTCGGCAACGACACGAACCAGGACCTCGTCGACGACGCGACGACCGAGGTCGAGGCGGACGTGCCGGTGAGCGTGTGCCTGCCGGTCGCTCCCGAGGTCGAGGTCGAGAGCTCCTGACCGGTGCACCGGCGCGACGTCCTGAGGCTCGGGCTCGCCGCGGCGGGCCTGGCGGCCCTGCCCTCCTGCGTGACCTCAGAAGGTCCAGGACCTGAGGTGCAGACCATCTCCTACGGCGACGACCCCGCCCAGGGGGCCGAGCTGAGCCGACCGGACGGGACCTCCCGCGGTGTCGTCGTCGTCATCCACGGCGGCTTCTGGCGCCAGGAGTACGACCTCTCGCTCGGGCGTCCCCTCGCGGCAGCCCTCGTCGCGGGCGGCTGGACGGCGTGGAACCTGGAATACCGACGCGTCGGCGGTGGCGGAGGCTTCCCCGCCACGTTCGACGACGTGTCGGCCGGGATCGACGCCCTGGCCGACGTCCCCGGGCTCGACCTCTCGACGGTCGTGACCCTGGGTCACTCCGCCGGCGGGCACCTGGCCGTGTGGGCGGCCGGCCGGTCCGGCACCGAGCGGTGGGCCGACGTCCGCGTCCCGGTGACGGCGGCGGTCTCCCAGGCTGGCGTCCTCGACCTCGCCGCCGGTGAACGTCTCGGCGGTGGTGCCGTGCGCGACCTCCTGGGTGACGAGCCGGTCTCTCGCGAGGTCGACCCCCTCGGGCAGGTGCCGCTCGACGTCCCCGTGCGCTGCGTCCACGCCCCCGACGACCCCCTCGTGCCGATCGAGCAGTCCGAGACCTACGTCGCCGCGGCGCGTGCCGCGGGTGCCGACGCCGCACTGGTCCGCGTCGACGGTGGCCACTTCGACGTCATCGACCCTGGCTCGGACGCGTGGGCGAGCATCGAGGCGACGATCGCCGACGTGGTGGCGCGCTAGGTCGACCGGCACCGGCGACCGAACCGGCCTACCGTGAGCGGATGAGCGACCGCTACCGACTGATGGTGCCCGTGACGGTGCCCCCGCTGCTGATCGCCGCCGTCGGCCTCAGCCACCCGTCGCCGCTGACGGTGGAGATGGCCGAGCACTGGCAGCTCATCCACACGATCCTGCTCTTCCTCTTCCCGCTCGTCGCGCTCGGCCCCTGGCTGGTGGCCCGGCGGGGGAGCCCCGCCGCCGCGGTCGTGGTGGGCGTCGTGGCGTACGTCTACGCCACCGCGTACACCGCCCTGGACGTGCTCGCCGGGATCGCCGGTGGGGCGATCAAGGCCGCCGAGGCGGGCGGGCTCGGCATCATCTTCCCGGTCGCCGCGAACTTCGAGCTCGTCGGCGGCGTCGCGCTCGTCCTCGCCTCCGCCCTGTCCGTCGGGATCGTCAGCCGCGCCCTCGGGTGGTGGGTCGTCCCGGGCGGGGTCCTCGTCATCGCGAGCGCCTGGCTGCACTGGCAGGCCCACGTCTACCCACCGCGGGGCGTGCTGTCGATGGTCGGTCTCGCCGCCGGGTGGGGGCTGCTGGCATGGCAGCTCACCCGGCCCGGTGTCGCCGCACGAGACGTCGCGAGGCGTGACCGGACGGTCACCACCGACTGACCACGGTCAGGACTGCTCGCCGACCCAGCCCCCGGTGCGCGCGTGCAGCTCCGCGCACACCGTCCGGTAGAAGCGCTCGACCTCGGGGCCGCTGAAGTCGGCGGCGCCGGACATCGTGTCCGAGCGTGCCTGGAACCACAGCGCCGCCCTGAGCAGGTCGACGCCCAGCTCGCCGCCGAGCGTCCCCGCGTCGACCGCCTGGAACACCGGGCGGTAGGCGAGCGCGGCCACCTGCCCCATCGACGACGAGACGAAGAACGACGCGTCGTAGGTCCCGGCGAACTCGTGCAGCTCGGCCCACCCGGCGTCCGCGGTCGGCACACGCAGACGCCGGACGACGGCGAGCTGCTTCTTGTGGGGGCCGCTCACGCCTTCTCCAGGTGCTCGATGAGCGCGAGGGCAGCACGTGCGTAGCCGGCGACGCCCTCCCCGGCGACCACCACGGTCGCGATGTCCGAGACGTACGAGTGCTGCCGGAACTCCTCGCGCGAGGCGACGTCAGAGACGTGGACCTCCGCCACCGGCAGGTCGACCGCGAGGAGCGCGTCGCGCAGGACCACGGAGGTGTGCGTGAGGCCCCCGGGGTTGATGACGATGCCGGCGCAGTCCTCGCGTGCCTCGTGGATCGCGTCGATGAGGACGCCCTCGTGGTTGGACTGCACCGCACGCACGGCGTAGCCGCGCTCGTCGGCGGTGTACATGACCGACTCCACGACGTCGTCGAGGGTGGCCGTCCCGTAGACGTCCGGCTGTCGCGTGCCGAGGAGGTTCAGGTTGGGTCCGTTGACCAGCAGCAGGCGGCGTTCCGTCACCCGCCCACGGTACCGACCGGCACGGGGCCGGACCGCGCGACCTTTCGGCGCTCGTCTCACCCCGGCTCCCCTAGGCTGGGGACAGCCGCACCAGGAGGTCTGCCATGTCGACGATCGTCGCCGGTTACGTGTCCACCCCCGAGGCCGAGGCCGCGCTCGAGTGGGCCATCGACCATGCCGCGCAGAGCGGCGCTCGCCTCGTCGTGGTCGCCACGACCGGCGCCGCCGCCGAGGTCGGCGTCTCCGAGGAGCAGGAGATCGACGCCCTGCGCGGACGGCTCGACGGCGCGGGCATCGCGAACGAGGTCTTCCACTTCCACGGCCCCGCCGCCGGCGCCGCCGACTCGATCCTCGACCACAGCCGCCGCGTCGACGCCGACCTCGTCGTGATCGGTCAGCGTCGACGCTCCCCCGTCGGCAAGCTGGTGCTGGGCTCCACCTCCCAGCGCGTCCTCATCGAGGCCGACTGCCCGGTGGTCGCGGTCAAGCCACGCTGAGGGTGCCGCGGCGGCGCGGCCACCCCCGATGCCGCGCGACGGGACACCGGGGGCAGCGCCGCACTGACCGATCTCGAGGCCGGCCTGGTGGCCGGTGCGTCGCCACTGGGCTGACGCACCGTGGGAGCCGCCCCCACGGCGACGTCGGGGGTCTGGGCGCACGACTCGCCCGGCAGGGTCGTCGACGACGATCCTGCGGCGGCATCGCGCGCGCTGCTGACGTCCACCGCTCCCTGAGCGGACGTCACATCGCGCCACCGGGTGGTGGCGTGCATGCGGAGTCTCCCTCTCCTGACGGCCAGGTCTCCCAACCCGGACCACATGAGCTCGTCACGACCTCTCGGCGTGTCTCGCTCGTTCTCCCTTTCCCCAGATGCTCGACCACGCCCGGGGTCAAGCGCGACGTCACCGGCTGTCTCCGTTCCCGCCCGCATCGACGTCGGTCCAGCGCCGCGGGTCGACGGCGTACACCCAGCGTCGCCGCGGCCACTCGGTGAGCGTCCACAGCTGCCCGCGCTCGGGCCACCACGTGATGTCCTCCGGACCGGTGGGGAGGACGCCGCGGTGACGGCGGAAGGCGCCGGGCGAGCCGACCCAGAGGTCACCGGGGTTCCCCTCGCCGTTGCTGGACGTGAGGACCCAGGAACCATCGGCGACGACGGCACCCTGCATCCGCGGCACCTGACGCTCGTGGATCTCGACCGGACGCGTCGAGCCGTCCCCGCCGCCCGGCAGGTGGGTGCCGCGGTCCAGGGGGAAGCGCACGAGGCGGTGCGACGGAGCGTCCTTGCGTCCGTACTCGCCGGCGACGAGGTGGTCGCCGGCGGCCTCGCGCTGCAGCGAGAGGAACGAGTACGTCATCGCCCGGGTCCCGGCCGACGTCGACGGGTGACACCGGCCGGCCTGGACGAGGACGTACCGGTGGCCACCCGTGCGCCAGCGGGACCGGACACGGACGACGTCGTCGAGCCGGAAGACCCGCAGCCCCGAGGCGCTCCCGGCCACGAACAGGTGCGGTCCGTACCAGACGATGCCCCCTGCGTGGACGCGCACGGGACGCCACCGCCGCCACGGCCGCCGCCGCAGTCGACCGGGGCGGGGCTCGACGAGCAGCACGTGCCGGTACCGCGGGGCGTCGGCATCGACGTCGTCCACCACCGTGACGCGCGACCCGAGCCACCGTCCCACGAGGCCCTTGCCGTACCAGCTGGCCAGCAGCGTCGACCCGCTCGCTCCACCGTCGGCGCTCGTCGTGATCCCCTGCGGGTACCACCGCTGTGTGCGCTGGTCGCGCTCGTCCCAGGCGAAGCCCTGCGCCGCCGCCTCGGCCGGCACCTCGACCCGGGTCGCGACGCGGTCGAGGTCCGCGAGGACCCCGGCGAGACCGACCCTGACCATGCCGCGCCGCAAGCGCGAGGGCGCCGGCGGTCCGACGTCGACGCGCAGGGAGAAGCCGGTCGAGGTCATCGCTCCAGCGTAGGAGCCCGCCCGACGCGCGCACCCCGCATCGGACCGGTAGCGTCGCGAGCCGTCGTCGATGGAGGGAGAGCACGTGCGCAGACTGGGACGACTCGTGGTCGTGCTGCTGCTGGCGGTGGTGGCCGCGGGCCAGCTGCTGGCCTGGACGCCGCCGTCGTGGTGGGTGCCGGTCCTGCAGTGGTGGCCCAGCCAGTACGCGGTCATCATCCTCGGCGTCGTCCGCGACGCGCTCGGGTTCTGGGTCGTCGTCGCCGCTGCCCTGCTGCTGAGCCTGGCCGTGCTCACGGGACCGCGCGACGGCACGTCGCCGTGGCGCAGGCCCGCGACGGTGGTCGCGGTCGTCACCCTCGGGTCCTCGGTCGTGCTGCACGGCCTGCAGGTCGCGCAGGCGCGTGAGGAGGGTGCCGACGTCTCGGTCGTCTCCCCCTCGGTGCCGTTCCTGGACCCCACGCCGACACCGGACCGTGAGGTCGTCGTCGGCACCGTCGGCGACGACGAGGACCTGCTCGCCGACCTGTACCTGCCCGACGACCCGGAACCGGGCGGGGCGCCCGTGGTGGTCCGTGTGCACGGTGGCGGGTTCGACAGCGGCAGCAAGGCGCCCAGTCCCTACTTCACGCCGCTGCTGGCGGAGGGCTTCGCCGTCCTCGACGTCACGTACCGACTCGCCTCGCCGGACCGGCAGACGTGGGACACCGCGGTCGCGGACGTCGGGTGTGCCCTCACGTGGATCAGCGTCGACGGCGTGGCCGCCGGGCTGGACCCCACCCGGGTCGGCACCCTCGGCGAGTCCGCCGGTGGCCAGCTGGCCGTCAACGCCGCGAACCTCGGCGTCCTGGGCGAGCTCGACCCGTCGTGCCGGACCGCCGACGACCTCCCGGACGTCGGTGCCGTGGTCACGGGGTACCCGGCGGTCGACGGCGGCGCCGCGTACGAGGACTCCGCACTCGGCCGCGGCTTCGGGGACCGCTACATCGGCGGGCCGCGAGATGAGCTCCCCGAGCGGTACGCGCTGACGGACTCCGTCAACCACGTCAGCGCCGACGGTGCACCCCTGCTGATCTACCAGGGATCGGCGGACCACCTCATCCTGCCCGGACCGGTGCGTGCGTTCGCGCAGGCGTCGGCGGACGCCGGAACCCTGACGCGCTACGTCGAGCTGCGTGGCCAGGAGCACACCACCGGCGGCGGCCTCGGCACGCTGTCGCTCGGCGACCTCGTCGGACGCGACCTCACCACGGGGTGGTTCGTCGAGCACCTACGGTGAGGGGATGGACCTCGAGACAGTGAGTCGTCGGGCGGGGACGTGGTTTCCGGCGATCGTGGTGCTGGCCGGAGCGGTCGCGGTCTGGCGACCCGAGCCGTTCACGACGATCACGCCGGCGGTCCCGTGGCTGCTGGCCGTCATCATGCTCGGCATGGGCATGACGCTGCGCCCTCGCGACTTCGCGGTCGTGGCGTCCCGGCCGGCAGCGCTCGCCGTCGGTGTCGTGGCGCAGTTCGTCGTCATGCCCCTCGTCGGACTCGCCCTGGCGACGGTGTTCGGCCTGTCGGCGGCGCTCACCGTCGGCGTCATCCTCGTGGGGTCCGCGCCCGGCGGGACGGCGTCGAACGTCATGGTCTACCTGGCACGTGGCGACACGGCCCTCTCCGTGGCGATGACCACCGCCTCGACGCTCCTCGCCCCGCTGCTGACGCCCCTGCTCGTGCTGTGGCTGGCCGGTGACCGGCTGCCGGTCGACGCCCGCGGGCTGTTGGTCTCGATCCTGCAGATCGTCCTCGTCCCCGTGGTGCTCGGGGTCCTGCTGCGCCTGACCGTGCCGCGCGCCGTCGAACGGGTGCTGCCCGCCATGCCGCTCGTGTCGGTCGTCGGCATCACCGTGGTGGTGCTGGCCGTCGTCGCCGGCAGCGCCGAGACGGTGCTCTCGGTCGGTCTGCTCGTGGCCGTGGTCGTGGTGCTGCACAACGGGTTCGGCCTGCTTCTCGGCTACGTCACCGCGCGCGTCGTCGGGCTCGACGAGACCGCGCGCCGGGCGGTGGCGATCGAGGTGGGCATGCAGAACTCCGGGCTGGCCGCCGGACTGGCGACCGTGCACTTCACGCCTGCCGCTGCCCTGCCCGCGGCCCTGTTCTCCGTCTGGCACAACGTGTCCGGGTCGCTGCTCGCGGGCTACTGGTCACGCCGGCCGGTCCGGACGCAGACGGCGGCGAGCGATGCGGACCGCTCGACCTGACCATCGGGGTCGTCCTGCCGCTACCGTAGGAGTCACACAGAGGGAGGTCCGTCATGAGCACGATCGTCGTCGGGTACGTCGTCACCGCCGAGGGAGACGCCGCGTGGAACTGGGCGGTGGAGCACGCACGCCTCACCGGGTCGCGCATCGTGGCCGTCGCGTCGAGCTCACCGGACCCCGACGTGTCGTCGGAAGCCGTCGTCTCCCAGCTCGAGGAGGCGCTGACGACGGCCGGCGTCGACGGCGAGGTGGTGCACTTCATCGGCACCAGCGGGGCCCCCGACTCCATCCTCGACAACGCCCAGCGCCACGACGCCGACCTCATCGTCATCGGCCAGCGTCGACGCTCACCGGTCGGGAAGATCATGCTCGGCTCGACGTCCCAGCGCGTCCTGCTCGAGGCCGACTGCCCGGTCGTGGCGGTCAAGGCCCCACGCTGACACACGCTGCGCCGACGCACGCCACCGCGGCGCGCGTGGCACGATCGGGCACGTGACGTTCGAGGAGCTGCCCGCCGCGGTGGTGCAGACCGACTCCGACGTCGTCGCCGGCTTCGCCCACGACGAGGCCCAGCTGGTGGATCGGAGGCTGCCGCTCGCGGTGCTCTCGCCGCGCAGCACCGACGAGGTCGTCGCGTGCCTGCGCGCCGCGGCATCCGCGGGACTGGCGGTCGTCACGCGCGGCGCCGGGACGGGACTCGCCGGAGGAGCCAACGCACCCGACGGTTCGGTGGTGCTCAGCACCCGCCGGCTCGACCGCATCGTCGCGATCGACGTGGAGGAGCGGTTGGCCGTCATGCAGCCGGGCGTGGTCACCGCCGACCTGCGCTCCGCGGTCGCTGACCTCGGCCTGTTCTACCCGCCCGACCCCGGCAGCGTCGCCACCTCGACGATCGGCGGCAACGTCGCCACGAACGCCGGCGGCATGTGCTGCGTGAAGTACGGCGTCACCGGTGACTACGTGCTGGGCCTGGAGGCGGTGCTCGCCGACGGGCGGGTCATGCGCACCGGCCGGCGCACGGTCAAGGGAGTCGCAGGCTACGGCCTGACCAGCCTGCTGGTCGGCTCCGAGGGCACGCTCGGCGTCATCACGGAGATCACGCTGCGACTGCTGCCCGCTCCCCCGCCACCGGCGACCGTCGTGGCGACGTTCGCCTCGCTGACCGACGCCGGTCGCGCGGTAGAGCGGATCACTGGCGACGGCACCGACGTCTCCCTCCTGGAGCTGCTCGACGCCACGACGCTGGCCGCGATCGACGCCCACACCGGCATGGGTCTGGCCGCCGAGGCCATGCTGCTCGTCCAGTCCGACCTGCCCGACCCCGGCCCTGCGATCGACTCCGTGCAGGCGGCGTGCGAGGCGGCCGGCGCGGTCGACGTGGTCGTGACGACCGATGCCGACGAGGGCGCGCAGCTGCTGGAGGCCCGACGCCAGGCGCTGCCGGCTATGGAGCGGCTCGGCGACTGGCTGCTCGACGACGTCTGCGTTCCGCGGCGCTCGATCGTCGCGCTGGTCGAGGGGATCGCGCAGGTGGCGGACGACGTGGGCCTGACCATCGGCGTCTTCGGGCACGCCGGCGACGGGAACATGCACCCGACGATCGTCTTCGACCGCCATGACCCCGACAGCCTGGCCGCCGCCCGGCGCGCCTTCGACGCGATCACCGCACTCGCCCTCGAGCTCGGCGGCACCGTCACCGGCGAGCACGGCGTCGGCCGGTTGAAGTCGGGATGGCTCGCGCGCGAGCTCGACCCCGTCGCCCTCGACGTGCACCGCACGGTGAAGGCCGCGCTGGACCCCCACGGTCGGCTGAACCCGGGCAGCGTGCTCAGTTGATCAGCGTGGACGGGAACGGCTACGTCTCGCCCCCGCCGCCGGATCCGGTCGTCGCGGCCCGTCCTGTCGGTCCGGTGGTCGAGACGGCCGACGGGTCGCAGGGCCTCGCGACGGCCACCTACGACAAGGCGGGGCAGTATCGCTACCGACTGTCGCGAGTGTGGGACCTGACGCTTCCGCGGTGCCTTTTCGTGATGCTCAACCCGTCGACAGCGAGCGCCCACGTGCTCGACCCGACGGTGACGCGCTGCCACCGGTTCGCGCTCGACTGGGGCCACGGCTCGTTCGAGGTGGTGAACATCTTCGCCCACCGCTCGACCGACCCGCGCGCGCTGCGCACCGTCGCCGACCCGGTCGGCCCCGGCAACAACGATGCGATCCTCGCGGCCGCCGACGCGGCTGACCTCGTCGTCGCCGCGTGGGGCGTGCACGGCGCCCTTCACGACCGTGGGCCGGCGGTGCATGCGTTGCTCACCGGCGCAGGTCATGCCCTGCACCACCTACGGATGACGTCGAGCGGCCACCCGGGCCACCCGCTGTACCTTCCGGGATCGACTGTCCCGGTCCCCTGGCACGTCGATGGATGACGGACCCGCTACAGCTCGTCGGCGACATCGCGCGGCAGATCCATGCAGGTGGAGTTGATACCGAAGTTCAGGTCGTACGCCTGCCCCTGTCCACCGTCGTAGACGGACGGCGGATCGAACACGGCCCCCAGGCGCACACCCGACTCAGTCGTGACGACGAAACCGACTGCTCGATCGTCGCTGACCTCCACGTTGAAGCCTTCGTCCGTCAAGGCCGCGGCGAGCGTCGCGGCGACCTCCTGCTGTGTGTCCTCACTGAAGACGCTGACACCTACTCCGCCGTCGAGCTCGTAGACGTTGCTGCCTTTGAGCGCACAAGGAATCTCGGTGAGCTGGCCGGGCGAAGAGGAGTCCTCGTCGAACTCCGTCTGCGCCACACGCTTGGCCCGCTCGAGCGTGTCCTGAGCCTCGGCCCGGACGGCCTCGAACTCCTCACGACTCTCGATCTCGACGACCAGAGGCGGCCGACCCTCGCGATCCGGACCAGGACCACACGCCGCCAACGCCGACATCAGCGCCACGACGAACATCACCACAGGCACCCTGGCGACACGCTGCTGTGGTCCCGGCGGACGTCCAGAGCGCGAGATGATCCCCGACCGACCACGAGAGCACGACGAGAACCCGCGGCGGGACGAACGACCAGGCCCGATCACGAGCGACACCTACAGCTCGTCGGCGACATCGCGCGGCAGATCCATGCAGGTGGAACTGAGCCCGAAGTTGAAGTCGTACGACTGGCCGGCGTCACCCGCATACGGGGCGAGCGCGCCGGTCCCGACTCCGAACCGCACGCCCGACTCGGTCGTCATGCCGACGACGACCGAGTTCTGCGGTGAGATCTCGGCATCGAACCCCTTCGTTTCCAAGGCCTCGGCAAGTCGCGCGGCAACCTGCTCAGCGCTGTCCTCACTCGCCACGCTGACGGCGAGTCGACCACTCAACTCATAGACGTTCGCTCCCTTGAGCTCACACTTGATGCTGTTGACCTGCCCCGGGGTGGACGACACGTCATCGAACTCGGCCTGGGCTACCGCTCTCATCTGCTGCAGGACGTCCTCGGCCTCGGCTCGAACGGCGTCGAAGTCCTCACGACTGTCGATCTCGACCACCAAAGGCGGACGGCCCTCACGATCCGGACCAGGACCACACGCTGCGAGCGCCGACACCAACACCACTCCCACCGTCACGATCGTCGCCCACACGACGCATCCCTTCGCTTCATGCCTCGACGCTATCGTTTCGTTCACTGGCCGACACCTGGCAGGAATCGTCGCCGCAGGTGGTCCGTGACGGCTTCACCGACGGCACCGGCGGCCCGGTAGGAGGGATGGTCCTGCGCCTGCTCGCCCCACCAGTCGATGCTGGAACCGGTCCGGCCTGGGACGACGTCGACCTCGCCGCCGCGGTCGACGACGACCTTGCCGATGTCGCCTAGGGACGCAGAGTCGCGCAAGGCACGGCCCTCCTCCTGCATCTCGCGTCGGGAATCGAAGTAGGAGACGTGATTCTCCAGCCCGGCCAGCAGCCCACTACCGGACAAGCTGAACGCCTCCTGATTCTCGACCCTGAACCGGATCGCCCCAAACTCCGCGGACGCGGGATCGACGCCCAACCCGATGGACCCGCCGTTCCCCAGGCGGGTCACCGGATCGTCGTCGGCCGAGCCCACGTAGACCGTGCCGCGTAGGTCGCTGGCATGCACGTTCCCGCGCCCGGGTCCGGGGCTGCCGACCAGGACGACGTTGTCACTGTCCATGTCGAAGTCGCCGGCAGCCTTGCCGGTGGTCGTGGAGCCGTAGGAGTGACCGATGACGGTCAGGTTGGCGCGGCCTGCCTCCGGATGGACCGCGGCGCCGGCGGCCGCCTTCTGCTCGTTCCCGACACCGAGGGCGTCCAGCTTCGCCGTCAGGCGTTCACCCCGATTCGGATCGAGGATTCCCTCGGCATCGGGAGCGTCGTAGCCCAGCCAGGCGATGGAGGCCACCGACCCGTCGGTCTGTGCGGAGGCTGACCGCAGGACGTTGAGGGCGTCCTGGGAGACTCCGCCGAAGGTGTTGACGGTGCTGGTCAGGCCGGGGACGTTGATCGACACGTGGTCGGCGGTCTCGGGGTTGCCGTACGCGACGGCGGCGAACCCGTCGCCGTTGGCGGTCTCGGGGTCGAACAGCAGCAGGTAGGACGTGACGACTCGTCCTTCGATCTGCAGTCCGTCGGTCCTGTCCAGCGCCTTCTGGACCGTGGAGATCTTGTCCAGGGTGTCGCGGTCCGCGGCCGTCAGGGTGCCGGCCTCCCGCTTGTCGTCCAGGTGGGTGCGCAGGGCGTCCAGCGCGAGCCGGTTGGCCTCGTCGCGGTCTGCGACGGCGATGCCATCGAGGCTGCCGATCGCTTCGGGGTCGGCCATCTTCAACGCCTCCCGCTCGGCGCGTGTCAGGGAGGCCCACCAGGTGGCGACGGTCGTCGGGTCGCTGCGGTCCAGATCCGCGAGCTGGCGAAGAAGAGCCGCCTCGTCCGGCGCCCGTGCGACCAGGCCGTGACCCTCCTTCAGGGTGTCGGCCTTGGCCAGTCCGGCGATGAGGCGGTCCTCGGCGGCGGTCAGCCGCTCCTGCCAGGCCGACACCTGCCGGTCGAAGTCGTCGACCCGTCCGCGCAGGGCGACGGCAGTGGCGGCGAGGTCGGACCGTTCGGCCGCGGTGTGCCCCGCCGCCTGGCCGCGGAAGTCCGCGATGTCCCTGCTCAGCTGTGTTCGGGTGGACTGGTGGTTCTCGTGCTCGGCGCGCAGCTCGTCGGTGCGGTCCAGGTAGGCATCGAGGACGGTCAGGCCGGTGTGCAGCGCGGCTTCGGCAGCCTCCAGGTCACGCACGGTGCCGGTCAGCACGTGCTGCGCGGTGACGGCCTGCGCGTCGTCCCACCCCGGTGGCGCCGTGTGGCTGCTCATCCGTTGCGCCGTGGCCGACATCGCCTGCACGCATCGCCTGGTGCCGGAGGTGACCGCCCGACCACCGGGGGCGACCTCGAACGGTGGCAGCGGCACCGGATCGGTGACCTCCAGCCCGGTCACGGCGCCTCGCCGAGGGCGTCGAGAGGGTCCGCCGTGAGGGACGTGATCGGTGCGGTGACGGGTTTGCGGCAGATGGCGGCGTAGTCCGACCACGGGAGCAGCGACCGCAGGTCCTGTGCGCTCTGCTGGTCGTGAGCGACGTAGATGCCGGCGGCTGCGTCGAGCATCTCTCCGTTGGCCGAGGCTGCTCTGACGCGCGCGGACATCTCGCCCTCCCAGGCGCCGAAGAACCGCGAGACGGCGCCGGCGACTCGTGGGCCGAGCTCAGGTGCGGCGCTGGAGGCGTCGCGCAGGTAGCTGCGTGCCTGCTCGACGTCCTCACCCAGACCGCGCCACGTCCTGCCAGCGCGCAGCACCTCGAACGGCAGCATGTCGAGCTCGGCCATCACGACCCCCCGTGCACCCTGACCAGCGGTCCGCGCCCCTGGACGGTGAACGTTCGACCGTCGACGGTCGCGTCGACCCGGATGAGCCCCGTCGGGGCTGACGCCGTCATCTGCGGCGTGGGCGCCGGGACGGGCGCAGCAGCCCAACCGGCGTCGATCACGGCGTCGCGCAGCAGCAGCAGAGCGTTCAGCGCGTCCCCCTCATGGTCGTAGGTCTGGACCCACTCGCCGACGTGCTCCTGCAGACCGTGCGGAGCCGGACGCCATCTGCTTGCGGCGTCCCGGACGGTCAGGGTCGCGGGGAGGACCGACTCGACCTGCCTGAGTGCCTCGTGCGCGATGCCGTCCAGGTCCTGAGAGCGAGCCAGGAGCGCGTCGACGGGCTCCTCCGGCGGCAGCACGACGACCTCGACGTCCGGCTGGAGCTGGCGGAACGCGTCGAAGAACGGCTCGTCGAGTCCGACGTCCTTATTGCTCGCCATCACACCCCCCGATGAGCGCGAGTACCTGTGGCAAGGGTAAGCAGTCCGGCTCCCGACGTCCAGGCACGTCGAGTGCGGCCGTCAGTCTCACGACGCCGACGGATCAGATCTGAGACGGCAGAGGCCCGAACCCACGATCGTGGGCTCGGGCCTTCCCGATGTCCTGAGACATCACACGGCGGTGGCGGTGGGATTTGAACCCACGGTGGGTTTGACCCCACACATCATTTCGAGTGATGCACCTTCGGCCGCTCGGACACGCCACCGCGGGGAACCTTACCGGACCGGGCCCCGGCGATCACACGGAGGTTCTGGCCCTCAGGCCGACGCGAGCCGACGCCGGCGCAGCTTCCAAAGGGCGTCGACCACCTCGATCAGGACGATCACGACCGCACCGGCGACGATGCCGTCGTTGACGTAGCCGAGCACCCGCTCGTTCATGCCGACCGCGTCGACGAACTCGGGGTTGAGCAGCGAGTCCCGCCACGCGAGCCAGGCGAACGGCAGTGCGAAGGCGAGCGAGACGACGGACGTCGCGGCCACGATCGGACCGGTCCACCGTCCCTCCCGGTGCTTCCACACCTCGAGCGCGGCGTTCGCGACGAGCACGGCGAGCAGCAGGGGCAGCCACCCGGACCACAGTGCAGGGTCGAGCACCGCGACGTCCTCCCCGTCCGGACCCTGCACCCAGCTGCGGAAGTTCTGCACCACGAGCACCACGCCGAACAGTCCGATGAAGACGAGCGCCGTCACGGTGTCCACCAGGCTGATGTCGCGCTCATCCGGCGCGTCGGGCAGGGCGTCGACCGTCCACCCGGGCAGCCCCGGGTCGACGTCGACCCGCTCCAGCACCGCGAACACGACGGTCGTCCAGAAGACCACCTGCACCGCGGCCTGGAAGCCTGCCGAGACCGCCGCGCCGACCGCGTCGGCACTGCTGTCGTTGCGGATCATCACGACCGTCAGCACGACGAGGGCGACGGCTCCGGGGATCCAGGTGAGCAGCCGCAGCATGAGCCGCCAGTAGGTGAGGAAGTACCGCGGACCGATGAGGTGCAGCGGCCGGTCCGCGTACTGGGCGGCGAGGACGCCGGGGTCGCCGAGGTCGGTCAGGACGACGCGCTCGGCCTCGTCACGGTCGAGGTCGTCGCGGGCGTCGACCATGTCATCGATCGACGACCGGAGCTCGCGGCCGATCTCCTCGCGCCGCGCCTCGGGCACGGAACGCTGGACGGCGTGGACGTAGCGGTCGGTGAGGGTGGTGGTCATGAGCGCTCTCCCTGCGTGAGCCGGTCGATGGAGGAGGTGATGGCAGCCATGTCCTCAAGCAGGACGGCCAGGACGGACTCGCCTCGCAGGCTGGTCCGGTAGATCTTGCGGGGGCGGGACTCGTCGGTGTTCCACTCGCTGAGCAGCAGGCCCTGGTCCTCGAGACGCCGCAGCAGCGGGTAGAGCGTGTTCGCGTCGACCGCGAAGCCGTACCCGGCGAGGGTCTGCAGCAGCGCGTAGCCGTGGCCGGGCTCGCGCAACGCGGTGAGGCTCGCCACCACGACGGTGCCTCGACGCAGCTCCTGCAGGTGGGTCTTGACGACGTCGTCCGCTTCCATGCCTCGCACTTTACTGTGTGTCACACACTATTGTCCAACGCACGTCATTGCGTGGGCACCGTCCTCGATGTGCACCGTCTGCTGGGAGGATGTCACCGTGCCGACCCCATCGATCGACGCGCTCGTGGCGCGCGTCGTCGGACTGCTCGACGACCGACCGCGCATCGTGGTCGGGATCGCCGGCGCGCCCGGCTCGGGCAAGTCGTCCCTGGCGCGCAAGCTCACGCGTCGTCTCGAGACCGCAGGCGTACCGGCCGTCCAGGTGCCGATGGACGGGTTCCACCTCGCCGACGTCACCCTCGACGCGCTCGGCCTGCGCCACCGCAAGGGTGCGATCGAGACCTTCGACGCGCACGGCTACGTCGCCCTCCTCCGCCGCCTGCTCGACGTGCCGCAGCACGCCGTCCACGCACCGGGCTTCGAGCGCCGCCTGGAGCAGCCGGTCGCGGCCGCCGTGACCGTCCCGCCGACGACGCGTGTCGTGGTCACCGAGGGCAACTACCTCCTCGACGCCCACGACCCGTGGCCCGAGGCGAGAGCCCTCATGGCCGAGGTCTGGTACGTCGAGCTCGACGAGAACCGACGTCGGTCGCGACTCGTGGAACGGCACGTCGCGTCCGGCAAGAATCGAGCCGCCGCGCAGGCGTGGGTCGACGACGTCGACGAGCCGAACGCGCAGCGGGTACGGGACCGACGCGAGCGTGCCGATCTCGTGATCGCCACCGACTGAGCCGCACCGAACGCGTGCCTGGCGGGTGTGGACGAGTCATGGAAGAGTGTCCGTGGGTCACCATAGAATGGGAACACACCGTCGATAGAAGGATCGATCCCATGGCCGTCGCACCGCTGGAGCTCACCACCACCTCGGTGGTCGACAAGCTCGCCGTCGTGCACGACCTGCTGTCCTCCATCGACACCGACGACTACGCGCGCCTCTCCCCCGACGACCAGCGCTCGAGCGCACGGTCCCTGGCTCGGTTGAAGGCCCGGGTCGCGGCGCACGAGCTGGCGGCGGTCGCCGCAGTGGAGTCCGCCGGCACCGCTCGGCGGGAGGGAGCGGCCTCGACCGGGTCGCTGCTGGCCGGTGACTTCGGTGGTGACCGTCGCGGGGCCGATGGACTGGTCCGTCAGGCCAAGAGGATCCAGACCGCGCCTGTCTCCCACGCCGCGCAAGCGGCCGGTGAGCTGACGGCCAAGCAGGCGACCGTCATCGGCAAGGCCCTCGACCTCCTGCCCGACGAGACCGACGATTCCGTCCGTCGTTCCTGCGAGGCCCAGCTCGTCGCCGACGCACCCCGCCTCGACCTGCCCCGACTCACCCGCCTGGCCGACCGGGTCATCGGGTCCCACCTGGCCTGCTCCGACGACCCCGAAGCGCTCGACGCGGCCGAGGACGACATCGTCGCCGAACGCGAACGACGCGCCTGGAACGCCTCCTCGTTCTGGATGAGCCCGCCAACGGCCGATGGTCTGGTCAAGGGCGGCTTCACCATCCCCGAAGCACAGGCCGCGCACCTGCGCGTCGCCCTCGACGCGCTCTGCGCACCACAGGTCGAGATCACCGCCCCCGGACACGTGTCCCGACGCACCGGCGAGGTCCTGCTCGACGAACGCCCCGACCACTCCCGCCGCCAGGGATGGGCCTTCGCCCACCTGTGCGAGCTGCTACCGGTCGACCGGCTCCCCCAGACCAACAACCTCGGCCCCGTCCTGACCGTGAACATGGACCTCGACGTCCTGTCCGGTCGACTCAAGGTCGCCAACGCCTCCACCGGCGAACGTCTCTCCGCCGGACAAGCCCGCCGCATGGCCTGCGAACATCGACTCCTGCCCGCCGTCTTCGACGGCGACTCCCTGCCCCTCGACCTCGGCCGGAGCCGGCGCCTCTTCTCACTCCATCAACGCAGGGCCCTGGAGATGAGAGACCACGGCTGCGTCTTCCCCCAATGCGACCGGCCGCCCGGATGGTGCGTCGTGCACCACGCCAACGAGCACTGGGCCGCAGGCGGCACCACCAACCTGACCGACGGCGTCCTGCTCTGCCCCCACCACCACCGCACCCTCCACGCCGACGGCTGGCACGTCCGCTTCACCCACGACCACGTCCCCGAGCTCATCCCCCCAGCCCACCTCGACCCCCACCGACGACCCCGACGACACCAACGCTTCCGAGAACCCACCCACACCTGACGGGAGAGCTCTGCCGTCAGGCGCCGGGACCGCGCCGGTGGTCGGTCCCTGGTGCAGCAGGGGTGTCGAGCTGCTCGCCGAGCTGCCAACGGGCAAGCTCCTGCTCATACTGCTCGAGCGACGTGGGCGTGCCCAGGAGGATCCGCTGGCACGGTGAGCCGGCGGCTGCCCGCAGCTGTCGCTCGATCAGGATCGGCGGCCCCGGGAGGTAGGCCTGCGGGATCGGCACGCCACCGCCCCGGACGGCATCGGTCGGGTCGCCATGGTGCCAGCCACGTCTGTCGTGCTGCAGCTGCGCCGTCCTGAGCAGACCGAGCGGCTCGTAGGGAGGAGTGAGCTCGAGGTCGTCCCACCGGACGCTGGTCGTGCTCGAGCCCCACACGTGCTCCAGGCCGTGCGGCGTGAGGTAGAGGCCGCCGGCGGTGACGTCGCGCCGCAGGAACGGCAGCGCCATCCAGAGGCCGAGGACCGCCAGGAGCCCGGCCGTGACGAAGGCCCAGGAGTGCCCGCCGACGACGGCCGCGGTCACCTCACCGGCGGCCGCCGCCCCGATGACCACCTGCAGGGAGACCGGGCGCACCATCGCCGCACCGGAGCGGATCCACGCCGTCGCCTGCTCCCCACTCGGCGAGACGGTGAGCACAGGACCGGAGAAAGATCGCGGGAACCACCACCAGCGCGCCACCGCCTCCGCGAGCAGCGCCCACGCACTGAGCGCCGCGAGCCCGAAGCACAGGCTGATCAGCGGCCACCCCATGGCCACGAGATCGATCCACGCAGCCGTGAGCAAGGCGCCGAAGGCCGTCGTCACGACCATGAGCAGAACGGCCCGCCAGGTACGACCGCGATCGAGCACCCGGCGGACGAGGCCGGGGCCGTTCCTCGCGCCCCACGCCGACGCGGCGACGTAGGGCCCCAGCGGCGGCACGCTCATCGCAGCGCATCCACGATCCGTCGCACACCCTCGTCGAGGAGCTCCGGTGTGGTGCCGTAGTTGAGGCGGGCGTGGCCCGCTCCTCCGGTCCCGAAGGTCGGACCGCTCGCGAGCGCGACCCGAGCCGAGGCCAGCAGCTCCTCGGCCGGGTCGTCACCGAGGCCGACCGCACGGAAGTCGAGCCAGCCGAGGTACGTCCCGGGGCCGAGCAGCGCGCCGACCTCCGGCAGGTCCCGAGCCAGCGACGCCTGGAGGCGCTCCCGGTTGGCCCCGATGTCGGCGACGACGGCGTCCAACCAGTCCCGACCGTCCGTCATTGCCGCGACATGGGCGATGGTGCCGAGGTGGCTGGGACCGTGGGAGACGAGGTAGGACAGCGACGCGAGCTCGGCGCCCGTGGCGGCACCACCGACGAGCAGGCCCGACTTCAGGCCGGCCAGGTTCCACGCCTTCGACGCCGAGACCACGGCGTACGCGTCGTCGGTCCCGACGACGGACAGGTACGGGACGAACCCCTCCGCCACCAGCGGCGCGTGGATCTCGTCGACCACGACCCGCACCGTGTGCTCGGCGGCCAGGCGCGCGACCGTCGCCAGCTCGTCTGCGGAGTGCACCGTGCCGCCCGGGTTGTGCGGGCTGCACAGCAGGTAGGCGACGCTGCGGCCGCCGAACGCCGCCCGCTCGAAGGTCTCGCCGAGCTCCACGAGGTCGAGCCGCCCGTCGGCGCCGAGCGGCACCTCCACGAGGGACCGGCCGGTGGTCCGGATCGTCTCGGCGAACGGCGGGTAGACGGGCGGGTCGATGACCACGACGTCACCGGGCGAGGTGACGGTCTCGATCGCGACGGCCACCCCGGTCATCACGTCGGCGACGGGCGCCGTCTGCTCGACGGGGACGTCGAGGCCCCACCGCGAGCGCGCGAGGTCCGTCCAGGCCTCGGCGTAGACAGGGTCCAGGGACGGGTAGCCGGTGTCACCGTCGCGCACCGCCTTCTCGACGGCCTCGACGACCGCCGGCGCGGCGGGCACGTCCATCTCGGCCACGAACATCGGCAGCACGTCGTCGCCGTGGGTGCGCCACTTGACGCTGGTGCGTCGCCGCAGGTCGGCGAGCCCGAGCTCGCGGAGGGGATGCATGGGACGAGTCTCGGTCAGCGCCGGGCACCCGTCCAGCCGGCCACGTCCCGAACGCGCACGGGCCCGGACACCCTCGGCGTCCGGGCCCGTGCGTGCGAGCAGTGGGCTCAGGAGATCGTTCCCGACCCCTCGGCCTCGACGCGGTCGTCGTGCAGGAGGTCGCCCTGGGCGTCCACCGGCGTCATGGTCGCCTCGATGGTGAGCGGCGACCCGGCCTGGTAGAGGAAGTTCTCCGAGACCGAGAAGCTCTCACCGGTGCCGAGGGTGTAGACCGGCGGGTCGGCGGCCTCGCCGGCGGCGACGCCGGAGGTGAAGAGCCCGAGCGACTCGTACTGCTCGAGGTCGGTCGTGCCGTCCATGCCCTGCAGGTAGGGCCAGTCGTCGTAGCGGGCGTCGAAGGAGACCAGCGACGACCCGAGGTCGATGGGGTCACCGGTGTTCGTGACGACGTACTGGACGTAGACGATCTCGTCGCCCTCGGAGATGATCGGCTCGTTGTCCTCCGGGTCGACGAAGTTGCCGGTGCGGGTGGCGGTCTCGGTGCCCATCTGGCGGGCCTCGACCGTCAGGTCGCCGAGCTCGAAGGTGGCGATGACCTCGCCTCCCTCGGCGATGGGGTTGGCCCACGCGGGCTGCCCCTCGACGGCGACGGGCTCCTCCTCGGTCTCCTCGACCTCCGACGTGGCGGCGGCCGTGGGCTCCTCCTCGTCCGCCTCTCCCGAGCAGGCGGTGAGTCCGAGGGCGACCACGAGGCCGGCCACGACGGCTCCGGCGCGATGATGCTGACGACGCATGATGTCCTCTCGACGGGCCGGACCCCTGGACGCGTCCGGCATCGGCAGAACGCTACCGATCCCGGGCGGGGAGCCGCAAAGCCACCGTCCGGCTGCCGGTCAGTCCGCCGGCGGGGCGGGCGGCCGCGAGATGGACAGCATCGTGTCGCTGAACAGGTCGATGTCGTCGTCGCGGGAGCGGCCGCTGCCACCGCCCCCGAGGAGGGAGAACAGCTCGGCGACGGCACGGTCGACGCGGGCGGCGAGCGCATCCTTGCCCTCGGCGCCCCAGTCGTGGGGTGAGGCGAAGATGCCTGTGGGCACGGCGACGGCCTGCAGGTAGGCCACGAGCGGGCGCATGGCGAGCTCGATCATGAGCGAGTGGCGCGCCGTGCCGCCGGTCGCGCCGAGCAGGACGGGCTTGCCGACGAGCGCATCGGGCTCGAGGGCGTCGACGAAGGACTTGAACAGCCCGCTGTAGGAGGCCTGCAGGACCGGGGTCACGAGGACGATCGCGTCGGCGGCGCCGACGGAGTCGATGACGTGCTGGAGTCGCGGCGGCGCGAAGCCGGTGAGCGTCGCGTCGACCACCTCGTGCGCGAGGGGGCGCAGCTCGACGATCTCGACCGACGCGGACGCGTCGGCGCGCAGCAGTCCTGCCTCGACCTGGTCGGCGAGCAGCCGGGTGGTCGAGGGCGAGCCGAGCCCGCCGGAGACGATGACGACGCGGCTCACGGGCGCGTGTCGCTTCCGACCGTGGCCTGCGCGCGGGCCGCGACGCGGGAGGCGTGGGTGGGTGCGTCGGGGATGCCGGCCGGTCGCCGAGCGGCGAACTCCTTGCGCAGCGTGGGCAGGACCTCGCCGATCATGTCGATCTGCTCCAGCACGACCTTCTGCGGCAGGCCGGCGTGGTCGACGAGGAAGAGCTGACGCTGGTAGTCACCGAAGAAGTCGGCGAACGTGAGGGTCTTCTCGATGAACTCCTGCGGGCTGCCGACGGTCAGCGGCGTCTGCGCGGTGAAGTCCTCCAGGCTCGGGCCGTGGCCGTAGACGGGCGCGTTGTCGAAGTAGGGCCGGAACTCCCGCACGGCGTCCTGACTGTTCTTGCGCATGAACACCTGGCCGCCGAGCCCGACGATCGCCTGCTCGGGGGTGCCGTGGCCGTAGTGCTCGTAGCGCTGGCGGTAGAAGCCGATCAGCCGCTGGTAGTGCTCCTTGGGCCAGAAGATGTTGTTCGCGAAGTACCCGTCGCCGTAGAAGGCGGCCAGCTCGGCGACCTCCGGCGTGCGGATGGAGGCGTGCCAGACCATGGGCGGGACGTCGTCGAGCGGACGCGGGGTGGCGGTGAAGGCCCGCAGCGGTGTGCGGAACCGTCCTTCCCAGTTGACGACGTCCTCGTCCCAGAGCCGTCGCAGCAGCTGGTAGTTCTCGACGGTCAGCTCGACGGCCTTCGTGGGGTCCTTGCCGAACCAGGAGTAGACGGGGGCGGAGTTGCCTCGCCCGAGCATGAGGTCGACGCGGCCGTCGGACAGGTGCTGCAGGACGGCGTAGTCCTCGGCCAGCCGGACCGGGTCGTTGGTGGTGATCTGCGCGATGGCGGTGGAGAAGACGATGCGCTCGGTCTGCGCGGCCATGTACGCCATGAGCGTGGTGGGCGACGTCGTGACGAACGGCGGGTTGTGCTGCTGGCCGCTGGCGAAGACGTCGAGGCCGACCTCCTCGGTCTTCTTGGCGATCTCGACGAGCGCCTTGATCCGGGCGTTCTCCGAGGGCGTCGTCGCGCCCGTCGGGTCCTGCGTGACGTCCCCGACGGTGAAGATGCCGAACTGCATCCCTGCGGGGGCGAGGTCCTGGCCGGTGGTGTCGTCCATGGCGTTCATGGTGGTCTCCCTTGGTCGTCTGCGCAGCATAACAAGTTGAATCTTCAACTTGTTATGTCGCTCGAGTCGCCTCGCGCGTCACACTCGACGGTCGCCGAAGAACTCGCGCAGCACCACCGAGGACTCCTCGGCCAGCACCCCGGCGAGCACCTGCGGCCGGTGGTTGAGCCGACGGTCGCGCACGACGTCCCACAGCGAGCCGACCGCGCCGGCCTTCTCGTCCCACGCCCCGAGCACGAGCCGCTCGATGCGGGCGCCCACGATCGCTCCGGCGCACATGGTGCACGGCTCCAAGGTGACGACGAGGGTGCAGCCGTCGAGTCGCCACGTGCCGAGCCGTTCGGCGGCTGCGCGCAGGGCGACGACCTCCGCGTGCCCCGTGGGGTCGCCGTCTCGCTCGCGCACGTTGCGTCCCTCGCCGACCACGTGCCCGTCGGCGTCGAGGACGACCGCACCGACCGGGACGTCGGCATCCACGACGGCCTCGCGTGCCAGCTCCAACGCGCGCCGCATCGCTCCTTCGTCGGACAGGGTCTCGGCCATGGGGCGATTCTCCCGCACCGGCGCGGAACCACCACGCTCCGGCGCGCACTAGGCTCGCCCCATGCACGTGCACGTCGCCGACCACCCGCTCATCTCCCACAAGCTCACGGTGCTGCGCGACGCGTCCACCGACTCCCCCACCTTCCGCCGCCTGGCCGAGGAGCTCGTGACCCTGCTCGCCTACGAGGCGACCCGCGACGTCCGCGTCGAGCCGGTCACGGTGACGACACCCGTCGCCCAGGCCGAGGGCGTCCGCCTGTCGAGCCCCCGTCCACTCGTCGTGCCCATCCTGCGCGCCGGCCTCGGGATGCTGGAGGGCATGCAGCGCCTGCTGCCGACGGCCGAGGTCGGGTTCCTCGGCATGATCCGCAACGAGGAGACGCTCGTCGCCGAGACCTACGCCGAGCGGTTGCCCGACGACCTGTCCGGACGCCAGTGCTACGTCCTCGACCCGATGCTCGCGACCGGCGGCACCCTCGTCGACGCGATCGACTTCCTCGTGCGTCGCGGCGCCGACCACATCACGGCGGTCACCCTGCTCGCCGCACCCGAGGGCGTGAAGCACGTGGAGGAGCAGCTGGCCGACGTCGACGTGCCCGTCACGCTCGTGACGGCCGGGCTCGACGAGCGCCTCGACGAGAACGGCTACATCGTCCCGGGTCTCGGCGACGCGGGCGACCGCCTCTACGGCGTCGCGGACTGACCCGGGCGCACCGGCGCGAGCCCTGCGGATCCGCACGGCTCGGGCAGGATGGCTAGGTGCACGACGAGACGGTCCACCCGGCGCCGACGTCCCGACCGGCTCCCGGCGGCGACGTCGGACGCAGCGATCCTGACGGTCCCCGACCGGACCGCTGGCGCATCCTCGCGGTGACGCTGCTCGTCGGCTTCATGTCGCTGCTCGACGTCACGATCGTCAACGTCGCCGTGCCGTCCATCCAGGACGGACTGTCGGCCAGGCCCTCGACCGTGCAGTGGGTCGTCTCCGGGTACGCGCTCGCCTTCGGCCTGACGCTCGTGGCCGGCGGACGACTCGGCGACGCCTACGGCAGACGCCGGCTCATGCTGCTCGGGCTGAGCGGCTTCGTGCTGTCGAGTGCCGCGGCCGGCCTCGCCCCGAACGCCGAGCTGCTCATCGTCGCCCGACTGCTGCAGGGCGCCAGCGCCGGACTGCTCACGCCGCAGAGCTCGGGTCTGATCCAACAGCTGTTCAGCGGCGCCGAGCGGGGCAGGGCCTTCGGCTACTTCGGCCTGACGGTCTCCATCGCCTCGGCGATCGGACCCCTGGTCGGTGGGCTCGTCATCGGCGCCGCCGGACCCGACGTCGGGTGGCGGCTGCTCTTCCTGGTCAACGTCCCGATCGGCGCCGCCGCCCTCGTCGCGATCGCCCGCATGGTGCCCGGACGCGAGCACGACGCCCGGCGCGAGCACATCGACGCCACCGGTGCCCTGCTGCTCGGCGCCGCCGTGCTCTTCCTGCTCTACCCGGTCGTGAGCATCGAGGCCGGCGCGCGGCTCCCGCTGCTGCTCCTGCCCCTGGCGCCGCTGACCGCCTGGGCCTTCGTCGCGTGGGAACGTCGCGTGATCGGCCGAGGCCGGGCGCCCCTGCTCGACCTCGCGCTCCTGCGCCGTCTGCCCGGCTACGCCAACGGCCTGGCCGTGGGCACGCTGTACTTCAGCAGCTTCACGGGTGTCTTCCTCGCCGCGTCGGTGTGGTTGCAGACGTCCCGTGACGTCACGGCGCTGCAGACCGGCCTGATCCTCACGCCGTTCGCGGTGGGCTCGGCCATCACCTCGCCCATCGCCGGACGACTCGTGAGCCGCATCGGCCGACCGCTGACGGCGTGGGCGCTCGCCGTCACGATGGCGAGCCTCGGCTGCGCGGCGCTCGTCGGCCCGGCCACCGCCACCGACGACCTGTGGTGGTCGCTCTCGCCGTTCCTCCTGCTGGCCGGCATGGGCGGCGGCGCGGTCGTCGCTCCCAACTTCACCCTGACACTGGCGGAGGTGCCGCCGGTCCTGGGCGGAGCGGCCGGCGGGGCGCTGCAGACCGGCCAGCGCATCGGCTCGGCCCTCGGCGCGGCACTGCTGATGACCGTCTACCAGGTGGCCGCGAGTGCCGCGGACGGCGACACCGGCTTCCGGCTCGCGCTGGCTGCTGCCATCGTCATCATGAGCACGGCCCTCGTGGCGGCGCTGGTGGCGGTGCGCACCGCGCGACGGGCGGCACCTGCAGGACCACGCCCCGGCGCTTGAGGAGAACGCTTCCCAGGTAGCGTCCGTCGCATGGGTGTCGCGGACCGGACGATCCCCGTCGTCGCGCTCACCGGTGCCCTCGGCGCCGGCAAGACGACGGTGCTCAACCACCTGCTCGCCCACCGGGACGGGCGACGCCCCCGCCCCACGCGGCGCCCACGAGCCGGGTGGTCGCGCTCGGACCGGACCTGGACGCGCGGGCGGCGACGCACGTCCTGGACCGACTGCGGCGCGATGCCCGCGAGGAGGTCGCGCCGGCAGACTTCATGGGCGGGTGGCCCTGGGTGTCCGACGCCCTGAGACCGGACTGGGCGCGCACCGACGGGGCTGGCACCGACTGAGGTCGGGGTACCTCAGGCCGCGTGGTTGCAGGTGTCGCAGGAGCAGTCCTGGCACACGCAGTTGGCGCAGCTGTCCGTGCAGTTGGCGCACGAGCACACGTTGTGGTTGCACGTCGCGCACTCGCACGAGGAGCAGCTGCAGGTGGCGCAGCTGTCGGAGCAGTTCGCGCAGGAGCACACGGCGCACTCGTCGTAGTGGCCGTCGTGCTCGCGGTGCACGTGTCCGTCGTGCAGGTAGTCGACGTGGTCCTCGTGGACCACGGCCTCGTGGCCGCAGCCCGGGCCGTGGGTGTGGTCGTGCTTCTCGGCCTCGCGGTGGTCGATCACGGTCATGAGTGGTCCTCCTGGGTGTGCTGGAAGGCGTCGAGGAGCACGTGGGCCACGTGCTCATCGGTCAGGGAGTAGACGACCTCACGGCCACGCCGCTCGGTCCGCACCAGGTTCGCCGCCCTCAACAGGCGCAGGTGCTGGGAGACGAGCGGCTGCGACCGCCCGGTCCACTCCACGAGCTGACCGACGGTCTGCTCGCCCTGACAGAGCCGATGGATGATGCCGGCCCGCAGGGGGGTAGACATCGCATCGAAGAGCGCAGCGACGGCCTCGTACTGGCCGAGCACGCCCTCGTCACTCATAGACACATCCTCATATCACGATATCTGCATGTCAACTGGAACGAGAGAGGCCCTGGTCGCCTCGACCAGGGCCCTCCTCGAGCGCGTGTCAGCCCACGGGCACCGACACGGCGCGGACGATGTCCTCGACCCGCTCCTTGGCGTCGCCGAAGAGCATCTGGGTGTTCTCGCGGAAGAACAGCGGGTTCTGCACGCCCGCGTAGCCGACGGCCATCGAACGCTTGAAGACGATGACGTTCTCGGCGTTCCACACGTGCAGCACCGGCATGCCCGCGATGGGGCTCGAGGGGTCCTCGGCGGCCGCGGGGTTGACGGTGTCGTTGGCGCCGATCACCAGCACGACCGACGTGGAGTCGAAGTCGTCGTTGATCTCGTCGAGCTCGAGCACGATGTCGTAGGGCACCTTGGCCTCGGCCAGCAGGACGTTCATGTGCCCGGGCAGACGACCGGCGACCGGATGGATGCCGAAGCGGACGTCGACACCCTTGTCACGCAGGCTGCGCACGAGCTCGGCGACCGGGTACTGCGCCTGCGCGACGGCCATGCCGTAGCCGGGCGTGATGATGACGCTCGAGGCGTTGGTGAGGAGCTCGGCCACACCCTCGGCGTCGATCTCGCGGTGCTCACCGGTCTCGCCGTCGCCGGAGCTGGGCGCCTCGATGCCGAAGCCACCGGCGATGACGGAGATGAAGGAGCGGTTCATCGCCTGGCACATGATGTAGCTGAGGTAGGCACCGGAGGAGCCGACGAGCGCACCGACGACGATCAGCAGGTTGTTGTTCAGCAGGAAGCCCGCCGCGGCCGCGGCCCAGCCGGAGTAGCTGTTCAGCATCGAGACGACGACCGGCATGTCGCCACCGCCGATGGAGGCCACGAGGTGCCAGCCGAGGGCGAGCGACAGGACCGTGACGGCGACGAGCAGCCCGATGTGCGGGTTCACGATGAACACGACCGTCAGGACGAGGAAGCCGACGAGCGCGCCGAGGTTGAGCACGTTCTTGCCCGGGAGCATCAGCGGCGACGACTTCATGCGCGCGCTGAGCTTGAGGAAGGCGACGATCGAGCCGGTGAAGGTCACGCCGCCGATGAACACGCCGACGAACACCTCGCCGTTGTGGATGTTCTCCAGCGCCCGGGTCTCGAAGGCGCCGTGCTCGAGGTAGCCGTTCCATCCGACGAGCACCGCGGCGAGGCCGACGAAGGAGTGCAGCAGGGCGATGAGCTCGGGGATGCCGGTCATCTCCACGATGCGCGCACGCCACAGACCGATGGAGGCACCCAGCACGACGGCGACGACGAGCAGCAGCACACCGCGCGGCGGGGCACCGTCGACCGCGCGGACCACGGTGGCACCGAGCGCGAGGGTCATGCCGGCGATGCCGTACACGACGCCGGCGCGCGCGGAGGTGTGCTTCGAGAGCCCGGCGAGGCTCATGACGAACAGCAGCGCGGCGACGAGGTACGCCGCGTTCGTGGCGGCTTCGATGGTCATCGGCTCAGCCCTTCGCAGACGGGTCGGGGGCGAACATGGCGAGCATCCGTCGCGTCACGGCGAACCCGCCGAAGACGTTGATGCTGGCCACGAGGATCGCCACGAAGGCGATGATCTGGACCGACGTGGTCTCGGTGCCCACCTGCAGCAGCGCTCCGACCACGATGATCCCGGAGATGGCGTTCGTGACGCTCATGAGCGGCGTGTGCAGCGCGTGGTGGACCTTGCCGATGACGTAGTAGCCGATGACGATCGAGAGCATCAGCACGAAGAATCGTTCCGGCAACGGGTCCGGTGCGACGAACGTGATGAGGAACAGCAGGGCGATCGCGGCGCCGATGATGCCGAACCGCCGACGCGGCGAGGTCGGCGCCTTGGTCACCGGGGCGGCCGCGGGCTCGGCCTGGGCGGCCGGACCCGGCGCGGCCGAGACGCTCACCGGCGGGGGCGGCCACGTGGTCTCGCCGTCGCGGACGACGGTGATGGAGCGCTGCACGACGTCGTCGAAGTCGAGGACGACGTGCCCGTCCTTCTCCGGGGTCAGCAGCTTGAGCAGGTTGACGAGGTTCGTGCCGTACAGCTGGGAGGCCTGCGCGGGCAACCGGCTCGCGAGGTCGGTGTAGCCGATGATGGTCACGCCGTTGTCGGTCACGACCGCCTCGCCGGGCACCGATCCCTCGACGTTGCCGCCGTGGGCGGCGGCCATGTCGACGATGACGCTGCCGGGCTTCATCGAGGCGACGTCGGCTGCGGTGACCAGGCGCGGCGCCTGGCGGCCCGGGATGAGCGCGGTGGTGATGATGATGTCGACCTCGCGCGCCTGCTCGGAGTAGATCTCCGCGGCGCGCCGGTCGTAGTCGGCGGACGTCTCCTTGGCGTAGCCGTCGGAGCCCATCTCCGAGACGACGTCGACCGGCAGGTACTCGCCGCCGATGGAGGCCACCTGGTCCGCGACCTCGGGGCGCGGGTCCATGGCGCGCACGACCGCGCCGAGGCTGGAGGCCGCGCCGATCGCGGCGAGGCCGGCGACCCCGGCACCGGCGACGAGCACGGTGGCCGGCGGCACCTTGCCGGCCGCGGTGACCTGGCCGGTGAAGAAGCGCCCGAAGACGTGGGCGGCCTCGACGACGGCCCGGTAGCCGGCGATGTTCGCCATCGAGGACAGGACGTCCATCGACTGCGCGCGCGAGATGCGCGGGACGGCGTCCATCGCGAGCACGGTGACCGGTCGGGTGGCGAGCTGCTCGACGAGGTCGGGGTTGAGCCCGGGGTTGAGCAGGCTGACGAGCGTGGCGCCGTCGGCGAGCAGCCCGATCTCCTCGGTGCTCGGGGCGTTGACCTTCAGCACGACGTCGGCGGCCCAGGCGGTGTCGCGGTCGACGACCTGGGCGCCGGCGTCGGTGTAGGCCTCGTCGGGGAAGCTCGCCCGCGAGCCGGCACCGGACTGCACGAGCACCCGGTAGCCGAGGGCGACGATCTTGGTGACGGTGGCGGGCGTGGCGGCGACGCGCGCCTCGCCGGGGTGCGTCTCGTCGACGACACCGATGGTGGACCCGGTGACCGGGGCCTCATCCGCTCCTGCTCCCGGCAAGCTGTCCGGGGCTGCGATGGACTCGGTACTCATGCTCGCGAACAGTATCGGCCGGGTTCGGGGGCCGCCACTGTGTGAGACGCGTGTCTCACCATGTGTCGCCGGGCTCCGTCGCGCCTCCAGCGCCTACTCCTGCGACGCGGGATCGTCTCCCACCGTCTCGGGGTCTCGGCGCGACGCCGACCCCGCAGGCAGCACCCCGACGACCGCCACGCGGCGACCGTCGACCTCCTCGACCACGAGGACCGCGTCGCCGGTGTCGACCTCGTCGCCCGGGCGGGGCATCCGAGCCAGCTGGGCCACGATGTATCCCGCGACCGTCTCGTACGGCCCGTCCGGCACGACCACGCCGGTCGCCTCGGCGAAGTCCTCGATGTTGAGCCTGCCGTCCACGCGTCGTTCGACGCCCGTCGGGTCGCCGCGGTCGACGTCCGTGTCGTACTCGTCGCGGATCTCGCCGACCAGCTCCTCCACGAGGTCCTCCAGCGTGACGATCCCGTCGGTGCCGCCGTACTCGTCGACGACCACGGCGATGTGGGTGCCCTCGCGACGCATCGTCGTGATGGCCGGGAAGATCTGGTTCGTCGACGGCAGCAGGGCGATCGGGCGGACCAGGTCACCGACCGTCCGGCCGTCGGGCCGCGCCACCCCGTGGAGGTCGCGCAGGTGGACGAAGCCGATGATGCGGTCCACCTGGCCCTCCGCGACGGGGTAGCGCGAGTACGGCTGGTCCCGGACCGTCGCCAGGGCCTCGGAGACGCGGAGGTCGGCGTCGAGGAAGACCACCTCGGCCCGGTGCCTCATGACCTCCTTGACGGTCCGCTGAGCAGCCACGAACATCCCGGTGACGAAACGCCGCTCGTCCTCACCGAGGCCCTCGTGACCCGTCACGAGGTCGCGGAACTCCTCGTCGCTCATCTCCTCGTTCTTCGCCGAGGGGTCGCCGCCGAGCAGCCGCACGACGGCGTTCGTCGAAACCGACAGCAACCAGATCACGGGGCGCATCAGCGTGGCGAAGCGGTCCAGCGGCGGCCCCACGACGATCGCCACCTGGGCCGACTTCTGCAGCGCGAAGCGCTTGGGGACGAGCTCGCCCAGGATCAACGACAGGTAGGCGATGAACAGCGTCAGACCGACGAGGGCGACGTTCTCGGCCAACCCCTGGCCCAACCCGAGGTCGACGAGCGTCGGGACGAAGTCCGGGGCCAGCGTCGACGCGCCGTAGGCCGCGGACAGGAAGCCGGCCACGGTGACGCCGATCTGGACCGCCGCCAGGAAACGGTTGGGGTTGCGGGCCACCGCTGCGACGCGGGCGCCGCGCTGGCTCTGCTGCGCCATCCGATCGATCTGGGACTCACGTAGCGAGACCAGCGCCAGCTCGGTCGCGGCGAACACCCCGCCGACGAGGACGAACGACAGCACGAGCGCGAAGTTCAGCAGGGTCTGTTGATCCACTCCTGGATCGTACGGGGCCTTCGTCGACGTTCAGGGTGACGTCGTCGTCACGGCGAGGTACGCTTGCCCTGCGCTGACAGCGCTGGAATCCGCACCGGGTGACTCGGTGGGCTCGGACCCGTGCTCGTCAGCCGGCACGCATGGCGGTCACCTCCGGACCCGGCGAAGCGGTCCGGTCGAGGGGGGACCTGCCGGTCCTCGCCCCCTCCCCACCGGCGGCCGGACCGGCTCGGGCATCCGCCCGTCGACCACGTCCAGGGCATGCGTGCATCCCGAAGGAGGAGCCTGTGGCCACACGAGGCCAGCGCCAGTCCGGTACCCGCCCGACCTCGAACCGCAACGGATCGCGGGGCCGTCGATCGACCAAGCACACCGACAACGTCGGTCTGCTGCCCGTGCTCGCCAAGGCGGTCCGCGAGGTCGAGAACGCCGTGCGCCGACCCGGTCCGGTGCCGATCACCATCCGCTCGCGCTTCCAGGCGATCGGCCTGCTGGTCCGCGAGGAGCGTCAGCGCCTGAAGGTCGACCCCGAGATCAGCGAGCAGCAGCGTGGCGAGCAGCTCAAGCGCCTCGACGGCATCGCGACGATCCTGGCCCAGTCGGCGGCCCGCGACTCCACGCTCTTCACCCTGCTCGAGCCCGACGCCGTCGTCAGCGACGACACGCACCTCCTCAAGCGCGAGATGCTCACTGCCGCCGGCATGCCCGTCGAGGCCCCGGTCGAGCCCGACGCCGAGGGCGAGACGCCGGCGCCGACCACCGACCGTCGCGTCATCCCCCAGGCGGTCGTCTCCCGGCAGCTGGCCAACCCGTTCCTGGCCCCCGACTTCTCGGCCGTCGCCGACCTCAAGCGGCCCACGACCAACCGCCTCTCGACGTGGGAGCTCATCGGTCCGCTGCTGTCGGCCTTCGAGCGCGTCGCCGAGGGAGCGAGCGCCTGCATGGCGCTGCCCGAGCCCACGACCCTGCAGTTCGGCAAGGGGCCCGAGCTCATGAAGCACCAGGCGCAGGTCGTCGAGGCCGCCGGGTCCGGCCACCGCACCTTCCTGCTCGCTGACGAGCCCGGGCTCGGCAAGACCGCCCAGTCGCTGCTGGCGGCCGAGGCGGCCGACGCGTTCCCGCTGCTCGTCGTCGTCCCGAACGTGGTCAAGACGAACTGGGCGCGCGAGGTCGAGCTGTGGACCCCGCACCGCCCGGTCACCGTGATCCAGGGCGACGGCGACGACATCGACGGGTTCGCCGACATCGTCGTCGTCAACTACGAGATCCTCGACCGCCACGTCGGCTGGCTCGGTCAGTTCGGCTTCCGCGGCATGGTGCTCGACGAGGCGCACTTCATCAAGAACACCGGCTCGCAGCGCTCGCGGCACGTGCTCACGCTGTCCGAGCGCATCCGCGCGCGCCACCCGCGTCCGCTGCTCATGGCACTCACCGGGACGCCGCTCATCAACGACATCGAGGACTTCCGCGCCATCTGGCGCTTCCTCGGCTGGATCGGGGAGAAGGCACCGGAGCCGGTGCTGATGGCCGCGCTGGAGGAGACCGGGCTCACCCCCCTCGACGCCGGCTTCTACCCAGCGGCACGCCAGAGCGTGATCGACCTCGGCATCGTGCGCCGGCGCAAGGTCGACGTCGCGGCCGACATCCCGGCGCGACGCATCGCCGACCTGCCGGTCGAGCTCGACGACGACGAGGGGCGCTCCATCCGCGCGTCCGAGCGCGACCTCGCCAACCGTCTGCTCGCGCGCTACCAGCGTGCGCTCGTCGCTCGCCAGGAGGCGGGCTACGCGGTCGAGGGCATCGACCACGACCTCGTGCGCAAGGTGGCCCAGTGGGAGAGCGAGGAGACCGCCGAGAAGACCGGCGAGAACGTCTTCTCGATGGTGCGTCGCATCGGCCGCGCCAAGGCCGGCCTCGCGGCGGACTACACCGCCCAGCTGGCGCGCAGCGTCGGCAAGGTCGTGTTCTTCGCCAAGCACGTCGACGTGATGGACGCCGCCGAGGAGACGTTCGCCAAGCGGGGCCTGCGCTCGGTCTCGATCCGCGGCGACCAGACCCCGGCGGCACGCAAGAAGGCCATCGACGCGTTCGTCAACGATCCCGAGGTCGAGGTCGTGGTGTGTTCCCTCACGGCCGCCGGCGTCGGGCTCAACCTGCAGGTGGCCTCGAACGTCGTGCTCGCCGAGCTGTCGTGGACCGACGCCGAGCAGATGCAGGCCATCGACCGCGTGCACCGCATCGGCCAGACCGATCCCGTCACTGCCTGGCGCATCATCGCGGCCCAGACGATCGACACCACGATCGTCGAGCTGATCGACTCCAAGGCGGGGCTGGCCGCGCGCGCTCTCGACGGCGCCGAGGAGGATCCGCAGACGCAGACCGACGTGCAGGTCGAGGCCCTGGCCCGGCTGCTCACCCAGGCGCTCGAGCGCCTCTGAGCCGCGCCACGCCGCGCACCCGCGGACATGGAACAACCCCGCATGGTCTCGGGGGGTGAACCATGCGGGGTTGTGACACCCACGCTAACAACAGGTGCGCGGGTACGCCAGTGGCTACGGCGGATTCGTCGCTCTCGACGGAGTGAGGTGCGCCACGTCGGCGCGTCCGGTCCGGCCGGCCGGACCGGTCAGCGCCAGCTGAGCGAGCCGGGATCGCCGACGCGTCCCGGCTGCAGGAACTCCCCGAGCCCGCGGCAGGTGGCCTGCGCGTGCTCGGAGACCGCACGCTCGACGGCGGGTCCGGGCACGGGTGTCAGGACGTCGACCGCGTAGTCGATGCGGGTCTCGGTGGCCGACTCCGGCGACAGGGTGAGGGTCTCGAAGATCGAGGCCGCGAGGGACTCGGTGCGCAGGCCGAACACGCGCTCGTGCTCGAGCTCGGTGATGCACAGCGTGGCACCGATCGGCCGCCCGAGCATGCGCACCATGCTGCTGACCTCGTCCCCGGCACTCAGCGTGGTGAGGTCGCGGACGTCGCAGCCGTCGACCGCGTTCCACGCCGCGAGGCTGCGGGCGTCGAGCAGCGCGGCCCAGGCCCACGGTCGTGGCACCGGGGCCACGATGGAGCAGCCCTGAGCGAACATGCCTCGATTCTACGGAGATCCCCCGTCTTCGCAGGGAGTCTTCGCAGGGGGTCCGGCCAGGGGGTCCGGCCAGCGGGTGCGGCCAGGGGTCGTGCAGCGTCAGTCGTCGGCGTCGGGGTCCATCACGGCGACGATCTCGGACAGGAAGCGGGTGATGGTCTCGCGCTCGTGCTCGTCGAGCCGCCCCATGATGGGCGCCATCCGCAGCGCGAGCGGCCCGAAGATCGCGAAACCCGTGGCACGCGCCGCATCGGTGACGGTGAGCACGGTGCGACGGCGGTCGACCGGGTGCGTGGAGCGCTCGACGTGGCCGGCCGCGACGAGCCGGTCGAGCAGGGCCGTCGTGGCCGGCGCGCTGAGGCCGACGGCCGTGGCGAGCTCGCCCGGGCTCATGGCGTGGCCCTGCTCCTCGGCGTCCATGAGGTGGGCGAGCGCGTGCAGGTGGGTGCGATGCACTCCCTCGCGGCGGCCCCGCGACTCCACCCACTGGTCCGTGCGGGTAGTGAGCTCGCGCAGCAGGTGGATCAGGGGGTCGTGTTGCCGCGTCACGATGACGAGTATACATTTCGATCATGGAATCGTTCGACGATGGAACCAATCGGTATCGGGCTCCGGCTCTCCTGCGGCCGGCCGTCGCACTCGTCGGCCCCCGCCGGTCCTGGCTGGCCGTGCTGCTGGCCGTCGTCGTGGCCGGACTGTCCTTGACTCTGGCGCCGGAGCCGGCGACGAGCGACGACACCGCGTCGAACCTCCCGGCGAGCGCCGAGTCCGCGCGCGCCGACGACGCGCTGGCGGGCATCGCCGCCGCGCAGGACGCTCCGGCGATCGTCGTGCTCAGCCGCGACGGCGGGCCGCTGGAGCCCGCCGACCTCGAGGCCGCCGCGGACCGTGCTGCAGCGCTGGGCGACGTCGCGACCGGCGACGTCGCCGGCCCGATCCCCGCCGAGGACGGATCGGCCGCCCTGCTCGTGGTGCCCCTGCCCACCGACACGACCGACGCCGAGAACGCCGAGCTCGTCGACGCCGTACGCGCCGCAGCCGCTGACGACCTGCCGGAGGGACTGCGCGCGGACGTGACCGGGCCCCCGGCCTTCCAGGCCGACCTGGGAGCGGTGTTCGACGGCGCGGACACCAGGCTGCTGATCGTCACCGCCTCCGTCGTCGCCGTGCTGCTGCTCATCACCTACCGCAGCCCGTGGCTGTGGCTCGTCCCGCTCACCGTCATCGGCGTGGCCGACCGGACCGCGCTCGCCGCGGCGAACCTGTTCTCGTCGGTCACCGGGATCGGCGTCGACGGCGCGATCACCGGCATCACGTCGGTGCTGGTCTTCGGCGCCGGGACCAATTACGCCCTGCTGCTCATCGCCCGCTTCCGCGAGGAGCTGCGCCGCCACGACAGCCGCCACGACGCGATGCGCCGCGCCGTGGGCTCGGCAGGTCCGGCCATCCTCGCCTCCTCCGGCACCGTCATCGCCGCCCTCGCGGCCCTCGGTCTGGCGGACGCTCCGTTCGTGCAGGGCATCGGCTACGTGGGCGCGATCGGGCTGGCCGTCGCGGTCGCCTTCGCGCTGCTCGTCCTCCCCTCGGCGATGGTGCTGCCAGGCCGGTGGCTGTTCTGGCCGTTCGTCCCGCGACCGGGCCAGGACGACCCCAGCCGCAACGGCGCCTGGGCCCGGCTCGGGCGCCGGGTCGTGGCCCGACCGGCGATCGTCGCCGTCGTGAGCGCCGGGGTCCTGGCGGCGATGGCCCTGGCCGCCACCGGGCTGCAGACCGGCCTGTCGCAGACCGAGCAGTTCCGCGACGCCCCGGAGTCGGTTCTCGCGCAGGAGCGCCTCGCCGAGTCCTTCCCGGCCGGCTTCTCCTCCCCCACCCGGGTCGCCGTGGACTCCGCCTCCGCCGACGCCGTCGTCTCCCTCGTCGAGGACGAGGACCTCGGCACCGCCGAGGTCGCCGGCGTCGACGAGGAGAACGGCGTCAGCGAGGTCCAGGTGGTCCTGGACGCGGAGACGGGCAGCGCGGAGAGCCTCGACGTCGTCGAGCAGCTGCGCGCCGACCTCGACGCGATCGACACCGGCGCACTGGTGGGTGGCGAGGTGGCGCAGGACCTCGACTCGCGCGCCACGGCCGAGCGGGACCGCCTGGTGCTCATCCCCGTGGTGCTCGCGATCGTCCTGGCCGTGCTGCTCGTCCTGCTGCGCTCCGTCGTGGCAGCGATCGTGCTGGCGGGCACGACCGTCCTGTCCTACCTGTCCGCCCTCGGCGTCGGCTGGCTGGTGTTCCGCACCTGGCTGGACTTCCCCGCCGCCGACCTCAGCGTCCCGCTGCTGACGTTCATCTTCCTCGTCGCGCTCGGGGTGGACTACAACATCTTCTTGACCACCCGCGCCCGCGAGCACGTGCTCGAGCACGGCGACACCCGCGCCGGGATCGTCCACGCCCTGGCGGTGACGGGCGGGGTCATCACGAGCGCCGGCATCCTGCTCGCGGCGGTCTTCGCGGTGCTGGGGGTGCTGCCACTGCTCGTCCTGACCCAGGTGGGCGTGATCGTCGGGTTCGGCGTGCTGCTGGACACGACCGTCGTGCGCAGCATCCTCGTCCCCGCCCTGGTCGCCCTGCTGGGGGACCGGTTCTGGTGGCCGTCGCGGCTCGCCGCCTCGGGCCGGCACGCCGACGTCACCGCCTGAGTGCGGTCGCGCCGGCCGGTCGTAGGCTGCCCCTCATGATCGGGGGTCAGCCGTGGACGACGTGACCGTCGGCGTCCTCGCAGCGCTCGCCCTCGCCGCGTTCGCCGCGGGCTGGACCGACGCGGTCGTCGGTGGCGGAGGTCTCATCCAGCTGCCCGCCCTGCTGATCGCCTTCCCGCAGGCCGCCCCCGTGCAGCTGCTCGCGACGAACAAGGTCGGCTCGATCGCGGGGACCACGACGTCGAGCATCACCTACGCCCGCCGCATCCGGCTCGACCGACGCACGGTGCTGCCGCTCGCGGCGTCGGCGTTCGCGGGCTCGGTCGTCGGCGCCTTCATCGCCTCGGCGATCCCCCGCTCGGCGTTCGACCCGATCATCCTGGTCGTGCTGGTCCTCGTCGGCGCCTACACCGTGGCCCGCCCGGACCTCGGCAGCATCACGTCGCTGCGGCTCTCGGGGGGCAGGCACGTCGCGACGGCCGCCGCCATCGGGTTCGTCGTCGGCGTGTACGACGGTGCACTCGGCCCGGGCACGGGCTCGTTCTTCGTCGTGGCCCTCGTGGGCCTGCTCGGCTACGGCTTCCTCGACGGCAGCGCACGCGCCAAGGTGGCCAACCTGATGACCAACCTCGCGGCACTGGTCGTGTTCGTCCCGCAGGGTGCTGTCCTGTGGACGGTCGGCCTCGTGCTGGCGACGTTCAACGTGCTCGGCGGCTACGTCGGCGCCCGCACGGCGGTGGCGCGTGGCAGCCGGTTCATCCGGGTCGTGTTCCTCGTCGTCGTCGCCGCCCTCGCCCTGCGCATCGGGTACGGCCTCCTCACGTGAGGCCGCACCCGACGGCGAGGGGCCTCGACGTCAGGGCTTGATGACGTCGTGGTCGGTGTCGTAGGTCTCGCCGGTCAGCTTCGACTTGACGAGGCTCAGCACCGACGCCGTCCGGCCACCCGGTGAGTCCCAGTACTCGACGGACGCGACGTCGACGCGGATGAGCGAGGAGTTCTCGCCCTCCGGCCCCTCGGGCAGCCACGCCTCGGCGAACGTGGACCACAGCTCCTTGAGCTTGTCGAGGTCGTCGACGACCTCGGCCGTGCCGGTGAGCGCGACCCACGTGCCGGACCCGTGGAAGGTCAGCGCGACCTTCGGGTCGGTGCGGACGTCGCGGACGTGCTCGGTGTCGCGCGCGGTGATGAACCACAGCGTGGACCCGGCGTCGACCTGCTGGCGCGCCATGGGCACGCTGCGCAGCGTGCCGTCACCCTGGCGCGTGGTGAACATGGCGACGTGCAGGTCGTCCATCAGCGCGGTGAACTTCAGGGTGTCGTCGGTGGCGGTGTCGTCGGTCATCAGGAACTCCCTCCGACCCTGTCGTGCAGGGCTCGTGTCGGTCGGCGCGGACCGATCGGCCCGCGCCGACCAGTCAACGGGCCGGTCCCGGAGCCTGCACGTCGAGAGCGGGGGCCGGGCCGGGGTTCTCACCAGCTGGACGTGGTGATGCCCGGGAGCTCGCCGCGGTGGGCGGCGTCGCGGAACCGGATGCGGGACAGCCCCGCCTTGCCGACGTGCCCGCGCGGGCGGCCGTCGACCTGGTCACGGCGCCGCACCCGGCTGGGCGAGGAGTCACGCGGGAGCCTCGCGAGGGCGCGCGAGGCCGCCATCGGCTCCTCGAGCGGGAGGGACACGTCCTTGGACGCCGCCCTCAGGGCATCGCGCTGCTCGGCGTAGCGGGCCACGATCTCCTTGCGTCGCTCGTTGGCGACGATCTTGCTGCGCTTGGCCATGGCTGCTCCGGCCTGCGGTCACCCCAGGCGGAGGTCGAGGTTGATCGCGGCGCTGATGAGCGCCAGGTGCGTGAACGCCTGGGGGAAGTTGCCGAGCTGCTCCCCGGTCAGCCCGACCTCCTCGGCGTACAACCCGACGTGGTTGGCATAGGTGAACATCTTCTCCAGCGCCACCTGTGCGTCGTGCAGTCGACCGACGCGCGTGAGCGCCTCGACGTACCAGAACGAGCACAGCGAGAACGTGCCCTCCTCACCGTCGAGCCCGTCGTCGGCGTCCGCGCTCTCCAGGTCGTAGCGGAAGACCAGGCTGTCGGCCACGAGACGCTCCTCGACGGCCTCGAGGGTCGACAGGAACCGCGGGTCCACCGGCGAGCAGAACTTGACCATCGGCATCAGCAGCACCCCCGCGTCGAGCGCCGACCCGCCCTCGGACTGGGTGAAGGCGCCGATCTCCTCGTTCCAGGAGCGTTCGTGGATCCGCTCGTAGACGGCGTCGCGCACGCGGGACCACGCTCCGACGTCGCCGGGCAGCCCGCGCTGGCGAGCCATGCGGATCATCCGCTCGATCGCCACCCACACCATGAGCCGCGACGTCGTGTGCGCCCGGGTGCCGCTGCGGATCTCCCACATGCCGGCGTCCTCGTCGTCCCAGTGCTCCAGGACCCAGTCGAGGACACGGCACAGGTCGCTCCACGCGTCGTGACTGATGCCCTCGCCGTACTTGTTGAACAGGTAGACGGAGTCGATCAGCTCGCCGTAGATGTCCAGCTGCAGCTGGTCGACGGCCGCGTTGCCCGCCCGGACCGGACGCGAGTCCAGGTGTCCGCGCAGGTGGTCGAGCTCGACCTCCTCGGTCGGCAGCGTGCCGTCGATGTCGTAGAGGACGCGCAGGGGACCGAGCCGGCCCCCGTCGTGGTCCTCGCCCAGGCGCTCGGAGAGCCAGCGCACGAAGGAGTTGGCCTCCTCGGTGAACCCGAGACGCAGCAGGGCGTAGAGGGTGAAGGCGGCGTCGCGGATCCACACGTACCGGTAGTCCCAGTTGCGCTCGCCGCCCACCTCCTCGGGCAGGCTCGTCGTCGGTGCCGCGACGACCGCACCGCTCGGCTCGTGGGTGAGCATCTTGAGCGTGATCGCCGAGCGGTTGACGCTCTCGCGCCAGCGGCCCCGGTAGGTGGACTGCGCCAGCCAGTCGTGCCAGAACCGCGACGTGTCCTCGACGAGGGTCTGGGTGTCGGCGTCGCACGGGGAGACAGAGCCGTCGGCGGGAAGGGTCTCCAGCACGAACGTCTCGTCCTGGCCGGACTCCAGGGTGAACGTCGACGTCAGCTCCGGACCGTGCTCGCCGGACTCCTCGACCTCGAGGTCGACCGTGGCGGACAGACCGAGCCGCAGTCCCTCGGCGGTGAGCAGTGCGCCGTCGTCGCCGAGCTCGACCTCGGCCCGTCCGCGCCCGTAGTCCGGACGCACGGCGATGCGCGTGCGCACCGTCGCCGTGCCGCGCACGACGCCGATGCGGCGCACCAGTCGCGAGCGATGGTCGGGATCGGCCGGCCGCAGGACCGGCATGACGTCGTGGACCTCGACGACGCCGGTCGCGGTGAGGAAGCGGGTGGCGAGCACCGCGGTCTCAGGAAGGTAGAACTGCTGCGTCCGCACCAGTCCCTCGACCTCGATCCGCCACGCTCCACCGACGTCCGGATCGAGGACCGCCGCGAAGACGCTGGGCTCGTCGAACCGGCCGGGGCAGTACCAGTCGATCGTGCCGTCGGTGGCCACGAGCGCCGCGGTGCGCAGGTCGCCGATCATGCCGTGGTGGGCGATGGGCACGAACTCCTCGTCCGTGCCCTGCCGCTCCTCGGTCCGCACGGCGTCCTCAGCCATGCGTACGACCGTCCGGCAGCCGCCAGCCGACGTCGCCCGCGAGGTCGACGGCCTCCTGCGGCCCCCACGAGCCGCGCTCGTAGGACCGCACCGTCGGCCGGTCCTCGAGGATCGGCTGGACCACCTGCCAGAGCCGGTCGACCTCGTCGCCGCGGGTGAACAGCGTCTGGTCGCCGCGCATCACGTCGAGCAGCAGGCGCTCGTAGGCCTCGAGCCCCTCCCCGTCCGCACCCTCCTCGGGCAGGTGGAGGTCGACGCAGGCCGTGGTGAGGTCCATCGTCGGGCCGGGTCGCTTGGCCTGCAGGTCGATCTGCATGCGCGGAGTGTCGGTCAGGTCGAGGGTGAGCTGGTCGGGGGCGAGGGACTCCTCGCCGAACCGGCCGGCGGGCGGGGTCCGGAAGGTCAAGGTGACGCTGCGCCGGGTGTCGCCCATCGCCTTGCCGGTCCGCAGCAGGAACGGCACGCCCTGCCACCGCTCGGTGTCGACGAAGACCTCCGCGGCGACGAAGGTCTCGACGTCGGAGTCGTCGGCGACGTCCTCGTCGTCGGTGTACCCCTCGTACTGGCCGAAGACCACCCGCTCGGGGTCGAGCGGGCGCATGGCGGTGAAGACCTTGGCCTTCTCGTTGCGCAGGCTGGTGGCGTCGAGGCGCACCGGCGGCTCCATCGCCACGAAGCCGAGCACCTGGCTCAGGTGGGTCGAGACCATGTCGCGCAGGCAGCCGGTGGACTCGTAGAAGCTGCCCCGCCCGGCGACGTCGAGCTCCTCGGGGACGTCGATCTGCACCTGCACGACGTGCTCGCGGTTCCAGGCCGGCTCGATCAGCCGGTTCGCGAACCGCAGGGCGATGATGTTCTGCACCGCCTCCTTGCCGAGGAAGTGGTCGATGCGGAAGACGTGCTCCTCGTCGGTGACGTCCTTCAGGGCCGCGTCGAGGGACCGGGAGGACTCCAGGTCGCTGCCGAACGGCTTCTCCACGACGATGCGGGCGTCCTCGGCCATGCCGGTGCGACCGAGCATCCCGATCATCGGCTCCATGGCGCCCGGCGGCACCGACAGGTAGAGCAGGCGGCGTGCGTCGTCGCCGAGCTCCTCCTCGGCGCGACGAACGGCCTCGGCGAGGTCCTCGCCGTCGTCGGCGTCCGAGACGACGAAGCTGAGCCGGTCCAGCAGGTCCGTCGCCGCCGCGTCGTCGAGGTCGTCGACGAACTCCTCGAGCCCCTCGCGGATGGTCTGCGCGAACTCCTCGTCCGAGCCGGGCGAGTGCCGACCCGAGCCGATGACCCGGTAGTCCGCGGGCAGCCGACCGGTGAGGCCGAGGTGGTACAGGCCCGGGAACAGCTTGCGCCGGGCGAGGTCGCCGGTGGCCCCGAACAGCACGAACACGTGCGGCGGAGGGGTCTCGGGGTCGTGGCTCATGGCGCTCCTGGTGCTGGGTTCAGGGGAGGCGACGACGCACGGGGGGTGGCCGCTCGGACCGGCTCGCGGGCGTCGGGCCCGGGTTCCGGTGCTGCCTCCAACGTAGGCAGCGACGCGAGCGCCCGCACCCCGTCACCTCCCGGTGCGGACACCGACTGCGGTGATCAGCAGGTGAATGAATCTGCGCGAATCTTGTTCACACGCCGCGTGGCCGTTACCGTGGACGGAGTCCAGGGCCCCACAACCGGAGGGAGGCCCGGCATGTCAGCTCGATGGCTGCTCGTCTTTTCCGTCGCCAGCGTGGTCGCCGACCGCCTGCCGTCCGTGCTCGAACGCATCCCCAAGGTCGTCGTGGCCAGCGTGCCCGACGACGACCAGTCCGTCCTCACCGTCGAGGTGGACGCCGACCCCAAGATCATCGACGACGTTCTGCGCCAGGTGCGCGCGGCGGACCCGAACGCCCTGCGTCTGCACGACAGCATCATCAGCACGCCGACGCCGACCGGGACGCCTGCGTCGAAGCCCATCGACTTCGAGTTCGGCGACGAGCCGCAACCGTGCGAGCACTGCGCCGACTGGCGCCACGAGGCGGTCACCGACGCCGGCGGCCAGCTCGTCCTGCGCGAGTGGCACCAGGCCGACTGCGCGGTCTACGAGTCCTGGTTGTGATCGGCTGAGCGCTCGCGCGCACCTCGTCGTCGCGGCATGATGACCGTGTGAGCACCGACGGTCCCCGCCCCGAACACCCCCGCCCCGAAGACCCCCGCCCCGCCGACGTCCCACCGGCCGCCACCGGGGGCGACGCGACGCCGGAGCGCACCACCGCGCCACGCCGCGCGTCGGGCTTCGACGCGGACGGCCACGTCAAGGGCAGCCGCAGCGGCGCGCTGTACTTCGGGCTGGTCGTCGCGGCACTGCTCACGATCCTCGTGCTCGTGTTCATCCTGCAGAACTCCGACAGCGCCACGATCCGCTTCCTCGGCTTCGAGGGCGCGTTCCCGATCGGGGTGGCGATGCTGCTCGCCGCCGTCACGGGGATCCTCATCGTCGCGGTGCCCGGGTCGGTCCGGATCCTGCAGCTGCGCCGCTCCCTCGCCAAGAACGAGAAGCGCAACCGCGCCGCGGAGTAGGGACCGCCCGTGGCGCCGGCCGTGGAGGTCGAGGTCGACGACCCCGCGTGGGGGTCGGGACCGCCGCGCGTCGTCCGGGTGACGAACCCCGACCGCGTCTACTTCCCCGAGCGGGGATGGACCAAGCTCGACGTCGTCGAGTACTACCTCGCCGTGGGTCCGGCCCTCGTGGGTGCGCTGCGGGAGCGGCCGTGCATGCTGCACCGCTTCCCGCGGGGGCTCGACGGCGACAAGGTGCACACCAAGCGCGTGCCGAGCGGCGCACCGGTCTGGGTCGAGACCGTGCGCGTGCACTTCCCGCGGTTCGACCGCTCCGCCGACGAGCTCTGCGTCACCCAGGTGGCGCACGTGATCTGGGCGGTCCAGATGTCGACCGTCGAGTTCCACCCGTGGAACAGCCGTCGGGCGGACGTGGAGCGGCCCGACGAGTGGCGCATCGACCTCGACCCCGGCCCCGAGTGCGACCTCGCCACGGTCCGCCGCGTCGCCGGCGTGGTGCAGGAGGTGCTCGACGAGCTCGGCGCGACGGGGTACCCCAAGACGTCGGGCGGACGCGGGCTGCACGTCTACGTGCGGATCCCGCCCGAGCACTCCTTCACCGACGTGCGACGTGCCGCCCTGGCCTTCGCCCGCGAGGTGGAGCGTCGGGCACCGCAGGACGTCACCACCGCGTGGTGGCGCAAGGACCGCGACCCCGCCCAGCTGTTCGTGGACTACAACCAGAACGCCCGCGACCACACGATGGCCGCGGCCTACTCGCTGCGCGGCGTCCCCGACGGCAGGGCCTCGGCCCCGATCCGGTGGGACGAGGTGCCCGACGTCGACCCGCACGACCTCACCCTCGCGACGGTGCCCGCGCGGCTCGAGCAGCTGGGCGACCTGCACGCCGGCATCGACGACGCCGTCTTCGACGTCGCGCCGCTGCTGGAGTGGGCCGACCGCGACGAGGCCGCCGGCCAGGACGGGCCGCCGGACCCGGCGGACACGGACCCGTGAGCGAGCAGCCCGACGACGCCCGGATCGACCGCAACTGGACCGAGCTGCCCCCCAGGCACCGGTCGTCGTCAGGTCACGGTGCCGCGGTGGAGGCATCATCCTCGACATAGACCGATGCGCCCATCTCCACGAACTGCGCCGACTTCTCGGCCATGCCCGTCGCGACATAGTCGCGGACGTCCTGGCTGATCCGCATCGAGCAGAACTTCGGGCCGCACATCGAGCAGAAGTGAGCGGTCTTGCTGGCCTCGGCCGGGAGCGTCTCGTCGTGGAACGACTCGGCGGTGTGCGGGTCGAGGGCAAGGGCGAACTGATCGCGCCAGCGGAACTCGAAGCGGGCCTTGGACAGGGCGTCGTCCCAGTCGCGGGCGCCGGGGTGGCCCTTGGCGACGTCGGCGGCGTGCGCGGAGAGCTTGTAGGTGATGACACCGGTCTTCACGTCGTCGCGGTTGGGCAGCCCGAGGTGCTCCTTGGGAGTGACGTAGCAGAGCATCGCGGTGCCGTGCATGGCAATCGTCGCCGCGCCGATCGCGGAGGTGATGTGGTCGTAGCCCGGCGCGACGTCGGTGGCAAGCGGGCCGAGGGTGTAGAACGGCGCGCCGTGACACCAGTCCTGCTGCAGCGCCACGTTCTCCTCGACGAGGTTGAGCGGCACGTGGCCAGGCCCCTCGACCATCACCTGGACGTCGTGCCCCCAGGCACGCTGGGTCAGCTCCGCGAGGGTGCGCAGCTCGGAGAGCTGCGCCTCGTCGTTGGCGTCAGCCGTGCAGCCGGGGCGCAGCCCGTCGCCGAGTGAGAAGGACACGTCGTACCTGGCGAAGATCTCGCACAGCTCGTCGAAGTGGGTGTAGAGGAAGTTCTCCTCGTGGTGGGCCAGGCACCAACCGGCCATGATCGACCCGCCGCGGGAGACGATCCCGGTGATGCGCTGCGCGGTGAGCGGCACGTAGCGCAGCAGCACGCCGGCGTGGATGGTCATGTAGTCGACGCCCTGCTCGCACTGCTCGATGACGGTGTCACGGAAGACCTCCCAGGTGAGCTTGCTCGCGTCACCGTCGACCTTCTCCAGCGCCTGGTAGATCGGCACGGTGCCGATCGGGACCGGCGAGTTGCGGATGATCCACTCGCGGGTCGTGTGGATGTCGTCGCCGGTGGACAGGTCCATCACGGTGTCGGCGCCCCAGGTGACCGCCCAGGTGAGCTTGTCGACCTCCTCGGCGATGCTGGAGGTGACGGCGCTGTTGCCGATGTTCGCATTCACCTTGACCAGGAACCGCCTTCCGATGATCATCGGCTCGGCCTCGGGGTGGTTGAGGTTGGCGGGGATGATCGCGCGCCCGGCCGCGACCTCTGCGCGGACCAGCTCGACGTCGCAGTTCTCGCGGATCGCGACGTACTCCATCTCCGGGGTCACCACGCCCTGCCGGGCGTAGTGCATCTGCGTGACCGTGCCGGTGCCACGGCGCGGTCGGGGCCGCGTACCGCGCCACTGGTCGCGCGCCTCGCCGCGGCGGATCGCGGCCTTGCCGTTGTCGAGCAGCTGGGTCTCCCGGCCGGCGTACTCCTCGGTGTCGCCGCGCTCGGCGATCCAGTCGGCGCGCAGGGACGGCAGGCCGACCTCGGGGTCGCTGCCGGGTCCGGCCGTGGCGTACCGGTCGAACGTCTCGCCGTTGGTGAGCGCGACCCGGGTGAAGGGGACGCGGATGTCGGCGCGCGATCCGGTGCGGTGGACAGTGCTGTGGCTGGGGTGGATGTGCATCAGACCTCCTGGGTGGATGGGACGAGCGTGTGGACGACGAGACCGCGACCGCGACCCAGCCGGTGCCGTGCTCGTTGGGGGGTCGGTACGCCGGCCTGCTCGAGGACGTGCGCGGCTCCGGTCGTCATCAGGGTCGCCACCGGTGAGTCAGTGATGCCGTGAACACGGGGTAGCACGTCGCTCCTCACTTCCTTCGCCGGCATGACCCGGATCAGGTTCGACGGTCGGAGCGGCTCCAGCCCCATCTCAGCCCGATGCCTCGGGCTCCCGTGTGGAATGCGACGACCGTAGCAGCCGTGCCAGCTCTCTCGGAAGGACGTCGGCCGCTGGACGGCCATCATCGAGACGGTCGTGCCTCTGACCCCCGGGCAGGGACAGGCCGATGCGGTTCGTCCCGATCGTCAGCTCGGCGAGGGGTCCGTCACCGTCGGTGGAGACGGTCACATCGTCGGGACTGGGCGATCTCGCGAGTGAGGGTCCCGGTTCGCGACGAACTCCTCGGTCTCGGACGGCAGCGCGTCCGGGACGGGCTGTTCGAACGGAACCTCGGGAGGTCGAGAGGCGGTGGCCGGCGAAGCATGCTCAGTCCGGACCCTCGACGTCCTCGACCGTCTTGTCCGGGCGCAGGCCACGCCAGACGGGGTGGCGCAGGTGGCCGTCGTCGGTCCACTCGCCGAACGCCACCTCGCCGACGACCTTCGGCGTCACCCAGTGCGCCTCCCGGGCGACGTCGCGAGGTGTCACCACCGGCGCGGTGGTGCGCTCGATCCGCGCCAGCGTCTTCTGCAGGTCGGCGAGGGCACGGTCGGTGAACCCGGTGCCGACCCGGCCGGCGTAGACGAGGCCGTCCTCACCGTCGGGCACGGCGACGAGCAGCGAGCCGATGCCGCCGGAGCGTCCACCTCGGCCCGGTCGCCAACCGACGACCACGACCTCCTGCATCCGCTGGTGCTTGAGCTTGAGCCACTGGGCACTGCGCGTCCCGCTGCGGTAGCGGCTCGTGCGTCGCTTGGCGACGACACCCTCCAGCCCGAGGTCGCGGCTGTGCGCCATCGCCTCCTCCAGCGATCCGTCGAACGCCTCCGGGACACGCACCACCGCCTGCCCGGCGGCGTGGTCGCCGTCATCGATCTCGAGGGAGCGCAGTGCCTCGCGTCGCTGCTCGTACGTGAGGTTCTTCGTGCCCTGCCCACCGATGCGCAGCACGTCGAAGGCGTACATCTGCACCGGCGCGGAGCGGCGCGCCGCCGCGACCTCCCGCGGGCCCGTGAGGCCCATCCGCTGCTGCAGACGCCCGAAGGACGGCGCGCCCGAGGAGTCCAGCGTGACGATCTCCCCGTCCAGGACCGTGTCCTCCAGCGCCAGCTCGGCCAAGGCCTCGACGACCTCCGGGTAGGTCGCCGTGGTGTCGCGGCCGCTGCGTCCGCGCAGGGCGACGGCGTCGTCGTCGCAGTAGGCGATGACCCGCACGCCGTCCCACTTCATCTCGAACGCCCACGACGACTCGTCGGCGAGGTCCAGGGCGGTACCAGCCGTCGCGAGCATGGGCGACTCGTCGGTGACGACGGTGCGTGCAGGCTCCTGCGAAGGCTCCGCTGCCGGTCGCGGGCGCACCGGCTCGGACGGCAACGGCTCGCCCGGCAGCTCCATGCGGTGGATGAGCCAGTTGGTCCCGGTCCTGATGAGCGCGAACTTGGCCCGACGGCTGCCTCCTCCTCGGCTCAGTCCGCCGCCGTCTCGACCGGTCAGCGTGGCGATGACCTCCGCGTCGCGCCACTTCTCGGCCTCGTACGTGCCGCTGTCCCAGATCGTGACCTCCCCGGCGCCGTACTCACCCTTCGGGATCGTCCCCTCGAACGTCGCGTAGTCGAGCGGATGGTCCTCCGTCGGCACGGCGAGGTGGTTCGTCGACGGGTCCGTCGGCGGTCCCTTGGGCAGCGCCCACGAGACGAGCACCCCGTCGTGCTCGAGCCGGAAGTCCCAGTGCAGCCGGCTCGCGTGGTGCTCCTGGATGACGAACGAAGGCTCACCAGAGGTCGTCTCGGGGGCAGCGTCCGGCACCGGCTCGGGCGTCCGGCCCGCATCGCGCTTGGAGCGGTAGAGGGTGAGCCGGTCGACCGCCGGGGCCGGGGTCGCGGAGGCGTCGGAGCCGAGAGCGGCCATGGGGTCGTCACCGTCCGCGACCCGCTCCAGCACCTCCGCCATCGTCAGCTGGCGCAGGTCGGGGTCGTCCAGCTCGGCCCACGTGCGCGGCACGGCGACCGTCGGCTCGTCGCGACCGCGCAGCGAGTACGGGGCGATCGTCGTCTTGTTGCGGTTGTTCTGGCTCCAGTCGGCGAGCACCTTGCCCCGGCGCTCGGACGTGCGCTGCGTGCTGACCACGAGGTCCGGCAGCTCGCCCTCCAGCGCCTGGGCGAACTGCTTGGCGAAGGCGTTGACGTAGTCGGCGTCCATCCCGGCAGGGGTGCCGGGCCCTGGGCGGCGACGGGTAGAGCCACCGCGCAGACCGGCATACAGGTGCAGCCCCTTGCTGCCGCTGGTCACCGGGACCGCGTCCAGTCCGAGGTCGTCGAGCAGGTCCCGTGCGACGTGGGCGACCTCGACGCACTCGACGAGGCCCGCACCCGGACCCGGGTCGAGGTCGAGGACGAAGCGGTCGGGATCGAGGTGCTCGCCCCGCGAGCCGACCCGCCACTGGGGCACGTGGATCTCCAGGGCCGCCACCTGGCCCAGCCACGCGAGGGTCGCGACGGAGTCGACGACGACGTAGCTCGTGCGCCGGCTCGAGTGCTGCAGCGAGACCCGCCGCAACCACGACGGCGCCGAGTCCGGCAGGTTCTTCTCGAAGAAGACCTCGCCACCCACGCCATCGACCCACCGCTTGCGCGTCGCGGCACGGTCGCGCACGTGCGGCAGCATGACCGACGCGACGGCGACGTAGTAGGAGATCACCTCGGCCTTCGTCGTGCTCGTCGCCGGATACATCACCTTGTCGAGGTTGGTCAGCCGCAGGCGGTGGCCGTCGATGGTGACGGTCTCGCCGGTGCTGCGCGGCACGGGTCAGGCCTTCTTGCGGGCGGTGCCCTTCGCCGCCCGCGGCCCGGCACCCCCGTCAGAACCACCCTTGCCGCCCTTGGTCGCCGCCCGTCGCTTCTTGCTCCGCTCGACGCTGCGCTGCAACGCCTCCATGAGGTCGACGACCTCCGCGTCGCCACCGTCCTCGCTCTCGCCGAACGTGGCCGACGTGTCCAGGGTCTCGCCCTGCTCGAGCTTGGCCTCGACGAGGGTGCGCAGCTGTTCCTGGTAGTCGTCGCTGAACTCCGCCGGGTCGAAGTCCGCCGCCAACGAGCTGACCAGCTGGGAGGCCATGTCACGCTCCTTGGCACTGATGCGGGGCACCGTCTCCAGCACGTCGAACTCCGCCTCCCGGATCTCGTCGTCCCACAGCATCGTCTGCAGCAGCAGCGTCTTGTCCCGCACCCGCAGAACGGCCAGGCGGGTCCTCTGGCGCAGCGCGAAGCGCACCACGGCACTGCGGTCGGTGTCCTCCAGCGCGCGGCGCAGCAGCGTGTACGGCTTGAGCGACTGCTCGTCCGGCTCGAGGTAGTAGGCCTTGTCGAGGCGGATGGGGTCGATCTGCTTGGCCGGTACGAACTCGAGCACCTCGATCTCGCGGCTGTGCTCGGCCGGCAGCGACGCGAGCTCCTCGGCGGTCAGCACGACGGTGTTCTCACCGTCGTCGAAAGCCTTCGTGATGTCCTCGTAGGCGACCACCTCGCCGCAGACCTCGCAGCGCCGCTGGTAGCGGATGCGCCCGCCGTCCTCGGCGTGGACCTGGTGCAGGGAGACGTCGTGGCTCTTGGTGGCGCTGTAGACCCGCACCGGGACGTTGACCAGCCCGAAGCTGATCGAACCCTTCCAGATGGATCGCATGCCTCATCCTGGCGCACGCGCGGGCGGTTCGCCATCACGACGACACCGCGCCCGAGGCACCCCTGGAACGCCACGGACCCGACGCGTTCGGGGGATCGCGTCGGGTCCTGAGCGGGGGACCGGTGGCCCGGTCGGGGACGGCTCAGCTCTTGCCGGCGTCCTTGGCCACGTCCTTGGCGCCGTCGGCGGCCTTGTGCGTGGCGTCCTTGGCATCCTTGGCGGCGTCCTCGAGCTTGTCGCCGTCGACCTTGGTCCTCGCCTCGTCGGCGGCGTCCTTGGCCTTGTCCTTGAGGTCGCCCGCGGTCTCCTGCGCGGCATGCTTGGCATCCTGCGCGGCACTCTTGACGTCGTTCTTGACCTGCGTGGCGCTCGGCATCGACCCGCCACCGCCGCCGAAGGACGAGGAGTAGTCGCCCGGGGCCTGCGGGCCGCTGTTCTTGTCGCGCGTGGCGGCGACGACCGCCGCCACCGCGCCACCGACGAGCGCGAGCCCGACCAGCTTGCGCAGGCGGCGACGCTTGGGCTTGACCTGCTCGGGCAGCCGCTCCTGCACCGAGGAGGGCAGCTTGTCGTAGGACTCCGGGCTCAGCTCGGGGACGCGCTCGAGGAGGTCGTCGCGGACGTCGGGCCAGCGGTCCTTGGCCTCGTTCAGGCCGCTCTCGAGGCGCGAGAGCAGGGAGTCGCGCACCTCGGGGGCACGGTCGGCGACGGAGTGGCGGAGGTCCTCGGCCTGGGACAGCAGGTCCTGGAGCCGGTCCTCGAGCTGGTCGCGGGTGTTCTTCTTCTTCAGCGGCATGGGGGCTCCCTGGGGGTAGCGGCGGTCTCGTCCCTTCGACCCTACCCATGTGGGTCCACGTCGCACCCTGGCGCGGACGTGGGGTCAGTCGTGGGTCGGGTCCTGCGTCGGGTCCCCGTCGACGTGCTCGTCGTCGTGCTCGTCGTCGTGCTCCTCCACCGGGCCGAGGACGATCGCCGCGAGGCACAGCACGACGATCACCGGCACCCCGAAGGTGAGGAAGAAGAAGGACAGCGCGTCGAACGTCGGGACGTCGACGACACGTGGTCCGAGCACCAGCGAGAGCAGCTGGCCGAAGGCGATGCCGGCGACCACGCCCAGGACCAGGCGACCGCTGGGCCCCTCGCTCGGGCGGCGGGCGGCGGCGAGCAGACCGACCGCGAGGGGGCACCCGAACAGGACGACGTGCATCAGGACGGAGGAGTCGATGCGGGTCGAGAGCAGCGTCCCCACGCTGATCAGTGCGATGACGACGAGGGCGAGGCTCCGGCGTGCCTGCGCCAGGCTCGACGTGGTGGGCTCCACCGTCGTCACACCGCGCCGAGTCGGGACTCGTCGAGGAGTCCACGGCGCTCGGCCTGCACCTCGAAGACGAGCGTCAGGAACGGGGGGACGGCGCACGCGAGCGCGACGAGGGCGACCTTCGGCGACCAGCGGAGGACCCGCCAGGCCACGAGCGTGACCGCGACGTAGACCATGAAGGCGATGCCGTGCAGCAGGCCGGCGACGGGCACGCCCCCCTCGATGCCGGCGTGGGGGTCGTCCTGGACCACCCACTTGAAGAACATCGCCACCAGCAGGGCGGCCCACGTGAGCGCCTCGAGGCGCGCGACGGTGCGGAAGGCGGTCTTCACGACGTCACCGTAGCCGCGCCGCTCAACCGTCGCGACGCGGTCCCCGGGAGGAGTTCGTCACGGGCCGAGGACACCTGCGCGAAACACCGGTGTGGTGGACTGGCCCCATGGCCTTCCTGCTGCGTGTCGAACTACCGGACGTCCCGGGGTCGCTCGGGACGTTGGCGACGGCCCTCGGCTCGGCCGGCGCGGACATCGAGGCGATCGAGATCGTGGAGCACCGAGCCGACGGCGTCGCGGTCGACGACGTCCTGCTGGAGCTTCCTCCGCACCTCATGCCCGACGCGTTGATCACCGCCTGTCACGAGGTCGAGGGCGTGCGGGTGCACTGGATCTCGCGGTACAACGCCGGCGCGAACCTGCGTCTGGACCTCGAGGCCGTCGAGGCGTTCGCGGCGGAGCCGGCGCGCGCGCTCGAGCGTCTCGTGACGGTCCTGCCCGACACCTTCCGCGTCGACTGGGCGATGAGCGTGCGCCTGCAGGCGGGCGAGCCGGTGGCGGTCCACGCCACCGACGCCGCACCCGCCCTGCCCGACGACGCCGCGTCGTGGCTCGGGATCGAGACGGCCTGCTCGCTCGATCCGGTCCCGGGCTGGGAGCAGACCGTCCTGGCCGGCACCCCGGCCAAGAGCGGCGACGGCGAGGCGTTCGTCGTCGTGGTGGCGCGCCATGGCGGGCCGGAGTTCCTCGCCTCGGAGCTGGCGCGACTCGGACACCTCACCCACCTGGCGGCGTCGGTCCAGTCCTGACCGGCCCGACTCCTCTTCCCCGGGGGGGCGACTCAGACCTTGGGATCGGGCATCGGCTTGGCGTCGGTGAGCGGGACGTGCGCGTGCTGGAAGCGGCCGAGCGCCTGCACCTCCTGCTCGAGCTCGGGGACGTGGCGGCGCAGGTGCCGGCGCATGACAAGCCAGCCGACCGGTCCGTTCACCACGGCCTTCATGACGTTGGCCAGCACCACGCCGCGGGGGACGTAGACGCGGGGGCGGCGACGGGCGATGCCGGCGAGGATCGCCTCGACGCAGTCGTCGATGGTCGTGGTGCTGTTCGCCGGGTAGGGCAGCATCCCGCGGATCGTGGCGAAGGTCGGCAGGTCGGCCTCGGCGCCACGGACGATGTCCGTGTCGATCCAGGAGGGGTGGCAGACCCCGACCCCGATCCCGAGGTGGGCGACCTCCTGGCGGGTGGCGAGGGCCAGCGACTCCGCCCCGGCCTTGCTGGCGTTGTAGGACGCGAGCCCGGCCAACGTGGTGAACGAGGCCAGCGACGCGACGACGAGCGCATAGCCGCCCGTCACCTCCAGGTGCGGGATCGCGGCGTGCAGGGTGCGGTAGACGCCGTTGACGTTGATGTCGACGACGCGCGTGAAGGCGGGGTCGTCGATCTGGCGGACCGTGCCGTAGGAGGCGATGCCGGCATTCGCGAGGACGTGGTCGATGCGACCGAAGTGGCTCGCGGCGGCGTCGACGGCGGCGGTCAGCTCGGCGGCGTCGCGGACGTCGGCGGTCCACCAGTGGGCGGCGTCGCCCAGCTCCTCGGACAAGGCCTGCAGCAGGTCCGGCTCCAGGCCGAGCAGCGCCACCCGGCCGCCGCGCGCGACGTACCCGCGAGCGACGCCCGCGCCGATTCCCCGGGCGGCTCCGGTGATGAGCAGGACCTGGTCGTCGAAGCGTCGAGAGCGTGAGCGTCGCGTCATCGGGTCAACGTACCGCCGGTATGTGGCCGGGTGCCAGCGTCCCTCGCCCCACGTGAGGCATCCCTCAGCCGAGCAGGGAGCGGACCAGCAGCACGACGGCCGAGGCTGCGCACACGACCAGCACCGCCGGGCGCACCGTCTCGGGTCGCAGGTGGCGCTTGAGCGGGCCGCTGATCAGTGCCCCCGCCAGCAGCACCGGCAGGAGCGCGGCGGCGGTGACCATCTGGGCACGGGTCAGCTCGCCGGCCAGGGCCAGGCCGCCGAGGCTCAGCAGCGCCCCGATCAGGAAGTAGACCGCCATGGTCGTGCGGATCTGCAGCGGCGGTCGGTGCTGGTAGAGCAGCGCGAACGGCGGCCCACCGATGGAGCTCGCCGTGCCGGTGATGCCGCCGACGAACCCCGCGCCGCTCAACGTCCCCCGGGTGATCGGGATGACCACGGTACGGATGGTGAGCAGGACCGCCGCGAGGACGATGACCGAGACGCCGATGCCGAGCCCACGCGCCCCGACCATCGCCACCAGCACGACCCCCACGACCGTGCCGACGACACGCGCCGGCATGGACCACGCCAGACCGTGCCAGTCGATCTCGCTGCGCTCGCGGGCGAGCGTCATGACCGGGAAGACCGATGCGAGCACGAGCATCGTGCCCGGCATCAGCTCCGGCGCCAGCAGCGTGATGATCGGTGCTGCCGTGAGCCCGAGGCCGAGGCCGATCACCGACTGGACGAGCGTGCCGGCCAGCACCGCCACGGCGATGACAGTGAACGCGACGACCCCGATGTCCAGCACGGGCCCAGCGTCTCAGGCGCGTCGTCGAGGCGGAGGGGCGGGAGCGCCGATCGGTGCCTGAGCAACCCTCTCGACCACCACCAGGTTGCTCGGGCACCGATCGACCGTTCCTGACGAGCGGCGGTCAGCGGCGGACGGCGCGGTCCACGCGGCGGTGGTAGCGCTGGCCGAGGACGCCACCGGCGAGCGCACCGAGGAGCGTGACCGCCAGCACGACGAGCGCGGCGACGATGCTGCCACCGGTCAGCTGTTCGCCCGAGAGCGGCAGCCGGGGCAGGTCCACGCGGGCCAGCACGTCGTAGGTGGCACCGAAGATCGCGCCGAGGCCGACGGAGACGATCGTGACGAGCAGACCGATGCCCCAGACGCCCAGGCCCTGACGTGCGCCGTCGAAGCGCGACATGCGTCCGGCGACGTACCCGCCGGCCAGGTAGGCGAGCCCGAGGACCAGCAGGGCGACGACGGCGGTGGCCACGGCGATCGTGCCGGCCTCGCGCTCGGCCTCGGACTGCGTCACGCCGATGTCGGAGCCGACCGCGGTGAGGACGGCCCCGATGATGCCGGCCAGGAGGATGGCCACGCCCATCGCGACGATCCAGCCGAAGAACGCGGCGCCGATGTTCTGACCGCCGAACCGCTCGCGCGCCGCGTCGCGGTCGGCGACGGCGCGGTCGTCGTGGGCTGGGTCGCGGCGGGCTCTGTCCGCGGGGGCCGGGTCGGCCGGCGGGTGGCCGGCGGCGGCGTGGTCGCCGGGGGTGTGGTCGCTGGGGCGATCGGGCTGGTTCGTCATGATGACTCCTTCGGTCGATCGGGGGGTCGGCCTCGGGCGCTCCGGCCGTCGGCGACCACAGGCGTACCCGGCCCCGACCTGGACAAACACCGTCGACGCCGTGCGGTCGGCCCCGGCGGCGGCTCAGGCCCGGTCGGACGCGCGTGCGGGGCCGACCGGGTCGGTGGCACCGGAGTCGTCGACACCTCGTCGCAGGTCCTCGCCCATCCGCGCGAGCGCATCGACCCGGGCGTCACTCCTCCGGAGAGGTCCGCGCGGGCGGCGAACGGCAACGGCCCCCGCGACGTGTTGTCGCGGGGGCCGTTCGTGCTGCGCGCCCGTAGGGATTCGAACCCCAAACCTTCTGATCCGTAGTCAGATGCTCTATCCGTTGAGCTACGGGCGCACGCCCCGAAGGGCAGGGACGAGTCTAACCCGCAGTCCTGGCGACGGGGAAATCGGGGTGATCAGAGCACCGCGCGCTTGACGAGGCGCGGCATCGTCGAGGCGACGGCGTCGGTCTGGCCGACCACCTCGAAGTCGACCTTCTCGAACATCGCCCGGGAGCCGACGAAGGCCATCATGAGGTCCATGCGGCCGTCGGGGTCGACGGGGTGGGCCTCGACGGTCGGCGCACCGTGACGGCGCGCGTGCTCGAGGGCGCCGGTGAGCATGGCGGTGGTGACGCCGCGGCGCCGGTGCCCGCCGCGCACGACGACGCAGATGATGCTCCAGACGTCGACGTCGTCGAGGGGGCGGATCTTCTTGCCGGCGACGAGCCTGGGGATCTCTCGTCGCGGGCCGATGCTGCACCAGCCGACCGGCACGCCGTCTGCGTACGTGACGACGCCCGGCGGGTGCTCGCGCTCGCACACGCGCCGCATGGCCTGCTCGCGGCTCCCGCCGCCGAGCTCGGCGATCTCGCGTGCCGGCAGCCGGTGCGACAGGCACCAGCAGTGGTGGGCGCTCGACGTCTGAGCTGAGTCGGCCGGGTGGGCTCCTGATCGGTGCCTGAGCAACCGGAACAGGCCGCAGAAGGTTGCCCCGCCACCGATCCGCCCCCTTCCTCGCGATGCGGTTGCGCAGGCACCGATCGGGGCGGAGCCCCGTTGCGCTCAGCCGGTGTTGCGCAGACCGGCGGCGATGCCGTTGATGGTGAGCAGCAGGGCGCGCTGCAGGGCGGGGTCGTCGGCATCGGTGTCGCGGGTGCGGCGCAGCAGGGAGACCTGCAGGGCGTGCAGCGGCGTCAGGTAGGAGTCGCGCAGCTCCAGGGTGCGGCGCAGCACCGGCGCGGACTCCAGCAGCGACTTCTCCCCCGTCACCCGCAGCACCTGCTCGACCGTTCGCGCGTGCTCGTCGCGGATCCGCTCGAACAACCAGCGGGCGTCCTCGGGCACGAGCGCGTCGACGTACGTGGCGGCGATGTCGAGGTCGGTCTTGGCGAGCGTCATCTCGACGTTGGAGAGGAAGGTGCGGAAGAACGCCCACGACTCGTACATCTGGCGCAGCGTGTCGGCGCGGCCGTCGTCGAACGCGGCCGCGAGACCGGAGCCGACGCCGAACCAGCCGGGCAGGATGATGCGCGACTGCGTCCAGCCGAAGACCCACGGGATGGCACGCAGGTCCTCCAGGCCGCCGGCGCCGCCGGGACGCTTGGCCGGGCGCGAGCCGATGTTCATCTTGCCGAGCTCGTCGACCGGCGTCGCGGAGACGAAAAACGGCACGAGCGCGTCGTCACGCACCAGCGCCCGGTAGGTGTCCTGGCCGTTCGCGGCGACGAGGTCCATCGTGGCGTTCCAGCCGTCGAGCAGGTCCTGCGGCAGCTGGGAGCGTCGCTGCAGGGCCGACGCCTCGAGCACGGCGGCGAGCGCGCTCTCCAGGTTGTGCCGGCCGAGCCCGGGGAGGGCGTACTTGTCGGAGATGACCTCGCCCTGCTCGGTGATCTTGATCGGGCCGTCGAGGCTGCCGTGCGGCTGGCTCTTGATCGCCTCGGCCGTCGGACCGCCGCCGCGGCCGACCGACCCGCCGCGGCCGTGGAACAGCCGAAGGGTCACGCCGTGCTCGCGGGCGATGTCGCGCAACGAGCGCTGGGCGCGGTGGATCTGCCACTGCGAGGCGGCGATGCCGGCGTCCTTGGAGGAGTCGGAGTAGCCGAGCATGATCTCCTGCACGTCGCCGCGGGCTGCGACGATACGCCGGTACGACGGGTCCGACAGCAGCGACTCCAGCAGCGGCCCGGCGGCCTCCAGCTCGGCGACGGTCTCGAACAGCGGAGCGAACCCGATGCGCGCCCGCGCGCCCGACTCCTCGGTGCCGGGGTCGACGAGGCCGACCTCGCGGGCCAGCACGACGACGGCGAAGAGGTCGTCGACGTCGTGCGTCATGGAGACGATGTAGGTCTCGATGACGTCGGGTCCGTAGGCGTCGAGCGCGTCGCGGATGGTGGTGAGCAGCGCGAGACTGGCGCGGGCAGCGTCGCCGAGGTCACCGTCGGCTGCGGCGGCCACGCCGGCACCGGTGAGGGGGCGCCGCGACGTCATCTCTTGGCGCAGCAGGGCGATGCGGTCGGGACGGTCGAGCTCCTCGTAGGGGGTCTCGAGCTCCCCGAGGCGACCGAACAGCTCGGCGAGCGCGTCGTGGTGCTTGGCGCTGTGCTCACGGACGTCCATCGTGGCGAGCGCGGCACCGAACGTCACGGCGGTGCGGATGACGCGCAAGATGGCGCCGTCGGCGGTCAGGTGGTCTCCCGCGGCGAGCATCGAGTCGCGCACGAGCACGAGGTCGTCGACGAGCTCGGACATGGCGGCGTAGTCGCGGCCTGGCTCGTGGGCGGTGCCGTTGACGAGCCGGTCGCGGGTGCGCTGCAGGCGCACCCGCACGAAGCTGAGCTTCAGCCGGTACGGCTCCTCGGCGTTGAGGCGGCGGATGGTGCTCCACGTGATGGGCAGCGCCTCGGCGTCGGCCTCGAGGCTCGCCAGGAGGGCGTCGCTGGCGGTGACGACGCGGGTGGTGGCGGTCATCTCGGTGAGCAGCTCGTCGACGGCGCCGATGAGCTCGTCGAGCCCGGCGAGGTGCTGCAGGTGCTGGATCTGCTCGGTGACAGCGGGCGTGACGTTCGGGTTGCCGTCGCGGTCGCCGCCGGCCCACGTGCCGAAGCGCAGGGGCCGGGCGGTGGCGGGCAGCTCGACGCCGATGCCGCGCAGCTGCTGGTCGAGCTCCTCGAGCAGCTCGGGCACGACCTCGGAGGAGATGGACCGCAGGTAGTAGACAGCGGTGCGGGCCTCGTCCTGCGGCTCGGGCTTGACGATGCGCAGCTCGTCGGTCTGCCACAGCAGGTCGACGAGCTCGGCGAGGCGACGGTCGTCGCTGCGGCGGGCCGCGGCGACGCGCTCGTCGTCGAGGGTGGCGGCGAGGGTCTCGGCGACCTTGCGCAGCAACCGCATGACGCTGCGCCGGCTGGACTCGGTGGGATGGGCGGTGAAGACCGGGCGGTACTCCAGGCGCGACAGCACCGAGGTGAGCGTCTCGGGGTCGAGGTCACCGGCCTCGAGCGCCTCGGCGACGCGGCCGATGGTCTGGGCGAGCGGGCCGTCGACCCCGGTCGTGAGCTCGCGCCAGCGGTGCAGCTGCTCGGCGATGTTGGCCAGCTGGAAGTAGGCGGTGAAGGCACGGGCCAGCACGACCGCCGTCTCGGGGTCGACGTCGTCGAGCACGGTGGTGAGCTCGTCGCCGCCGGAGTCCTGGCGGGCGAGACGACGCACGGTCTCGACGAGCTCGAGCAGCGCGGCGCCCTCGTGCCGCTCGAGCGCCTCGCCGAGCAGTCGACCCAGCAGCCGCACGGACCCGCGCAGGGCGGTGTGCTGCTCGTCGGAGGCGACGCCCTGGCCGAACAGCGACGCGTCGCGGTCGCGGCGGTCGGAGGCGAGGATCTGCTCGGGGGTGCGCTGTCGCGAGGCCATGGGTCCAGTCTGCCCGGCCCGTGTTTCGGGCGTGTGGCGGCGGTGCCGCAGCGCCGGACCACGAGTTTGTCGAAAACGGCACCGGTCGCGTACCACGCTCCCTACAGTGAGGCGACTCCAGCGTCGTGCAGCAGCGTGCGACGCCCCATCGGGGAGGGAACCCACACTCATGATCTCGTCGCGTACCGGACGCCTGCGGGCGTTCACCGCTCTCGGGGCCGCTGCGGCCCTGAGCGGTGGTCTGCTGGCCGCCACCACGTCCCAGGCCGCGGCCGAGCCGGTCGATGCGCCGGCCGCGTCGCAGTGCCCCGACCCCTTCCCGCACACCGAGCTGCAGGAGGGTCAGGAGGTCACCGGGGTGACCAACACGCGCGGCACCACGCTCGACCCCTTCTCCGGCACCTACGTCGACACGATCGTCGGTGGCATCGGCCGCGGCCGCGACATGCTGGTCTTCCGTCTCGAGGGCTCGCGCATCACGAAGGCCGACGGCACGCCGGACGCCGGCATCTGGTCGGGCATCTCCGGCTCGCCGGTCTACGCCGAGAACGGCGAGCTCGTCGGGTCGGTCTCCTACGGCTTCAACGACGGCAACGAGACGCTCGCCGGCGTCACGCCCGCCGAGTACGTCTACGGCGTCAAGCCCACGACGGTCACGCCGGAGCAGGTCTCCCTCGCCCCGGCGCGCACCGCGCTGGCCCGCCAGGACGTGCGCGTCGCGCCGTCGGCGAGCCTCAAGCGCATCGGCACGGTCCGGCAGGTCTCCGGCGTCGTCGCCGGTCAGCTGCCGTCCGTGCGCCGCATCGCGTCGCGTGCCGGCACGAGCGGCACGTTCGTCAACGGCTCCGCGACGTCGAAGGACGCGCGGACCTACCCGATCGTCGCCGGTGGAAGCGTCGGCGTCACGTGGTCCTTCGGCGACATCACGACGGCGTCGGTCGGTTCCGTCACGGCCGTCTGTCAGGCCGACGGCGGGACCGACGTGTTCGCGTTCGGCCACCCCGACGTGTGGGACGGCGAGAGCGACCAGAGCCTGCACGGTGCCGCCGCGGTGAGCATCTCCGCCGGCACCTTCGGCAGCTACAAGCTGTCGAACGTCGGCGCGCCGGTCGGTCGCCTCGTGGAGGACCGCCTCGAGGGGATCTTCGGTCGCCTCGGCGACCTGCCCGTCTCGGTCGACCTGAGGACGAGCACGACGTTCCGCGGCCGCACGATCCCCGGCTCCACGACGATCACCGAGACCGACGTCCTGCCGTTCATCACCGCGCTGCAGACGTACTCCGACGTCGACACGGCGTTCAACGCCTTCGACGTGGGCGGCGACTCCGAGATCGGCTGGAAGATCGGCTTCAAGCGCGCCAACGGCAAGGGGCAGAGCTTCGCCCGCTCACAGCGCTACTCCAGCCGCGCCTGGCTCGCCGAGGAGGTCGTCAGCGACGTCGCCTCCGACGTGTACGAGCTGCTGGAGAACGAGTTCGAGGACATCACGATCACCTCGATCTCCGTGACGAACACGCTCGACGCCTCCTACCGCGCCTACAAGCTCGGCAAGGTCGAGCGTCAGGTCAAGGGCACGTGGTCGGTCGTCAAGCCGTCGCGTCCTCTCGACGTGAAGGCCGGCAGCCGTCTGCGCCTGCGCCTGACGCTGACGCCGTTGAATCGTCACGCGAAGGTCAAGACGACGACGCGCATCGTCTCGTTCACGACGTCGAAGTACGCCGCCGGCTCGGGCCGTCTCTACCTCGAGGGCGGGGCGTACGGCTGGCGCGACCACGACGAGTACGAGGACTTCGACGAGATGCACGACGACGAGGACGACGAGGACCCGTTCCGCATCTACCCGTCGGCGCCGCGCACCCTCGACGCCCAGCTGAAGCTGATGCGGGGCATCCAGCGTCAGGACCAGGTCGTCAGCGTCCTGGCGCACCGGGGTCGCAACACCGGCCGCCTGGTGAACACGAAGTCGACGCTGCAGCTGCCGTCGATCGTGGAGGGCGAGACGCGGTACGCGATCCGGTTCCGTCGCTGACGGACCGAGCGGGCTGAGCGCCCGCGACGCGACGAGGGGCACCAGGTGATCCTGGTGCCCCTCGTCGTTCGTGCGGTGTCGACGGCGCGAGTGGTGGTGACCGTCAGCCGGCGGCGCGGTCCTCGCGACCGGGCCGCGGGAGGGTGCGCATCATGTGGTCGCCGGCGTCGAGGAGGTCGGCCACCTCGGTGGTGGCCAGGGTGTACTCGACGACGCCGTCGTGCCGGCTGGAGGTGACCAGGCCGACGCGTCGCAGCACGGCGAGCTGCTGCGACAGGTTGGAGGCCTCGATGTCGATCTCGGCGAGCAGGTCACGCACGACGCACGGACCGGCCTGCAGCAGCTCGAGCACCCGGATGCGGACCGGGTGCCCGAGCGTGCGGAACAGCTCGGCCTTGGCCTGGTACTGCGGTACCTGGACCGAGGCCACGCTCAGAGGCTCTCGACGTCCGCCGCGACGCGGCGGTGCGCCTCCCAGATCTCCTCGGGCAGGCCGGCGAACTCGCGCAGGTGACCCTCGCGGAAGCTCATCTCCTGACGCCAGCGCTCGCCGTCGAGGGTGAGCACGGTGTCGAGGTCGGCGAGGGCCTGCTCGTCCAGTCCGTCGAGGAGCAGCTCCTCGCGCAGCGGCAGGGTGCCGACGGGCGTCTCGACGCCCTTGACCTCGCCCTCGAGCAGCTGCATGAGCCACACGAGTGGACGCAGGTTCTCGCGGTAGCCGGGCCACAGGAAGCGGCCGTCGTCGCCACGCTGGAACCAGTTGACGTGCGCGAAGATCGGCTTCTTGTCGGCGCGGCCGATGACCTCGAGCCAGTGGGCGGCGTAGTCGGCCTCGGGGTAGGACATGAACGGACGCATCGACATGGGGTCGTAGCGCAGGACGCCCTCGAGGCCGTCGGCGGCCGCGGTGGCCTCCGCGCCCAGGGTGAGGCCGTCGTAGACGCCCTCGGCGACGTCGGTGATGGCGCGGATCAGCGGCTCGCGGTCGCGGGTGCGGCCGCCGAAGATGATGCCGTGGATCTCGACGCCGGCCGGGTCCTCGAAGTCGTCGGCGACGTTGGGGACGTGCTCGAGCGTCGTGGTGAACCGGGAGTTGGGGTGGGCCCAGGGGGCGTCCTTGTCCTCCTCGGACCGCTCGGCGATCGACTCGCCCTTCCAGTCGGTCCAGCCGTCGAGGTCGGTGGGCTTGGGGTCGGTGTGGCCCTCCCACCAGACCTGCTGGGTCTTCTCGTTGTAGGCGACGTTCGTGAAGATGGCGCCGGTGCCCTCGACGATGGCGTCGACGGCGGTGGGGTTGGTCTTCTCGTTGGTGTCCTTCGCGACGCCGAAGACCCCGTACTCGGGGTTCATGCCGTAGAGCTTGCCGTCGTCGCCGACCCACAGCCACGCGATGTCGTCGCCGTAGAACTCGACGTGGTACCGGTCGCCGAGGGCGTCGGGGGCGAGCGTCATGGCGAGGTTGGTCTTGCCGGACGCGGACGGGAACCCGCCGCAGATGTTCCACTTCTTGCCGGTCTGCTTGTCGACGATGCCGAGGAGCATGAACTGCTCGACGAGGAAGCCGTTCTTCCAGCCGTCGTAGGAGCCCTGGCGCAGGCCGTGGGCGATCTTGCCCAGGAGCGCGTTGCCGCCGTAGGAGGAACCGAAGTGGAGGATGGTGCGCTCGTCGGCGACGGTGACGAAGTAGCGCTTGTCGTCGGGGGTGCCCTGGCCGAGGTTCTCGAGGTCGCCGGTGACGTGGACGGCCTTGACGAAGGAGTCGCCGAGGTCGTTGACGAAGTCGACGCCCACGCGGGCCATGCGGATCATCTGGAGGACGACGTTGCGGTTGTCGGTGAGCTCGACGCCGGCGGCGAACTTCTCGAGGGGGGAGCCCTTCGGTGCCATGAGGTAGGGGATGACGTACATCGTCTTGCCCTCGGAGGCGCCGGTCATGAGCTCGACGAGCTTCGGCTTCATCTCCTCGGCGGGCCGCCAGTTGTTGTAGATGCCCTTGTCGGACTCGTTGCTCGTGGCGACGATGGTCCGCTCCTCGGCGCGGGCGGTGTCCTTGAAGTAGGAGCGGGAGTAGTAACGGCCCTTGCCGACCGGCAGGAGCTCACCGGCGTCGAGGGACTCCTGGACGAGACGGTCGTCGTCGGAGGCGTTGATGACCTCGACCCGCGAGGCGCCGGTGATGGCGGCCCAGTGCTCGACGTACTCGCGGACGTGGGTGTTGGTCAGCCCTGCTGCATCCAGCGCGGCGGCGACATCTGCCATGGGGATGGAATCCTCTCGTTACCTGCAGTGGTGGACCGACCGTACCGGACTTGAAGAATTTTTCATGTGCTGAGTGAAAAGAGTCACTTTGTCAGGTCGGGTGCGGTGACGGTACCGGACGGCTCGGGGTAGTCCCCGACCCACCAGTCGGCGATGGTGCGCATGAGGGCGCCGGCCTCACCATGGCGCGGGTGGGCGCGGAAGGTCTCGAGCGCGTCGCGGTCGGCGAAGCGCACGTTCTGCACGATGACGCGGCCCTTGCGGCGGTCCTCGGAGAGGGTGACGTCGGCGTGGGTGGCACCGGGCAGGGTGCACAGCCGGGTGAGGACGTCGAGGGCGTGGTCGACGGTCGCGCCCGGGACGTCGTCATGGACGCGGAACAGCACGATGTGCCGGTATCCGGGGGTCTCGCTCATGCTCTGACGCTAGTGCGTGCGCTGACGGTCGGGCGACGGTGCGGGCGGCCGGGTGTCGATACGCAGGAGCAGGTCTTCTCGTATCGAGGTCGCTCCGAGCGTCCGACGCTGTTCACCCTGCGGGCAGCGCCTCGAGCCAGGCGGGCACGGGCGAGCGCGGTGGTCTGACGAGGTGGGGCAGGGCGCGGCGGAGCCGGTCGCGGGCTCGTCGTCTGCTGAGCCAGGAGCTGGACGGGTTGCTGCGCAGGGGTGCCCGGTAGGGCCGGGTGAAGGCGTGGGTGCGGGGGTCGATGTGGAGCCGGTCGGCGTGGACGAGGCGGTGGCACCCGGGGCACAGGCCGATGTAGTTGGAGAGGTCGCTCGGCCCGCCGTGGGAGAACCAGACGACGTGGTGGAGGTGAACGACGGGGTTGGTGCATCCGGGGGCGGCGCACTGTCCGCCTTGCCGGGCGGTGACGGCGCGGCGTTGGCGTGGTGTGGCGAGGCGGTGGGTGCGGCCGACGTCGAGGACTCCGTCCTTGCCGCCGGTGAGGATGGGGGTGAGGTCGGCGCCGCAGAGCAGCTCGGAGAGGAACTGTCGGCCGACGCTCCCGAAGCCGGCGAGCTGGGCGGGGGCGGTGAGGGAGGCGTCGTCGGTGGCGACCTTGCGGAGCTCGTCGTGGTCGACGAGGACGTCGAGGTGGGGCCGGACGCCGCGGTCCTGGGGGAGGCCGTGCTCGAGCACACCGGTGAGGAGGGTCTCGAGCCCGTCGAGGCGTCGCTGGGAGGCGGTGCGGGTGTCGTCGGCGTCGCGGGGTGCGGAGAGGGAGCGCAGGACGGCGTGCAGCTGGGCGCCGAGTCCGATGGGCAGGAAGCCGGTGACGGCCCAGCCGTGGTCGCCGACGGGCGACAGCTGGAGGTCTTGCTTGTCCATGCCGCGGATCCAGGCCTCGTCGAGCGCCTCGGGGAAGATCTGGTCGCGCAGCTCGCGCACGACGGCCTTGAGCTGGGCGGGTTCGGCGGCGCGGGCGGTGTCGGCGAGGAGCCGGGTGATGACGGGTTCGCCGACAACGTCGGGTCCGACGTGGGTGAGGGCGTAGCCGAACCAGGCGACGTGCCCGGGGCGGATCGTGCCGGTGCGGGCGGCGTCGCGAACGGTCTCGGGCACCTGGCGCAGGGTGCGGCCGGCGGCGAGGAGGCGGTGGGCGTCGACGGAGTCGAGCCGCAGCTCCGTGCGCAGCCACGTCTTCATGGAGGAGGAGCCGTCGTCCTTGAACGTCTCGGCGGTGGCCATGGCGTGCGCCATCTCGGCCTTGGCGGTCTCGAGGACGTCGATGGTGCGCTGCAGCTGACGAAGAGCGTCGGCGTCGGTGGGGTGCTGGGCCAGCACGGCGCGTGCTTCGTCCAGCTGCGCGACGACCACCCCGATTTCCATGGCCCGAGATTACCGAATGTGTATGCGATTGACAAGAGTCTGTGCACAACCACACCGCAGCAGGAGACGTCCCCCTGCGATGTAGGGACGCAGCCCTCCCCGTTCGGCAGACGGCGGCGCCTGGTCCGCGGTCGCGGGCCCGGCTGGCCGTAGGGAGCTCAGCGACCGGCGGGAGTAGTGGCCAGCCCGGCGTCGACCGCCCCGTCGACTGCACCGTCCACCGCGCTGTCGACGTCGGCGTGCTCGTCGTCGGGCGACGCGTCGAGGAGCCGGTCGGGGCGGATCTCGGGAATGCGGGTGGCGGCGATGGCGGCGAGGAACATCGCGAGGGCGAGGACGAGGAACCCGATGGTGTAGCCGCGTTCGACGGGCAGGCCGGTGGGTCCGAGCTGGGCGGTGACGATGCCGGCCATGACGGCGGAGCCGATGGATCCGCCGATGGTGCGCAGGTTGGCGTTCATTCCGCTGGCGACGCCGGTCTGGTGGGCGGGGACGGAGGCGATGACGACGTTGGCGAGGCTGGCGAAGACGAGCCCGCCGCCGACGCCCTGGACGGTGATGGCGGCGTAGAGCTGCCAGGTGGCGTCGTGGAACAGGGCGATGGAGGCGAAGGCGGCGGCGTTGAGCAGGGCGCCGGTGACGATGACGAGGCGGGCGCCGAAGCGTCGCATGAGGGCGGCGGTGGCGAACCCGACGAGGAAGGAGGCGATGGCCGAGGGTGCGAGGAGGCGGCCGGACTCGCTGATGGTGGCGTCGAATCCGTAGCCGGCGCTGGCGGGGGTCTGCAGGAGCTGGGGCAGGAAGGCGAAGGCGGCGAACATGCCGAAGCCGACGCCGGCGGCGACGAGGTTGGTGGTCCAGACGCCGCGGCGTCGCATCATGCGCATGTCGATGAGGGGAACGGGGACGCGCAGCTCGACGCGGATCCAGGTGGCGAACAGGACGACGGCGGCGACGAGCAGGCCGATGACCCATGGCGACGACCATCCCCACACGGTGCCTTGGCTGATGGGCAGCAGGAGGCTGGTGAGCCAGCCGGCGAGGAGCACGGCGGGCAGGGCGGGGATGCGTCCGGGGGTGCGGACGGGTGATTCGGGGACGCCGAGCACGGCACCGGCGGCGGCGATGGCGGTGACGATCATGGGCAGCCAGAAGAGCCACTCGTAGCCGAGGAGGTCGACGATGGCGCCGCCGGCGACGATGCCGACACCGAATCCGACGGCGGCCAGCGACGCGATGATGCTGAGCGCGTTGCCTCGGCGGGGGTCCTCGAACTCGTCGCGGATGATCCCGAACGACAGGGGCAGGACGCCGCCGCCCATGCCCTGGATGACGCGGGCGACGATGAGCCAGCCGATGGTGGGCGCGAGGGCGGCCATGAGGGAGCCGGCGGCGAGGGCGATGAGGACGAGCACGAGCATGCGCTTCTTGCCGAGCGCGTCACCGAAGCGTCCGAGCAGCGGGGTGCAGATGGAGGCCGACAGCAGGTAGGCGGTGACCACCCAGGTGACGGTGTTCTGGTTGACGCCGTAGTGCTCCTGCACGAGGGGCAGGACCGGGATGATGAGCGACTGCAGGAGCGTGAACGACGTGACGGCGAGGGTCAGGACGGCGAACGTCATCCGTTGCCGGGCGCGCGACGACGTCACCGAGGCGTCCTTCCGATCGACTGCTGGGCTCGGGGCGCGAGACTCGAGTCAGGGAGCGCCCATCAAGTGGTTGCAGTCGGCAACGCTGTAGGAACACCATCTATTCCCTGACGCTGTTCGCTGCCGGCGCCCACAACAAGATGGGTGTCGTCGGCTCTCGCGGCTCGGATGTGGGATCGATGGTGCCTACTCCGCGCGACCCTGCTCAGCCGACGAGCGCGCCCGTCACCCGGGCGTCGTGCGCAGGCACCACCAGGACGTCGGGCAACGTCGCCAGGCGGCGCAGCTCGCGATGGTTCGCGACGATGCGGCGGCGGTCGCGGCCCACCACCTGCTCGAACACCCGGACCGGTCGCAGCGGCCGCAGATGCTGCCCGTCCGGGGCGGTGTCGCTGACGTGGCTGGCGTCGAAGACCGCGTCGCCGGCGTGGACGATCGTCGTCCCGTCACCGTCGACCCCCACTGCCGCGTGCCCGCGCGAGTGACCCGGCATTGGGATGAGTGCGATGCCCGGCACCACCTCGTGGGCCGTCAGCCCGAACCGCCACTCGTCGCCCCGTCCGGCGTGCGTCTGGAACCTCGGCCCGTGCTCCCACTGCACCGGCCGGTACCGCTGCTTGTCCAGGAAGTCCGGGTCGGTCACCGCCGCCGCGTGCTCGTCCGCCGTGGTGTGAACGACCGCGTCGGGGAAGTCGCTCAGACCACCCGCGTGGTCGAGGTCGAGGTGGGTCAGCACGATGTGCCGCACGTCGGCCGGGTCGAGCCCGCGGGCCTCCAGCTGGCGCACCACCGTGTACCCCTCGTCGAGGACCGGCCGCAGCAGGCGCCGCATCGGCCCAAGCCGCCGGTCCGGCTCGCGCACGTCGGCCGTGCCGAACCCCGTGTCGACCAGGACCAGCCCGTCGTCGGTGTGGCACACGAACACGTGCGCAGGCAGGGCCGGGAAGCCCGGCGGTCTCATGTGGGCGGCCCGCAGATGGTCGACGCGCATGGCCCACATCGTGGCGCATCTGCCGCGATCCTGCCGTGGGATCGGTCCGCTTCTGGCCCGTTCGTGCGTCCCGAGTGGCCCGGAATGTCCAGGCTCGAACGATGCCGCCGTCCGCCCAGCGCCTGCTCGCCGCGGGCTACGTGGTGGTGCTTCTGCTGATCGTCGGCTGGCCGACGACCGTCGACTCCGGTCTCGACGTCGCCGCCTGGTGGCCCGTCCGCACGGTTGCCGCGGCGCTCGGCATCTCGGCGCCCACGAGCTACGCGATCGTCGAGGTGGGCGCGAACGTCGCCGGGTTCGCACCGCTGGGGTGGTTCGCGGTGACGTTGTTCGGTGCGCGCCTGGGGCAGGTGGTGGTGGCGTTCGGGACGTCGGTGGTGATCGAGACGTTGCAGACGGTGCTGCGTCCGGAGCGGTTCGGGACGGTCAGCGACGTCGTCGCGAACACGGTCGGTGCGGCGATCGGTGCGGCGCTCGCGGTGTGGGTGGTGCGGCGACGTGCCCGCTTCGACGCGGGCCGGGGTCGATCGCTATCCTGAACCGGTTGCCGCTGCGGCGGTGGCAAGGAGATGTCGCATAGTGGCCTAGTGCGCCCGCCTGCTAAGCGGGTTGAGGTTCAAACCTCTCGAGGGTTCAAATCCCTCCATCTCCGCCCTCTGCAGGAGAAGCAAGAGAGAGCCGCCCGGGTAGAGAGTCAGCTGGTGAAAGCTGCCTCGACCCGGGCGGAGCTCGCTCCGCCACGTTCGGCCCGCGATCACGCAAGCGAGGAAGCCGCCCGGGTAGAGAGTCAGCTGGTGAAAGCTGCCTCGACCCGGGCGGAGCTCGCTCCGCCACATTCGGCCCGCGATCGCGCGGGCCAAGAAGCCGCCCGGGTAGAGAGTCAGCTGGCGAAGACTCGGACAACCCGGGCGGAGCTCGCTCCGCCCGGGTGCCACCAGCGAGCGCTCGATCCAGGACGCCGCCCCGGTAGGGCCAGAGCTCGACGCCCATCGGATGTCCCTTTTTACTGGCCACACCGCGAAAATGGACTGTCGGCGGTCGAGCGTATGTTTGATTCATGGACATCGAGACCGCTACCTCCGAGGAGGCCATGACCTCCGCGACTCGTGCCGTGGCGCGGGCCGAGGCGGCCCAGTACTCCGCGATGCTCGCGTTCCGCGACGCCGAGGAGGCCCGCATCAGTCGGCTCGACGGCTCGATGCGACAGCTCGTGGAGCGCTCGGCGATCCCGATGACGATCGGGCAGGCGATGGGCCTCTCGGAGAACCAGGTCTGGTCCCGCCTTGCGACCGCCGACCGGATGGTCGCCCACGCGCCCACCTGCTGGGCCGCGTTCACCGAGGGGCTCATCGATGCCGCCCGCGTTCGCGAGATCTCCACGGGATTGGACCGGCTGGAGCGGGAGTCGTCGTGGGCTCTGCTCGACGAGAAAGCCCTCGCCTACGCGACCACCCACACCACCGCCGAGCTGCGGGCCTGGATCAAGCGGTTCGTCACCCGCGTCGAGCCCGAAGAGGCCCTCGACCGGGCCGAGAAGGCCCGCGAGCAGCGGCACGTCTCGCTGCACCACCTCGAGGACGGCATGTCCTGGCTCTCGACCTACCTCCCCTCCCACCAAGCCTCTGCCGTCATGAAGCGCCTCGACCGGGCAGCGCGCGTTCCTTTGGGCGAAGACGACGACCGGACTCTCCCGCAGCGCACCGCCGACCTGTACGTCTCCTGGCTCACCCACGGCGAGACCACCGACCACCCCACCATCACCGGCGACGTGGCGGTCACGATCGAGGCCGACGTCCTCACCGGACTCGTCGACGGCCACGCTGAATCCTCCGACGGCGAGTGGTCGGTGCCGGCGTCGTGGATCTTGGCCGACCTCGACCCAGACGACACCTTCTGGCACCGCCTCATCACCGATCCCATGACGAGCGACGTCCTGGCTCACGACTACGTCGGCAGATTCGCCCCCGAGACACTGGCGAAGGCGATCAGATTCAGGGACGGGGTCTGCCGAGCCCCAGGGTGTCGGGTGCCAGCGGAGAGATGCGATCTCGACCACCGAGAACCGTGGCCCACCGGGGCGACCAACGGATCGAACATGTGGGCACTATGCCGACGCCATCACTCCATGAAGGGACATGACGTCCTTCGATGGATCCTGCCCACCGGCCGCACCGTTCCATCCAGCCCTGCCGAGCACGTCCCCCGGGTCGCCGCAGATCAGGGGCCGGCCTTCTCGTAGGTGTCCGGGAGGACCACCTGAGCCCGTGCGAGGGTTCTCACCCCACGGCCCAGGGGAATCTCAGCCGCCGGCTGACACAATGGCCGGATGCGTGTCGCCCTCGTCCAGCTCGCCGCTTCGGTCGACTCCGCGGCCAACCGGGAGCTCGTCACCGAGCGGCTGGAGGCGTTGGAGCCCGGCGCGCACGACCTCGTCGTGCTGCCGGAGGCGTCGATGCACGACTTCGGGTCGCCCGAGCACGACCTCGCCTCGCACGCCGAGCCGCTCGACGGCCCGTTCGTCCAGCTGCTCGCGGAGCAGGCACGACGGCTGCGCGCCACGATCGTCGCCGGGATGTTCGAGACCACCGACGACCTGCCCCTGAACACGCTCGTCGTGCTGGGCCCGGGCGGCGACCTGCGTGCCACCTACCGCAAGATCCACCTGTACGACTCCTTCGGCTACCGCGAGTCCGACCGGCTGCGTGCCGGCAGCATCGAGCCCGTCACCGTCGACGTCCCCCACGGCGGCGGCGCGACGACGACCGTCGGCCTCATGACCTGCTACGACCTGCGCTTCCCCGAGCTGGCCCGCGCCCTCGTGGACCGTGGGGCCGAGCTGCTGCTCGCGCCCGCCGCCTGGGTCGCCGGCGACGGCAAGCTCCACCACTGGCGCACGCTGCTCGCCGCGCGCGCCATCGAGAACGTCGTCCCCGTCGCCGCCGCGGCCCAGGGTGGCGACCGCTACACCGGTCATTCCTTGGTCGTCGACGCCCTCGGCTCTATCGTGGCCGAGGGGGGAGCCGGAGAGGATGACCTGGTGACGACCCGACTGGATGCCGACGACCTGACGCGCGCCCGCGACGTCAACCCGTCGCTGCAGAACCGCCGGATGGGCGACGCCGCGGGAGGACGCGACGCATGAGCTCCACCGCTCCCGGACGGCGACGCCTCGACACGAGCGTCCCCGCCGACTACGAGCAGGCCGTCCGCCGGCCCCGGCTCGAGTCGCCGCGCGCCGCGCGCGCCGCGATGCTCGCGGTCATCACGATCGGCATCGTCGCGACCATCGGCGCCGCGACCGCCGTCGTCGCCGTCGACGCCCCCGACTGGCTGCTGCGGCCGTCGGCCGCCGCCCTCCTCGTCACCTACAGCATCGGCCTGACCCACCGCGCCGGCGGCCACATGCGCATCTGGACGGTCGCAGCCACCCTCCTCGCCGCCGGAGCCGTCGCCACCGAGGCGGCCCTGCTCGTCTCGGCGGCCGCCGTCACCACCGCCGTGCTCGCCGCCGTGTGGGCCGTCGTCATCACCACCCCGGCCGAGTCCGTCGCCGCGATCTTCAAGGAGTACGCGATCGCGATCACGATCGCGATCAGCGGGACCGTCGCCGTCGCCGCGTGGAACGCGCCGGTCAGCTACCAGCGGTTCAACCTCGTCGTCCTCACCGCCGCACTCGCGCTCGCCATCTCCATCGTGTGGAACCTCGGCGCCGGCCTGCACGGGCTCGGCCGCCAGAACGTGCTCATCCTCATCGGTGTCGCCGTGCTCGTCGTGCTGCTGCTCGCCTACTCCAGCTTCGTGCGCACCCACGGCTCACAGATCATCGTCGACGGCGTCACCAACCTCGTCATCTGGCTGCGGCAGACCTTCGGCGGGGTGCCGCGACCGGTCGAGGTGTTCATCGGGTTCCCCGCCCTCGTCATCGGGGTCTCCCTGCGCTCGCAGCGACGCGAGGGCTGGTGGGTGCTGGTGTTCGCCGTGCTCGGCACCGGCGTCATGACGACGTCGCTCGTCTCCCCGGGCGCCTTCCCCTCCTACATCGCCCTGTCGACGCTGTACTCCGTCGTGCTCGGCCTGGGCCTCGGCCTCGTCCTGCGCCGCCAGGTGATCCGCCAGCGCGCACGCCGCTCCCGGGCGCTCGTCCCGGAGCACCGCGAGGAGCCCGGGCGCCTCGCCCCGCTGAAGTAGCAGCGCCGACGAAGGTGAGAGGATGGCACCTGGCGCCGGCCCCCGGTCGACGCCGAGGAGGGGTGCCGGAGTGGCCGATCGGAACCGCCTTGAAAGCGGTCGCTGGCAGTGATGTCAGCCGCGGGTTCGAATCCCGCCCCCTCTGCGTGAGCACCTACCGCGTCGACCGCGCGCACGTCGCCGTCCTGTCCGGCGTCGTCCTGATCGTCTCCAGCGTGACCGCCCTCCTCGCGTTCGTGCTGGCCTCGCGCGTGCTCGGCACCATGACCGTCGTGCTGCTCGTCTTCGCCGCCCTGATGGCGGTGCGCCCACCCGTCGTCGCGCGCCTCGACGATCACGGGCTGCGCAGCCGCCGCCTCAAGGTCCTGTGGGCCGACGTCACCGGCGTCCGCACCGCCGACGGCCAGCTGGTCCTGCAGACCGACGACGGCGAGCGCCGCCTGTCGCTGACCGCCGTGGGCCGACGTCGTCGCGAGCTGCTCGCCGAGGTCCGCGAGCGGATGAACGACTCCCGCGGGTACACGCCGTGGGACCCGTCCGCGCCGACGTCCGACTGACCCGCCGCCCACCCGTGCGCACGCGCCTGCCCGCCCTGGCCGTCCTCCTGGCCGCCCTGTGCTTCGCTACGACCGGCACCGCGCAGGAGATCGCCGACGTCGACGCGTCGCCCGCGGAAGTCGGACTCGCCCGCATCCTGCTCGGCGGGGCGCTGCTCGCCGCGTGGGCAGGAGTCGCGGCACACCGCCGCACGTCGACGAGGGGTGCAGCCGACGCGACCGCGCCCGCGGCGGCCGTGCCGACGCCCGTGTGGGTGGCGGTGGGCGCCGCCGGCGTCCTCGGCTACCAGGTCTCCTTCTTCGCCGGCACCGCATCGGCGGGCGTCGCGGTCGGCACCGTCGTCGCCCTCGGCTCGGCGCCCGTGGCCACCGGCGTGCTCGACGCGGTGGTGCGCCGGCGCCGGCCCGACGCCCGCTGGTTCGTGGCCACCGCGCTCGCCGTCGTCGGCGTCGCGCTCGTCGCCGGCGTGGCCGGGGGCCTCACCCTCGCGTGGGGACTGGCGTGGTCGGTCGGGGCGGGACTGTCCTACGCGCTGTACACCGTCGCCGGCAAGGAGCTGCTCGACCGGTCGTGGTCGTCGGCGGCCACGATGGGCGCGATGTTCGGCGTCGCGGCGGCCGTCGCCGTCCCCGCCCTGCTCGTCGCGGGTGCCGGCTGGATCCTCGACGCCCGCGCGCTCGCCCTCGTCGTCTGGCTCGGGGTCGTCACCACCACCGTCGCCTACCTGCTGTTCGGCTGGGGTCTCGCCCGGCTGCCAGCCGCCGTCGTCGCCACCCTCACGCTCGCCGAGCCGCTCGGCGCCACCGCGCTCGGCGTGGGACTGCTCGGCGAACGCCTCGACGCGGCCGCCGTCGTCGGGCTCGTCGTCCTCGGCGCCGGCCTCGCGCTGCTGACCCTCGGCGGCCCCCGCGCCGGCCCGAAGGGCCTGGCTGCACGGACCACCGGCGCCGACTAGCCTCGAGGCCATGCGAGCCGTGATCGTCCCGACGCCCGGAGACGCCGACGCCCTCGAGGTCGTCGACCGCCCGAGTCCCGAGCCCGGCCCCGGGGAGGTCCTCGTCGACGTCGTCGCCGCCGGGGTCAACCGGGCCGACCTGCTGCAGCGCCAGGGCCACTACGACCCGCCGCCCGGCGCCACCGACGTCCTCGGGCTGGAGTGCTCCGGACGGGTGGCGGCGCTCGGCGAGGACGTCACGTCCGTGGCCGTCGGCGACGAGGTCGTCTGCCTGCTCAGTGGCGGCGGCTACGCCGAGCAGGTCGTCGTGCCCGCCGGGCAGGTGGCACCGGCGCCCGAGGGCGTCGACCTCGTCGACGCCGCCGGGCTCATCGAGACCGTCGCGACCGTGTGGTCGAACGTCGTCATGACCGCGGGCCTGACCGAGGGCGAGACGCTGCTCGTCCACGGCGGTGCCAGCGGCATCGGCACCACCGCCATCCAGGTCGCGAAGGCGCTCGGCGCGCGCGTCGCCGTGACGGTCGGCAGCGAGGACAAGGCGGCCTTCTGCCGCGACCTCGGCGCCGACGTCGCGATCCGCTACCGCGACGAGGACTTCGTGGACGTGCTGAAGGAGCACGCGATGCGTCCCGACGTCGTCCTCGACATCGTCGGCGCGAAGTACCTCCAGCGCAACGTCGCCGCCCTCGCCACCGGCGGCCGCCTCGTCGTCATCGGCCTGCAGGGCGGGATCAAGGGCGAGCTGAACCTCGGCGCGCTGCTCGCCAAGCGGGCGAGCGTCACCGCGACGTCGCTGCGAGCCCGACCCGTCGAGGAGAAGGCCGAGATCGTCGCCGCCGCCACCCGGCACGTGTGGCCGATGGTCGCCGACGGTCGCGTCCGGCCCGTCGTGCACGCCCGGCTCGGCCTCGACGACGTCCGCGACGCGCACCGCATCCTCGAGGAGTCCAGCCACACCGGCAAGGTCCTGCTGACCGTCTGAGGTCTGCCCTGCACCCCACGGCCCGGCTCGTAGGGTGGCGTCATGAGCACCTCCGAGTCCCGGCCCGACCCGGCCGCCACCGGCCCCGGCGTCATCGGCCCCGACGGCCACCCCGTCCCCATGCCGTCCACGGGCGGTCCGGGCGGCCCCGGCGGCCGCAGCCCGCTGTCCGACCTCGTCGAGCAGCCCGCCAAGGTCATGCGCATCGGCGGCATGATCCGCCAGCTCCTCGAGGAGGTGAAGTCGGCGCCGCTCGACGACGCCAGCCGCGCCCGCCTGCGCGAGATCCACGAGCAGTCGATCACCGAGCTCGAGGACGGTCTCGCGCCCGAGCTCGTCGAGGAGCTGCGCCGCCTCTCCCTGCCGTTCGACGCCGCCTCGCCCACCGACGCCGAGCTGCGCATCGCCCAGGCCCAGCTCGTCGGCTGGCTCGAGGGTCTGTTCCACGGCATCCAGGCCGCGCTCTACGCCCAGCAGGTGCAGGCCCAGGCGCAGTTCCAGAACATGCGGCTCGCCCTCCCCAGCGGCGCCCACGCAGAAGGTGACGATTCGACTACTTCGAGCGAACCACCGTCGAGCGGGGGCATGTACCTCTAGTCTGATCGCACGCGTGACCGGACCGGGAAGGGAGCCCATGACGATCGCGATGGAGGCGGCCGTGCCGCCGTGTGCCCACCAGCCTGAGCTGTTCGAGGAGGTCGCCGCCGTCGCGGCCGACTCCAGCACCGCCCTCGCCCCTGCCCGCGAGCTCATCGCCGTGGCGCGCCGCAGCTGCGCCGGCTGCCCGATGCTCGTCGACTGCCTGTACCGCGCGGTCGTCGAGGTCGACGTCTCCGGCTTCGTGGCCTGCACCACCGAGGCGGACCGCGCGGCCATCCGCGAGAGCCTCGGCATCGAGGTCACCCAGTCGACGCTCGCGCCGTTCGGCAGCGCGCGGCTCGGCGGAGGGCCCGTGAGCCACGAGGCCGTCGTCGCGGCCCGCCAGGCACACCCGAACGACACCTGCCAGCAGCTCGCCGAGCGGCTCGGCTGCTCCACCTCCACCGTCAAGCGCCACCTGCGCCGCGCCCGCGAGGCCGCCGACGAGGCACAGCTCGCCGAGCCCGTGCAGCGGCGCATCCCGTCGGTCGAGGAGGTCCTCGACGCGTTCGACGCGCTCGAGGCCGGTCAGGTCGCCTGAGCCCTCAGAGCCAGCGGCGCAGCTCGGTGACGAGACCGTCGTCGTCGACGGTGCCCGTGACGTCGTCGGCGACGGCCTTCAGCTCCTGCGAGCCCTGACCCATCGCGACGCCGCGCCCGGCCCACTGCAGCATGTCGTAGTCGTTCATGCCGTCGCCGACCGCGAGGACGTCGGCCCGCTCGATGCCGAGCCGCCCGCACACGACCTCCAGGCCCGACGCCTTGGACACGCCCTGCGGCGCGATGTCGAGCCACGCGGTGTAGCCGATGTTGTAGTTGACCTCCGCCAGGCCGAGACCGTGCACGAGGTCGCCGAACTCCTCGGGGTCGTGATCGACCGCGCGGATGATGACGCGGGTGACCGGCTCGGCCACCAGCGCGTCGACGTCCTCGATCGTCACGGTGCCATCGATCTCCCAGTCCGGGAACGGGGCGTTCACCCGGTAGCCGACCCCGATCTCCTCCACCGCCACGAGCGCCTCCGGCACGTGCTCCAGCACGCGCCGCACCGCCTCCGACGCGTCGAAGGTGACCGTGTGGACGACGTCGACCGGCGAGTACGTGTGCACCACCGCGCCGTTGCTCGCCACCGCGATGCCCGACTCGATGCCGAGCTTCGCCGCCGCGTCCATGACGCCGGGGATCGCCCGCCCCGTGGAGATCACGATCTCCACGCCGGAGTCGGCCAGCTCACGCACCGTCTCACGCACCGCGTCGGTCATCCGGTTGTCCCAGTCGACCAGCGTGCCGTCGACGTCGAGCGCCGCCAGCCGCGGCCGCCAGCTGGAAGAGGTCACGCGACCGGCTCCAGGACCTCGCCGAGGAACGGGTGCAGCACCGCGGGCAGCCGCACCGATCCGTCGGCCTGCTGCCCGTTCTCCAGCAGCGCGATGATCGTGCGCGTCATGGCGCACAGCGTGCCGTTGAGGGTGGCGGCCGCAACGGTGCCGTCCCCGGTACGCAGCCGGGAGTCGAGTCGCCGCGCCTGGAACTGCGTGCAGTTCGAGGCCGACGAGACCTCCCGGTAGCGCTCCTGCGACGGGATCCACGCCTCGCAGTCGAACTTGCGCACCGCCGACAGACCGAGGTCGCCGGCCGCGACGTCGATGACGCGGTACGGGACCTCGAGGTCGTCGAGCCACTGCTTCTCCCAGCCCAGCAGGCGCTCGTGCTCGGCCTCGGACTCCTCGAGCGTCGTGTAGACGAACATCTCGACCTTGTCGAACCAGTGGACGCGGAAGATGCCGCGGGTGTCCTTGCCGTGCGAGCCGGCCTCGCGCCGGAAGCACGGGCTGAACGCCGCGTAGCGCTTGGGGACGTCACCCTCGAGGATCTCGTCGGAGTGGAACGCCGCCAGCGCGACCTCCGACGTGCCGACGAGGTAGAGGTCGTCGCGCTCGAGGTGGTAGACGTCGTCGGCCGCCTGGCCGAGGAAGCCGGTGCCCTCCATGGCCTGCGGACGCACCAGGGCCGGGGTGATCATCGGCGTGAAGCCCCACTCGGCGGCGCGGCTCATCGCCAGCTGCGTCAGCGCGAGCTCCAGCTGCGCACCCACGCCGGTCAGGAAGTAGAAGCGCGAGCCGCTGACCTTCACGCCCCGCTCGATGTCGAACGCGCCGAGACGTCGGCCGATGTCGAGGTGGTCCTGCGGCGCGAAGCCCTCCGCGGCGAAGTCCCGCGGCGTGCCGACGGTCTCGAGCACGACGAAGTCGTCCTCCCCACCGGGCGGGGCCTGCGGCGACGCCGGGTTGGGCAGGGCCTTCAGCAGCTCGGTGAAGCGCTCGCCCGCCTCGCCCTGCTCGGCCTCGGCGGCCTTGACCTGCGCGCTGAGCTCCTTGGTCCGCGCGAGCAGCTCCTGCTTCTCCTCGCCCTGGGCCCTCGGAATCTGCTTGCCGAGCTCCTTCTGCTGCGAGCGAGCCTGCTCGAACGCGGCGATCGCGGACCGACGACGCTGGTCGGCCTCGATCAACGCGTCGACGACGTCCGTGGACTCGCCCCGTCGCCGCTGGGCCTCTCGCAGGAACTCCGGATCATCTCTCAACAGGCGGGCGTCGATCACCCACCCACCCTAGCCGTCAGGATCGAGGCCACAGCGCACACCATCGCGGCCCGCGACGCCGACGCGTCGCGCCCGAGGTCGTCGCGCAGCATCGACCACGAGCTCCAGCTCGTCGCCGCGACGAGCGCGTCGAACGCGGCCTCGCGGTCCGGGCACGCGTCGAGCTCCGGCCCGAAGGTCCGCTCCACCTCGTGGAGGACGCGACCGACGTGTCCGCGTCGGCTCTCGCGCAGCGCCTCGGAGTCGACCTCCATGAGCGCCGCCGCCCGCGCCGCCGGGGAGATGTTCTCCAACCGGCGGGCCCGCTCCTCGCAGAACCGCTCGATCCGCTCCACCAGCGGGAGCGTCGGGTCGATGTGGGCCCGCAGCTCGTCGTCGGCCGCCAACCAGAACTCGGTCGTCGCGCGCAGCAGCCCCTCCATGTCGCCGAAGGCCGCCCACAGCGTCCGCACCGACACACCCGCCCGCTCCGCCACCCGCGCCGCCGTCGGCCGCATCTCGCCGGCGCGCAGGAGCTCGGTGTGGGCGTCGACGATAGCCCGCTGGGTCCGCAGCCGACGCTCGGCACGACCGTCGCTCCGGGCACGCCGCAGGTCCGGCGGATCCGGTGTCGGTCCACGCATCGAACGACCTCCTCGCCGCAGCATCATGGCACGTCCATGCCATGACGTCGGCACGGTATCTGCACTGGGGGTGACAATTGCTTGTGACCCAGATCATGCACTACGGTCCGTCGCAACCCATTCATCGGCGGAGAGGACCATCGTGCTGTCGGTCAAGAACGTGGAGGTCGTCTACAACGACGTCATCCTCGTGCTGCGGGGCGTCAGCCTGCAGGTTCCCAAGGGCTCCATCGTGGCCCTCCTCGGCGCCAACGGCGCCGGCAAGACGACGCTCCTGCGCGCCGTCTCGGGACTGCTGGACGTCCACGACGGCGCCATCACCAAGGGCCAGGTCACTCTCGACGACAAGCCCCTGCACACGCTCGACGCGCCCAAGATCGTCGCCGCCGGCCTCGGCCAGGTACTCGAGGGTCGTCGCGTCTTCGGCGAGTTCACCGTCGAGGAGAACCTGCGCGTCGGCGGCCACACGCGCTCCGGCGGACTCGGGGAGGCGATCGAGGAGGTCTACGACCTCTTCCCCGTCCTCGCCGAACGTCGCAAGAAGACCGCCGGCTACCTCTCCGGCGGCGAGCAGCAGATGCTCGCCATGGGCCGGGCCCTCGTCGCCAAGCCCGACTACCTGCTCCTCGACGAGCCCAGCCTCGGCCTCGCGCCGCGCATCGTCCAGCAGATCAAGGACATCATCGTCGAGATCAACCAGCGCGGGACCACCGTCCTGCTCGTCGAGCAGAACGCCACCATGGCCCTGTCCATCGCCACGCACGGCTACGTCATGGAGCACGGCAAGATCGTCATGGACAAGCCCGCCGCCGAGCTCCTCGACGACGACGACATCCGCGACTTCTACCTCGGCCGCGGCGAGCTCGCCACGTCCTACCGCGACGTCAAGCACTACAAGCGACGCAAGCGGTGGCTGTCGTGATCGGGCGCGGAGCGGCCGAGCTCGGACACATGAACTCTTCGCCCCACGGACGTGACCGGGTCCACCGGCACGCGGGCGTGAGATGTCGTCCCTGCACCACCCACCCCACCCCGTCTCCAACCTCAGGAGGAGCACGATGAGCGAGACCGTCGTGACGCTCGAGGGCGTCGAGCTCGGCTTCGCCGGGGTCAAGGCCCTGCAGGGCGTCGACTTCGAGGTCCAGGCCGGTGAGCTGTTCGCCGTCATCGGCCCCAACGGCGCCGGCAAGACGTCCATCTTCAACGTCCTCTCCGGCGTCTACCGCCCCCAGAAGGGGCGCGTGACGTTCAACGGCCAGGACATCGTCGGCATGCGCCCGCACAAGATCGCCGGACTCGGCATGGCGCGCACCTTCCAGAACATCGAGCTGTTCGAGAACCTCGACGTCGTCGACAACCTCATGCTGGGACGCCACGGACACCTCGGCTACGGGTGGCCGTCGGCGATCGCCCGCCTCGGACGCGCCTCCAAGGCCGAGATCCGCAACCGGCGCCGCGTCGAGGAGATCATCGACTTCCTCGAGATCGAGGCCTACCGGATGCTGCCCGTCGGCATGCTTCCCTACGGCATCCAGAAGCGCATCGAGCTCGGCCGCGCCCTCGCCATGGACCCCGAGCTGCTGCTGCTCGACGAACCCGTCGCCGGCATGAACGGCGAGGAGACCGAGGACATGGCCCGGTTCATCCTCGACGTCCGCAGCGAGCTCGGCATCGCCATGATCCTCGTCGAGCACGACATGGGCCTGGTCATGGACCTCGCCGACCGCGTCATGGCGATGGACTTCGGCAAGCCCCTGACCACCGGCCTGCCCGCCGAGGTGCAGGACCACCCCGAGGTCATCCGCGCCTACCTCGGCGTCGGTGACGAGGAGATTTCCGCATGAACGACCGCCCCATCGCGGCCGGCAGCCTGCCGCTGCGCATCCGCGAACGCGCCCGCACCACCCCCACCACCGTCGCCATGCGCGAGAAGAACCTCGGCCTGTGGGAGGAGGTCACCTGGGCCGACTACTGGGACGCCTCCCTCGTCGTCGCCCACGGTCTGCTCGCCCTCGGCATCGAGGTCGGCGACCGCGTCGCCGTCCACAGCGAGAACCGCCGCGAGTGGCTCTTCTGCGACATCGGCATCACCGCCGTCCGCGCCGCGACCGTCGGGCTCTACCCCACGAACCCGGCCCCCGAGGTGCTGCACGTCCTCAAGGACTCCGGCTCCAGCCTGCTGATCGCCGAGGACCAGGAGCAGGTCGACAAGGCCCTCGAGATCATCGACGACCTCCCCGACCTGACCCGCGTCGTCTACATCGACCCCCGCGGCATCACCGGACGCTACGACGACCCCCGCCTCATGTCGTGGGACGACTTCACCGACCTCGGGCGCCGCCACCGCGAGCAGAACCCCGACGCCGTCACCGAGCGGCTCGAGTCCGTCCAGCCCGACGACCTCGCCACGCTCGTCTACACCTCCGGCACCACCGGACCGCCCAAGGGCGCGATGCTCTCGATGGGCAACATCGAGTACGTCGTCGACTTCCTGCAGAACAACGAGGCGTTCGCCTCGCCCAAGCCCAGCGACGACGACCTCGCCGTCAGCTACCTGCCGCTGTGCCACGTCGCCGAACGGCTCTTCACCGTCTGGTTCAACGCCGCCAGCGGCGTGCAGGTGAACTTCGCCGAGTCCATCGACACCGTCCAGCAGGCGCTGCGCGAGATCCAGCCGACGATGCTGTTCGGCGTCCCCCGCATCTGGGAGAAGATCGTCGCCGGCGTCCACATCCGCATGAGCGGCGCGTCCCGCCTCAAGCGGGCCAACTTCGGGCTCTGGATGAAGGTCGCCGCCTGGATCGGCAAGACCCTGGTGGCCAACCAGGGCAACCACACCCTCGGCACCCGCGTCGCCTACGGCATCGGGTGGGTCTTCCTGTACCGCGCGCTGCGCGAGCGGATGGGACTCTCGCGGGTGCGCTACGCCGCGTCGGGCGCCGCGCCCATCGCGCCGGAGGTGCTGGAGTTCTTCATGGGACTGGGCCTGCGGATGCACGAGGTCTACGGCATGACCGAGAACAGCGCCATCGCCACCGCCAACATGAGCGGACGGGTGCGCGTCGGCACCGTCGGGGAGCCGCAGCCCGGCATCGAGCTGCGCATCGACGAGGAGACCGGCGAGATCCTCACCCGCCACCCCGGCACCTTCGCCGGCTACTGGCGCAACCCCGAGGCCACCGCCTCGACCATCGACGCCGACGGCTGGCTGCACACCGGCGACGTCGGCGAGTGGGTCGACGGCACGCACGTGCGCATCACCGACCGGCTCAAGGACATCATCATCACCGCCGGCGGCAAGAACATCTCCCCCAGCGAGATCGAGAACAGCCTCAAGGCCTCCCCGTACATCAAGGAGGCGCTCGTCATCGGCGACCGGCGCAAGTTCCTCACCGCCCTCATCGGCATCGAGCTCGACACCGTCGGCAACTGGGCCCAGAAGCGCAAGCTTGCCTTCACGACCTACCGCGACCTCGCCGAGAAGCCCGAGGTGCGCGAGCTCGTGCAGAAGGTCGTCGAAGAGACGAACACCAAGTTCGCCGCCGTCGAGACGATCAAGAACTTCGCCCTGCTGCCCAAGGAGCTCGACCACGACGAAGGCGAGCTGACCGCGACCCAGAAGGTCCGCCGCTCGGCCGTCACCGCCCAGTTCGAGGACGTCATCGAGCAGATGTACGCCCCCACCGCCGCCCAGGGATCGGGAACCCGCTGATGACCGACTTCGTCCAAGCCCTCGTCAACGGCTTCGGCCAGGGCTCCATCTACGCCCTGCTCGCCCTCGGCTACGTGATGATCTACAAGGCCACCAAGGTGATCAGCTTCGCCCAGCCGGCGTTGATGACCGTCGGTGGACTGTTCACCTACCACTTCACGCGCGAGTTCGGCCTGCCGTTCTGGATCGGCCTCGCCTTCGCGATCGTCGCCGGTGCCGTCGTCGGCATGCTCGTCGAGAGGGTCGCGCTGCGGCCCATGATCGGCAAGCCGGTCTTCACCCTCGCGATCATCACCATCGGTGTCGACATCGTGCTGCGCGTCCTCGCCAACCGCTACATCGGCTCCCAGTCGCGCATCGTCGCCTACCCCAACGGCGGCGACCGCTACTCCGCGTTCGGGGTCTCCATCTCCCAGCAGCGCCTCGGGCTGATCGCCGTCACCGTGGTCACCGTCGTCGCGCTGACGCTGTTCTTCCGCTACTCGCGGGCCGGCCTGGCCATGCGGGCCACCGCCATCGACCAAGAGACGGCCCTCGCCCAGGGCATCCGCGTGGGCGCGATCTTCGCCCTCGCCTGGGCCATCGCCGGCGGGCTCGCCGCCATCGCCGGGACGTTCGTCGCCTCCGGCGCGGCCGGCATGGACCAGAACACCTGGACCATCGCCCTCAAGGCGCTGCCCGCCATCATCATCGGCGGCCTCGACAGCATCCCCGGCGCCGTCGTCGGCGGTCTGCTCGTCGGCATCACCGAGTCGATCTTCGCGGTCTACCAGCCGTCGTACGCGCCGTGGCTCGGCACGAACTTCTCCCTCGTCGTCCCCTACGCGCTGATGTTCCTGGTGCTGCTGGTCAGACCGTACGGAATCTTCGGGACACGGGAGGTGGAGCGCGTATGAGCACCACCGGACCCCGCCCCCTCCCCACCGCTCACGAGGACGTGACCGCATGACCGCGACCCTGCGCCGCCGGCCCCTCGCCCGCACCGCCTACTCCCAGGACATGGCGCTGCTCAACACCAACGCCAAGAAGATCGCCGTCGGCACGCTGGTCCTCGCCGCCGCGATGGTCCCCTTCGCCGCCGCCGACGACATCCTGCTCGTGCTCACGCTCGGCATGATCGCGGCCGTCGGCGCCATCGGGCTCAACCTCGTCACCGGCTACGCCGGGCAGGTCTCCCTCGGGCACGCGTTCTTCATCGGCGTCGGCGCCTACACCGGAGCGATCCTCGGCGGCAACCCCGACGGCCCCGTCGTCGGATACGGGCTGCCGATGTGGATCTGGCTGCCCGCCGCGGGCGTCGTCGCCGCGATCGCCGGCCTGATCGTCGGGCCCGTCGCGGTACGCCTGCGCGGTCTCTACCTGGCCATCGTCACCCTCGGCCTGGTCTTCCTCGGCGACCACGTCTTCCGCAACGCCCGCGACTGGACCGGCGGCTCCGGCGTCGGCCGCCGAGGCCCCGCGCTGGAGCTGTTCGGCATCGACTTCGCGACCAGCGGCGTCTGGCTCGGCGTCGAGCTCAGCCGCAACCAGAAGCAGTTCTTCCTCGCCCTGGTCTTCCTCATCATCTTCGCGATCATCGGACGCAACATCGCCCGCTCCGGCGTCGGCCGGGCCTTCTCCGCCATCCGCGACCGCGACGTCGCCGCCGCCGTCATCGGCGTCGACCTGACGAAGTACAAGGTCATGGCGTTCGCGATGAGCTCCTTCTTCGCCGGCGTCACCGGGGCGCTCTACTACGCCGTCATCGGCGTCTTCGAGCCGGCGGCGTTCGGGTTGCTGCTCAGCGTCCAGTACCTCGCCATGATCCTCATCGGCGGCGTCGCCACCATCTCCGGCGCCATCATGGGCGCGTTGTTCATCACCGCGCTGCCCAACATCGCGGCCGAGATCGCGCACGTCCTGCCCGGCATCAGCGAGTCCGCCCAGGGCGGCGGGCTGCTGACGGTCTTCCAGCTCGAGGGCGTGCTCTACGGCGCCCTCATCATCGGCTTCCTCATCTTCGAGCCGCGCGGCCTGTTCGGCATCTGGATGCGGATACGCAACTACTGGAAGGGGTGGCCGTTCTCCTATTGACCCCGCTGCCCCGGACGTCCCTTCGTCCATCCCCCCATGGCACGACCCCGTGCCTGGACCCGAGAGGAACATCATGACCATCAACCGACACGTGCTGCGAGCCGGCGTGGGTGCCGCCGTCGTGGCCCTCGTGCTGACCGGCTGCCGCGGCGGCGACGGTGGCGGCGACGGAGCCGCTGCCGGCATCAGCGACGACCCCTGCCCCAACGCCGTCAACGAGGACAACGGCTGCATCTACCTGGGCGCGATCTCCGACCTCACGCGCGGTCCGTTCGCGCCGCTCGCCGTCCCGATCACCGACGCGCAGAAGGCCTTCTGGCAGCGCGTCAACGAGAACGGCGGCGTCGGCGGCTACGACATCGACATCGAGGACAACGTCGCCGACGCCGAGTACAACCCCGAGCTGCACAACCGCCGCTACCAGGAGATGCGCAACGACATCCTGGCCCTCGGCCAGACGCTCGGGTCGTCGCAGACCCTCGCGATCCTCGAGGACATGAAGGCCGACGACGTCATCGGCGTCCCGGCGTCGTGGAACTCGGCGTGGGAGTTCGAGGACCAGATCCTCGAGGCCGGCGCCAACTACTGCTTCGAGGCCATGAACGGCGTCGACTGGGCCGTGGAGAACCGCGGCGTCGGCGACAAGGTCGTCGCCGTCGGCTACGACAACGACTACGGCGGAGACGCCGCGGCCGGCGTCGAGGCCGCTGCCGAGGCCAACGGCCTGGAGTATGTCGAGATCAAGGCGCCCCCGGGCCAGGACCAGCAGGCCGAGACGGTCGCGTCGATCCTGCGCGAGGAGCCCGACCTCGTCGTCGTCTCCACCGGTCCGGCCGAGATGGCCGCGATCGTCGGCGGCACCGCCGCGCAGGGCTTCGAGGGCCAGTTCGTCGGCTCCAGCCCGACCTGGAACCCGGCGCTGCTGCAGTCCGCTGCGGCACCGGCGCTCGAGGCGCTGTACGCGCAGGCCGGACCGTGGGGTCCGTTCGGCACCGACACGCCCGGCCACGAGGCCATGCGTGAGGCCATCGGCGACGTCACGCCGTCCGACGGCTACACCGCCGGCTGGGTGTGGAGCTACGGCCTGCTGGCCGCGCTCGAGCAGGCTGCCGAGAGCGGCGAGATCACTCGCGAGTCGCTCGTCGAGGCCGCCGGGAACCTGGAGGAGGTCGACTACGAGGGCATGCTGCCCCCGGAGGCCGGCCAGACCACCGGTGACCCGAACGAGGCCGCCTACCGTGCCAGCGTCATCAGCACGGTCGACCAGGACGCCCCCAGCGGCGTCTCCATCGAGCAGGACCTGACCGTGGGCCCGACGGCCGAGGCGTACGACTTCTCGGCGCCCTGCTTCAGCCTGCAGTGAGATGAGCGAGTGGACCCTCGGGTCCACGACGAGGGGCCCGGTGAGCATCGCTCGCCGGGCCCCTTCGTCGTCGCGCCGCGAACGCCCGATTCCCAGGGTCTCCTGGGAATCCGTCTCTCTCCAGGTTTCCCGGCCTCGACCATGGGTTGCTTCCGACGGTGGCAGGAACGATCAGTGGGCGGCTCGGCGGCGGGGCAGGAGGTGCAGGGCGGCGACGACGACCGCACCGACGGCCAGGCCGAGCAGGGCGGAGACGGCCGTGTTGGTGAGCCAGGTCCACAGGCCCTCGGCGACGCCGATCGCGCCCGCGACGGCCTCCTCGAGATGATGGACGGCGTCGTAGATCCACGGCACCCCGAGCTCGTCCATCCCGACGAGCAGGATGTGCCCGCCGACCCACAGCATCGCCGCGACGCCCACGACGGTCAGCAGCCACAGGACCTTCGGCATCGCCCGCACCAGGAAGCGCCCGACCTTCTGCGCCACCGTCGACGAGCGCTCCGCCAGGGCGAGCCCGACGTCGTCGGTCTTCACGATCAGCGCGACCACCCCGTACACGAGCACCGTGATCCCGAGGGCCACGACGGCCAGGATGACGGCGCGCGACCAGAAGGTCTCGGCGGCCACCTCGTTGAGGGAGATGACCATGATCTCCGCCGACAGGATGAAGTCGGTGCGCACGGCACCGCTGACGACCTGGTCCTCGCGCTCGGAACCCATCGCCGACATCGGGACCTCCTGCTTCTCGTGCCCGGCGACCTTCTCCCAGATCTTCTCCGCGCCCTCGAAGCACAGATAGGCGCCGCCGAGCATCAGCAGCGGCGTCAGCACCCACGGCAGGAACTGGCTGAGCAGCAGCAGGGCCGGGAGGATGAAGAGCAGCTTGTTGCGCAACGAGCCCTTCGCGATGCGCGCCACGACGGACAGCTCCCGCTCCGGCGCCAGACCCTGGACGTAGCGCGGCGTGACGGCGGCGTCGTCGACGATGACTCCGGCCGCCTTGGCGCTCGCCCGGCCGGCCGCCGCACCCACGTCGTCGGCCGAGGCCGCCGCGAGACGCGTCAGCGCCGCGATGTCGTCCAGCAGTGCCACCAGTCCACCGGCCATCGGGGTCCTCCTCTACGGGCGGACCGCTGTGGTCCGTCCACCAGATTCCCATGAATTCATGGGAATCGTCAGCCCAGCACGGAATACCCCCACTAGGGTCGGGTCGCAACACCCGACAAGCGCCACGAAGCCGTGCCAAGTCAGGCACGTCGCCCCGATTCCCATGAATTCTTGGGAATCATCGAGGCGGTGGTCAGGACCGGGCGGCCCACCACGTCCGCAGGAGGTCCGCGGCGGCGTCCTCGCCCAGGGGACCGTGCTCCATGCGCTGGTCCAGCAAGAAGCGGTACGCCTCGCCGACCTCGCGGCCCGGACCGATGCCGAGAACTTCCATGATCCGGTTCCCGTCGAGGTCGGGACGGATCGAGGCGAGCTCCTCGGCCTCGGACAGCTCGGCGATGCGTCGTTCGAGGTCGTCGTAGGTGCGCTGCAGGCGCGCGGCCTTGCGCTTGTTGCGCGTCGTGCAGTCGGCACGGGTGAGGATGTGCAGACGCTCCAGCTGGTCGCCCGCGTCGCGGACGTAGCGCCGGACCGCGGAGTCGGTCCACTGGCCCGTGCCGTAGCCGTGGAAGCGCAGGTGCAGCTCCACGAGCAGGCACACCGCGTCCGTGACGTCGTTGCTGAACCGCAGCGCGCGCATCCGCTTGCGGGTCATCTTGGCGCCGACGACGTCGTGGTGGTGGAAGGTGACGGTCCCGTCGTCCTCGAAGCGACGCGTCCGCGGCTTGCCCACGTCGTGCATGAGCGCGGCGAACCGCACCACGAAGTCCGCCGGTGCGGGCTGGTCGTCACCGGCGAGCCGGTGCTCGAGGTCGATGGACTGCTCGAGCACCGTCAGGGAGTGCTCGTAGACGTCCTTGTGCCGGTGGTGCTCGTCGCGCTCGAGCCGGAGGGCAGGCAGCTCGGGCAGCACCCGCTCGGCCAGACCGGTCTCCACGAGCAGGCGCAGCCCCGCCACCGGGTGGGCACCGCAGACCAGCTTGACGAGCTCCTCGCGCACCCGCTCGGCGGAGACGATCTCGAGCCGGTCGGCCATCGCGGTCATGGCGGCCACGACGTCGTCGGAGGGGGTGAACCCCAGCTGCGCGACGAACCGCGCGGCGCGCATCATCCGCAACGGGTCGTCGTCGAAGGACTGCTCCGCGCCGACCGGTGTGCGCAGCCGCCCGACCGCGAGGTCGGGGATGCCGCCGAAGGCGTCCACGAACTCCCCACCGGGCAGGCGCACCGCGAGCGCGTTCACCGTGAAGTCGCGACGCGAGAGGTCCGCCTCGAGCGTGTCGCCGAAGGCGACCGTCGGCTTGCGGGAGTCCTGGTCGTAGGCGTCGGTGCGGTAGGTCGTGATCTCGACGGTGTCGTCGCCCTTGCGCAGGCCGATCGTGCCGAACTCACGTCCCACGTCCCACACGGCGTCGGCCCACCCGGACACCAACGACTCCACCTGCTCCGGCCTGGCCGACGTCGCCAGGTCGAGGTCGGAGACGGCGCGACCGAGCAGCGCGTCGCGGACCGGACCGCCGACGAGCGCCAGCTCGTGCCCGGCGGCCTCGAAGCGCTCGCCCAGCTCGCGCAGCACCTCGTGGCGCGTGAGCAGGGCGCTCACGTCGAGGACGGTGGCTTCGGGACCGGACACGGGCACGGAGTCTACGCGGGGCCCGAGGCGGCCCCTCTACGATGTGCGAGTGACGTCACCGCGCAGAGGGCTGGGCGCCGCCCTGCTCGCGGCAGCGGCGCTCCTCGTGGCGCTGGCCGTCGCCGGTCCGGCGCAGGCCGCCACCGAGGCGCAGGAGCCCCGACTCCACGTCACGATCTCCGGACTGTCCCCTGCGGTGCTCACCGACGGCGACACCGTCACCCTCTCCGGCACCGTCACGAACCGCGGCGAGCAGGAGTGGACGAGCGTGCAGGCCTACCTCGTCGCCCCGCGGACCCCGTTCACCACCCGCCAGCAGATCACCGCGGCGGTCGAGAGCGGCACCTCCTACACCGGCGAGCGCCGCGTCGACCTCGAGTCCATCGACGAGCTCGGCACCCTCGCCCCCGGCGCCACGCTCGCGTTCCGCGTCCGCGTGCCGTTCGACGTCCTCGACATCACCGGCGCCGAGGGGGTCTACCCGGTAGGCGTCCAGCTGCTCGGCACGGCCGAGGACGGCTCGCGCTCGGGCACGGCGATCGGGCGCGCCACGACCTTCCTGCCGTCGGTGGACGCGGGCACCACCACCCCCACCGGGCTCGTGGTGCCGTTCGTCATGCCCGACCGTCGCACCACCTCCGGCTACGTGGCGCCGCTCGACCTCGTCGAGCGGGTCTCCGACGGCGGTCAGCTGCGCCGTCTCCTCGACCTGGCACGGTCGGTGCCCGAGGCCGGTCTCACCGTCGTCGTCGACCCCGCCCTGCTCGTGGCGCTCGACGACCTCGCGAACGGCCGACGGCTCCCCGAGGACGTCACCCTGACCGACCCCCAGCGCGCCGCGGCCGCCCAGGCACGTGACGACCTCGTCGAGCTCGGGCGCAGCGTCACGTGCTGGGTCCTCGGCTACGCCCGCCCCGACGTGCTGGCCTTCGCCGGCGCCGACGACGGCGAGATCGTCTCCGGCGCCGTCGACCGGGCCACCATCACGGCTCTCGACCGGTTCGGCCTGAGCGGGCGGACGGTCACCTGGCCGACGGCCGGCGGCGTCACGGAGTCCCTCCTGGCCGCCGTCCGCGGCGACGGGGAGCGTCCCGTCATGGTCCAGCGGTCGGCGCTGCCGGACTGGGAGCCGCGACTCGGCTCGGTGCTGCTCACCGACACCACCGCCGGTCCGGTCCCGCTGCTCGTCGCGTCCGGTCTCGACGAGGGACTGCCAGGAGCGCGCACCGTCACGACCGTGCGCCAGCGGCTGCTCGCCGAGTCCGCCCTGAGCTCCCTCGAGCGCTCCGCGAGCGCCACGTCGCGCGCCGACGCCGTCGCCGTCATCGACCCGACGTGGGACCCCGGCCCGACGACGGCCACGGCCGACCTCGCCGCCGCCTTCGACCCGGACTTCGTGCGGCCGGTCGACCTCGAGACCCTGATGACGAGTCCGCGCTCGGGCTACCGCGGCGACGTCGCCGGGCAGACCCGCGCCACCCCCGTCGACCCGGCACAGGTCCGCAGCGTCGCCCAGGCCCTGGAGGCGACGTCGTCGCTGGCCGCGCTCCTGGTCGACGACACCCGCCTGCTCCAGACCCGGTCCGCGAGGGCCGCCGAGCTGGTCAGCGTCACGTGGCGCGACCACGCCGACCAGGGCGTCGCGACAGCCCGCGCGTTCGCCCGGTCCGCCCGCTCGGACCTCACCTCGATCTCGGTCGAGGGCCCGCCGGCGGTCACCCTCTCCAGCACCGAGGGCAGCTTCCCGATCACCGTCACCAACGGCACCGACGACGCCATCGAGGTCGGGTTGCGACTGAGCTCCACCAATCCCCGGCTCAGCCTGCCCGACGTCGATCCCGTGACGGTCGAGGCCGGCGAGCGGCGCACCCTGACCGTCAACGTCGACGTCGGCGAGCAGAGCTCGTCGACCTTCAGCGCCGTCCTGCTGGCCGGCGACGGCGCCACCTTCGGCGAGCCGGCGGTCTTCAACGTCCGCTCCAGTCGCGTCGGTGCAGCCGTGTGGGTCGCCATGGGCGCGGCCACCGTGTTCGTCGTGCTGGCGCTGCTGCGCCGCTTCACCACGGGCCGACGCCAGGTCCGCGGCGCCGATCTCGACGCACCGGACCGGAGGCCCACCTGATGTCCGACGTCGCCCGGGCGAGCATGTGGATGGCCCTCGGCACGATCGTCTCGCGCCTGACGGGCCTGGTCCGGCTCGTGCTGCTGGCCGCGACGATCGGCATCGCGCTGAACGCCGACCTCTTCAACATCGCCAACACGATCCCGAACGCCGTCTACATCCTCGTCGCCGGCGGCCTGTTCAACGTCGTGCTCGTGCCACAGCTGGTCCGCGCGATGAAGCGCGACGCCGACGGGGGCGACGCCTACGCCCACCGCATCATCACGCTCGGTCTCGTCGCCCTGCTCACCGCGACCGTGGTGCTGATCGCGCTCATCCCGCTGCTGTCCCGCCTCGTCTTCAGCAGCAGGCTGTTCGAGCCGGAGCTGTCGGACCAGCTCCAGTCGGGCATGCTGCTCATGGCCCTGTGCATGCCGCAGGTCTTCTTCTACGGGGCGTTCGTGCTCATCGGGCAGGTCCTGAACGCCCGCCGCTACTTCGGTCCGATGATGTGGGCGCCGGTGGTCAACAACGCCGTCGCGTGCGCGCTGCTGGGCGTCTACATCGTCGTCTTCGGCACGTCCAACGGCGAGGACGGCTTCACCACGTCCGAGGCGCTGCTGCTCGGACTCGGGTCCACCGCCGGCATCGTCGCCCAGACGCTGACGCTGCTGCCGTTCCTGCGCCGCTCGGGGTTCCGGATCCGGCTGCGCTTCGACTTCCGCGGCACGGGCCTCGGTCACACGCTGCGTCTCGGCGCCTGGACGCTGGGCTTCATCGTCGCCAACCAGGTCTCCTTCATCGTCATCCAGCGCCTCGGCAACGCCGGCACGGCCCGCGCGGCGCTCGAGGGCGTCACCGGCGCCGGCACGGCCGTCTACGAGATCGGCTTCCTCGTCTCGCAGATGCCCCACGGCGTCATCACCGTCTCCCTCGCGACGGCCGTCATCCCGACGCTGTCGGCCCTGGCCGCCGATCGCGAGCACCGACGCATGGGGCGCGAGCTGGGACGGACGCTGCGGATCACCCTGGCGATCATCGCGCCCATCGCCCTCGCCGTCGCGGTGCTCGGCGGTCCGGCCGCGGGCGTGCTCGGCTTCGTCCCGACCCTGCGCGGGGACACCGAGGTCGTCGGCTGGACGATCGCGGCCTTCGCCCCCGCCATGGTGGCCTTCTGCGTGCACTTCGTGGTGCTGCGCGGGTTCTACGCCGCGGAGAACACCCGTACCCCGTTCTTCATCCAGGTCGCCGTCGCGGCGACGAACATCGCGGCCGCCGTGCTGCTGACGTCGCTGGTCGAGCCGGGGCGGGTGGCCCAGATGCTGGCCCTCGCCTACGGGATCGCCTACCTGGTGGGTGCGGTCGTCGCGCTCGTGGTCTTCTCGCGCTCCGTCGCGCCGGTCGTCGACGCCGAGACGCTGCGCTTCTTCGTGCGGCTCGCCCTGGCACTGCTGGTCACCGCCGTGCTCATGCTGGCCGCCCGCTGGGGCCTGTCGACGGCGGGAGTCCGTGCCGACACCCCGGTCGGGTCCCTGCTGGTGCTCGCCGGCGCCGGAGCCGTCGGAGCGGCCACGTTCGTCGGCGCCGCCACGGCCGTGCGGCTCGAGGAGGTCCGCCACGTGCTGACCACCGTCCTGCGCCGTCGATGACGGGCCACGCGTGCCACCTCCGGCCTCCTACGATGGGGGCAGGCGAGGAGAGGCGGACATGACGGAGCGACGGACGCTGGTCTCGGGCGACGTGCTCGACGGCCGGTACGTGCTGCAGGACCTCGTCACCGACCGCCTCGGGGCGACCACCTGGCGGGCCCACGACACCCTGCTGAAGCGCAACGTCGGCCTCGAGATGCTCCCCAGCGACGACGCCCGCGCCGCGGACTTCCTGGAGGCGGCACGTCGCTCCACCGTCGTCTCGGACCCGCGGTTCCTGCGCGTGCTCGACCTCGTCACCGGCGAGCTGGGCCACGACGTCGTGGTGCGCGAGTGGGCCCGTGCGATGCCGCTCGACCAGGTCCTCGCCCAGTCCCCCATGCCGAGTCGCCGTTCGGCGCAGGTCGTGGCCGACGTCGCCGAGGCACTGGCGCACGCCCACGCGAAGGGCATGTACCACCGGCGTCTCACGCCGCACCAGGTCCTGCTGAAGGAGTCCGGCGCGGTCCGCATCGTCGGACTCGGGGTCGCGACCGCCCTCGCCCCGGTCGGCCAGGGCGACACCGGTGAGGGACTGCTCGACAACGAGCGCCGCGACGTGCAGGCGGTCGGCAAGCTGCTCTACGCCTGCGTGACGGCACGCTGGCCCGGGGGTCACGTCGACCAGCTCCGGTCGGCACCGACCCGGCACGGCCGGCTCCTGCGGCCCCGTCAGGTGCGTGCCGGCGTGGCACCGACGATCGACACGCTCTGCGGCCGGATCCTCGCCGAGTCCAGCGGGTCGGCCGAGACCCGCCTCACGGCGGCCGACGTCGCGATGTCCCTGCGTCGCGTCGCCGCCTCCAGCACCGACGCGGCCGTCGACGAGCCGACCGAGATCTCCTCGCCCGACCTGATCCGGGTCGACCCGGTCGTCGAGCCCGCCGGTCCACCACCGGGGCTCGAGCCGCCGCGGCGTCGGCCCAAGGCGTTCGAGCCGGCGCCGCCCACCACGCTCGAGCGTGGTCGCGCCCGGGCGCGGCGCGCGACCCGTGGCGACCGCGGTCTGGTGCTGCTCGGGGTCGTCGGTGCCCTGGCGCTGGCGGTGTTCATCGCGGTCCTGGCCCTCGGTGGCCTGAGCGGCACGCTGGAGGAGGGACCTCGCGGTGCTGGCGACGCCGTCAGTGGTGAGGTCACGACCCTGCCCATCGAGCAGGTCCTCGACTTCGATCCCCAGGGGGCCGACGGCGAGGAGAATCCCGACCAGGTCGGCAACGTCGTCGACGGCGATCCGGCGACGGGGTGGCGGACGTCGACGTACTTCAACCAGGCCCGGCTCGGCGGTCTGAAGGACGGCGTCGGGCTCGTGGTCGACCTCGGCTCGCCGCGGGAGGTCACGTCGATGCGGATCGCCCTGGCCGGGGAGGGCACGGACCTGACGGTCTTCGCCTCGACCGCGGCCTCGGACCTGCCGAACTCCACCGAGGGGCTGCGTCGCATCACCTCCATCGAGGACGCCGGGGCCGACGTCACGGTGACGTTCCCCGACGACGTCATCGCGCGTCAGGTGGTCGTGTGGCTGCAGCGGCTGCCGCAGGTCGGCACGAACGAGTACCGCGGCGAGATCCGCGAGATCTCGGTGCGCGGCGTCCGCTGACGGCGCGCTCGAGGTGGGGGAATGCCACGCCCCTACACTTCGTTGTGCCAGGTGACACCACGCGAGAGGCAGGTCATGAGCGACGTTCGCAACCTCATCATCATCGGGTCGGGCCCGTCGGGCTACACCGCCGCGGTCTACGCCGCGCGGGCGAACCTGGAGCCGCTGGTCTTCGAGGGCTCGGTGACCGCGGGCGGTGCGCTGATGACGACCACCGACGTGGAGAACTTCCCCGGCTTCCCCGACGGCATCATGGGTCCGGAGCTGATGGACAAGTTCCGCGCCCAGGCCGAGCGGTTCGGTGCCGAGCTGATCTCCGACGACGTGACCGCGGTGGACCTCGCCGGGGACGTCAAGACGGTGTCCCTGGCCGACGGCACCACCTACCGTGCTCGGGCGGTCGTCCTCGCGATGGGCTCGGGCTACCGCAAGCTCGGCCTCGAGGGCGAGGACCGGCTCTCCGGTCACGGTGTCTCCTGGTGCGCGACGTGCGACGGGTTCTTCTTCCGCGAGCAGAACATCGTCGTCGTCGGTGGCGGTGACTCCGCCCTGGAGGAGGCGCTGTTCCTGACCCGGTTCGCGGCCAAGGTCACCCTGGTCCACCGCCGCGACGCGCTGCGCGGGTCCAAGATCATGCAGGACCGCGCCTTCGCCAACGACAAGCTCGACATCGCCTGGAACAGCGAGGTCGCCGAGATCATCGGTGAGCACCAGCTCGAGGCGCTCACGCTGCGCGACACCGTGACCGGCGAAACCCGCCGCATGGACGCGACCGGACTGTTCATCGCGATCGGTCACGACCCCCGCTCGGAGCTGCTGACCGGGCAGGTCGACCTCGACGACGACGGCTACGTCCTGACCCAGGCCGGGACCACCGCCACCAACCTGCCCGGCGTGTTCGCCGCCGGCGACCTCGTCGACCACCGCTACCGCCAGGCCATCACCGCCGCCGGCACCGGCTGCTCGGCCGCCCTCGACGCCGAGCGCTACCTCGCCGACCTCGACGCCGCAGGACGTCCCGAACCAGGCGTCGCCATGGCCCAGTGGGCCGACTGACCACCACACGGACCCCCACACCACCAGCACGACCGAGGAGAACCATGCCCGAGATCACCGCCGTCACCGATGCCGACTTCCAGGAGAAGGTGCTGCAGGCCGACGGGCCCGTGCTCGTCGACTTCTGGGCCAGCTGGTGCGGCCCGTGCCGCCAGCTCGCTCCCATCCTCGAGGAGATCGCCGCGGAGAAGGGCGAGGCGCTGACCGTCGTGAAGATGGACGCCGACGCCAACCCCGTCACGCCCGCGCAGTACCGCGTGACCGGTCTGCCGACCATCAACCTCTACTACAAGGGCGAGGTCGTGAAGTCGATCGTCGGCGTCCGGCCCAAGTCCGCGATCCTGAACGAGCTCAGCGAGTACGCCTGAGTCGTCGTCACCACGAGAAGAACCCCGCCGGTCACGACCGGCGGGGTTCTTGTCTATTAGTCGACAAATCCCTTTAGCGATTTGACGACTTGTAGCTTTGCCTACTGGGCTTGGGGACCCGGGTCCATGAGAGCGACGATGCGCTCGAGGTCGTCGATCGTCGCGAACTCCACCGAGATCTTGCCCTTGGACTTGCCGAGGTCGACCTTGACGCGCGTGTCGAACCGGTCGGAGAGCCGCGCGGCGAGGTCGGCGAGGCGCGGTGCCGTGACGCTGCGACCCGACGTGCGCGTGCTGCTGCGCGGCTCGTCCTCCCCCGCGCCGAACTTGACGATCTCCTCCAGTGCCCGCACCGAGATGCCCTCGGCCACCACGCGCGCGGCCAGGCGGTCCTGCACCTCGGCGTTGCCCACGCCGAGCAGCGCTCGAGCATGGCCCGCCGACAGCACACCGGCCGCGACGCGACGCTGCACCGCCGGCGGGAGCTTCATGAGGCGCAAGGTGTTGGTGACCTGGGGGCGCGAGCGTCCGATCCGGTCGGCGAGCTCCTCCTGCGTGCACCCGAAGTCCTCGAGCAGCTGCTGGTAGGCCGCCGCCTCCTCCAGCGGGTTCAGCTGCGAGCGGTGCAGGTTCTCCAGGAGGGCGTCGCGCAGGAGGTCGTCGTCGCTGGTCTCGCGGACGATCGCGCCGATGGTCTCCAGTCCGGCCTTCTGCGTCGCCCGCCACCGCCGCTCGCCCATGATGAGCTCGTAGGCAGCCTGACCGCCCGTGTCGTCGACCTTGCGCACGACGATCGGCTGGAGCAGCCCGACCTCCTTGATGGAGTGGACGAGCTCGTCCATGTCCTGCTCGTCGAACACGCTGCGGGGCTGGCGCGGGTTCGGCGTGATCGAGCCGACGGGCAGCTCGGCGAAGGACGCGCCCTCGACCTCCTGCAGACCCGCCTCGGCAGCCTCCACCGGGCTCGAGGGGATGAGGGACTCCAGGCCCCGGCCGAGACCTCGTCGTGACGCCATCAGGACTCCTTCACTGGGGCGGCCGCCTCGCTGATCTCGCGCGCGGCCTCGAGGTAGGACAGGGCACCCGAGGAGCTCGGGTCGTAGGTCAGGACGCTCTGCTGGTAGCTCGGCGCCTCGGAGATGCGCACCGACCGCGGAATCGCCGTGGCGAGCACCTTGTCCCCGAAGTGACGACGGACCTCCTCGGCCACACCGGCCGACAGACGCGTCCGCCCGTCGAACATCGTCAACAGGATCGTCGTGATGTCCAGCCGGGGGTTCAGGTGCGCCCGCACGAGCTCGATGTTGCGGACCAGCTGCCCGAGACCCTCGAGCGCGTAGTACTCGCACTGGATGGGGATGAGCACCTCGCGGGCCGCCACCAGGGCATTGATCGTCAGCAGGCCGAGGGAGGGTGGGCAGTCGATCAGCACGTAGTCGATGCGATCGCCGGCGCGCTCACGCTCCTCCAGGTGCGCCTGCAGGGCCCGGTCCAGCCGCGTCTCTCTCGCGACGAGCGAGACGAGCTCGATCTCCGCTCCGGCCAGGTCGATGGAGGCGGGCAGGACGGTCAACGCCGGGAAGTCCGGGCAGGGCGAGACCAGACGGTCCAGGGCGGTGCCCTCCACGAGGGCCTCGTACGTCCCCGGCGTCCCTTCGCTGTGCTCGATGTCGAGCGCCGTGGAGGCGTTGCCCTGCGGGTCGAGATCGATCACGAGCACCCGCAGTCCCTTGGCCGCCAGTGCGGCCGCGACGTTCACGGTCGTCGTCGTCTTGCCGACGCCGCCCTTCTGGTTGGCGACGACGAAGATGCGCGTCGACGTCGGTCGGGACAGCTCGGCCGTGGCCTCGACACGTCGAGCGAGCTCGACGTGGTCACGCGCCTCGGCGGCGAGCGGCGTGGTGTCGTCGTCGAGCCCACCGCTACCGGTGTAGCTGTGGGCCGAGGGCGGCTGCGTGGTCATGATGGCTCCATCGTTCCATGTCGAGCGCCCACGACGTCCGACGGTCCCGACGCGGCGTGCGATGTTTCCCGTGAAACATCCGACCCCGTCCGCGCGCAAGATCCGCGCGTCACGTGGTGACCTCGACGACTGTCGTCGGGATCTCCAGGTCGCCGTAGGTCGCCACGCGCACGTCGGTGGCGCCGAGTCGACCCAGCACGCGCCGTGCCGAGGCCACCTCCTCCTCCGCGGTCCGTCCCTTCAAGGCCAGCAGGGCGCCACCGGGACGCACGAGCGGCAGACACCACCTGGCCAGCTTCTCCAGCGGGGCCACGGCTCGCGCCGTCACGACGTCGAAGGTCTGCTCGACCTCCTCGGCGCGCGCACGCACCACCTGCACGTTCGACAGGCCGAGCGCGGCCACGACGTCGTCGAGGAACCGAGTGCGTCGCAACAGGGGTTCGATCAGGGTGACCTGCAGGTCCGGACGACCGATGGCCCACACCAGCCCCGGCAGACCAGCGCCGGACCCGACGTCGGCGACCGACGCGTTCGCAGGAACCCGCGGCAGCACGACGCCGCAGTTCGTCAGGTGTCGGTCCCACAGGCGTGGCACCTCGCGCGGGCCGATCAGGCCGTGGTCGACTCCCGGCCCGGCCAACAGGTCGGCGTACCGCTCCATGAGCGGAAGCCGGGCGCCGAAGGTCGCCGCTGCGGAGTCCGGCGGTGTTTCACGTGAAACCACGATCAGTGCGCCGGCAGGACCACCACGTGCCGCGTGGTGTCCGCTCCGTCGGACTCGCTGCGCAGTCCGTGCTCGGCGACAGCGTCGTGGACGACCTTGCGCTCGAACGGCGACATCGGCTCCAGAGCGACCGACGGTGCACCGTCCTGGACCTGTGCGACGGCGTCCCGGGCGATCTTCACCAGCTGCTCGCGGCGCTGCGCGCGGTGGCCGCCGACGTCGAGCATCAGCCGACTGCGCTCGCCGGTCGTGCGCAGGACAGCCAGACGGGTCAGCTCCTGGAGGGCCTCCAAGACCTCCCCCTCGAGGCCGACGAGGTGGGCGAGGTCGCCACCGACGATCGAGACCGCGGCGCGGTCGCCCTCGACGTCCATGTCGATGTCGCCGTCGAGATCGGCGATGTCGAGCAGCTCCTCCAGGAAGTCCGCCGCCGCGTCTCCCTCGACCTCGAGCCGGCGGGCATCGGTCATCGCTTCGTCACTCATCGCTTCTTGGGGCCCTTCTTCTTGCTTGCGTTGGGATTCGGGCGACGCTCACCGGTCGGCTTCTTCGCCGGACGGTCCTGGCCGGCGCGCTCCTGCGCGGCGAGCTTGCGTCGCTGCTCGCGGGTGAGCTTCTTCTGCTGGTTGCGCTGCACCGTCGGGCGCGCCTCGGGCTCGGGGGTCTTCTCCTCGACGAGCTTGCCCTTCTTGCGGTCGCGCTCCTGCTTGGCGGCGAAGGCGGGCGTCCCCGGCACCGGGTTGTTGCGAATCACGTAGAACTGCTGACCCATCGTCCAGAAGTTCGTCGTCGTCCAGTAGATGAGCACGCCGAGCGGGAAGAAGACACCACCGACGGCGAAGGCGAAGGGCAGGACGTACAGCAGGATCTTCTGCTGCTGGGCGAACGGTCCCTCGAGCGCCTCCTTGGGCATGTTCTTGGCCATCAGCTGACGCTGGGTGATGAACTGCGTGACACACATGACGACCACGAGGACCATCGTCAGGATCCGCGTCGGGAGGGCGTCGCCGCCGGTCTGACCGGCGTTGAGGAACGTGTCGGCGATGCGAGCACCGCCCAGCACCGCCTCCTGGAGCAGCTCGGCCTGCTCGCCGCTGAGGAAGCCTCTCGCACCCTCGGCGCCGTTCACCGAGGCCTGCTGCAGCACGCGGTAGAGGGCGAAGAACACCGGCATCTGCAGGATGAGAGGCAGGCAGGAGGCGAACGGGTTCGTGCCCGTCTCCTTCCACAGCTTCATCTGCTCCTGCGTCATGCGCTCGCGGTCGTGACCGTACTTCTTCTGCAGCTCGCGGATCTGCGGCTGCAGGATCTGCATGTTGCGCTGGCTCTTGATCTGCTTGACGAACAGCGGGATGAGCAAGGTGCGGATCGTGATCGTCAGGAAGACGATCGCCAGCGCCCACGACCAGCCCGAGGCGGCGTCGAGGCCGAGCAGGATGAACAGCTCGTGCCAGAGGATGAGGATGCCCGAGACCGCGTAGTACAGCGGCGTCATGATCAGCGATCCGATGGAGCCGAAGAAGTCAAGCATGAATCTCCTGGGGGAGGTCGGTCTCGGAGGTGTCGGTCACCGAGTCAGAACGGGAACGGCGGCGCCGCGGCGGCACGGGGTCGAGCCCGCCGGCGGCCCAGGGATGGCATCGGCCCAACCGTCGCACAGCCAGCCACGAGCCGCGCACGGAGCCGTGCACCTGCACCGCCTCCAGGGCGTAGGCCGAGCAGGACGGGTGGTACCGGCAGACCTGCCCGTACATCGGGCTGATGGCGAAGCGGTACACGCGCAGCAGCGCGATCAGGACGTGCTTCACCGCGGGGCCCCGGCGAGCGAGCGGGCGATCGCGACGTCGAGCTGCTCGCCGAGGTGCTGCGAGGTGGCGTCGGCCGCCTGCGGAAGAGCTCGCACCACGACGTCGGTGCCGGGCGGCAGGTCGGCGAGCCGCGCGCGCATGAGATGGCGCAGGCGGCGCTTGACGCGGTTGCGCACCACGGCCGAGCCGACGGCCTTGGACACGACGAGACCGACCCGGGTCTGCGAGTCGGTCCCTGCGCGAACGTGCGCGACGAGCAGCGGCTGGGCCACCTTGCGGCCCCGGCGGACGGTCGCCGCGAAGTCACGCCCGTCGCTCATGCGGTGGGCGCGCCCGAGCACGGCTCAGGCCGAGAGGTTGGCGCGACCCTTGCGCCGACGAGCGGCCAGGATGGAGCGGCCGGCACGCGTGCGCATGCGCTGACGGAAGCCGTGCTTCTTGCTGCGACGACGGTTGTTCGGCTGGAAGGTCCGCTTGCTCACTGTTCGATTTCCTCACATGGGGCGCGGGCAGGGGATCCGCGCTCGAGTACGGGGGAGTCGCCCGTGACAGCGGCCCGGGCGCGCGCATGCGACGCCGGTCGTGTGGACGACCACCCCACGGTACGGGGCCCACCGGCACAGGGTCAAACCCACATCCTTAGCCTGCCTGCGGCCGTGGGGTCCATCCGACACGCCGGGATCGGGAGGGGCAATCGGCCGAACCGCTTGATCCGGGCTGACCGACGCTGCTAGCGTCGCCGCTTACCGCGTTTTCCACACCTGCGACACCCTCGGCCTCCAGGCCGACGACTCTTTGCACATACTGTGGACAACGTTGTGGACCAGACATCTCCGGGAGAGCAGATGACCGATGCCCAAGAACGGGCGACCCCTGATCTCGGGACGTTGTGGACCGCAGCGGTCGACACGCTCTCCCCGGGAGCGCGGGTATGGGCGCACAACGCCGCGCCGATCAGCCTGCACGAGGGCATCTTCATCATCGGTGTCGCCGACGACCTGACGCGTGCCCAGCTGGAGTCGCGCGTCCGTCCGGCGCTGGAGCACGAGCTGACCGCCCGCGTCGGCCGCGAGGTGCGCCTGATCGTCACGATCGACGAGCCCCGGCCGGAGTCCGTGCCGGCACCGCGCGGCCCCGACACGCAGGACCAGGCGAACGTCGATGAGACGACAAGTCGACAAAGCGATCTTGGGGTGGTGGAGGGCGACGCCACCGACGGTGACACCGACGGTGACGCCGACGACGCCGACCTGGACGGCGACGACGACTTCGTGCCCAGCTGGGCCCAGCCCCGTCCCGTCCAGATCCGCCGCGGTGGCGCCGTCGAGGCACGCCTCAACCCGCGGTACCTGTTCGAGAACTTCGTCATCGGCTCGTCGAACCGCTTCGCCCACGCCGCGGCCGTGGCCGCGTCGGAGGCTCCGGGCAAGGCCTACAACCCCCTCGTCATCCACGGCGAGTCCGGTCTCGGCAAGACCCACCTGCTGCACGCCATCGGGCACTACGTCCTCAACCTCTACCCCTCCTCGCGGGTGCGCTACGTGAACAGCGAGGAGTTCACCAACGACGTCATCAACGCGATCAGCGAGAACCGCACCGCGGCGCTGCGCCAGAAGTACCGCGAGATCGACGTCCTGCTGGTCGACGACATCCAGTTCCTGGAGAACAAGGAGTCGACCCAGACGGAGTTCTTCCACACCTTCAACGCGCTGCACAACGAGAACAAGCAGATCGTGATGACCTCGGACCGCCCGCCGAAGAACCTGCGCACGCTGGAGGAGCGGCTGCGCAACAGGTTCGAGTGGGGCCTGCAGACCGAGATGCTCCCGCCCGACCTCGAGACCCGCATCGCGATCCTGCGCAAGAAGGCCGCCCTCGAGAAGCTGACGGCGCCGGCCGACGTCCTGGAGTTCATCGCGAGCAAGGTGCAGACCAACATCCGCGAGCTCGAGGGCGCACTCATCCGCGCGACGGCGTTCGCGAACCTGCAGAACCAGACCGTCGACATGCAGCTCGCGCAGATCGTCCTGAAGGACCTCGTCGCCGAGGGCGAGGAGCCGGAGATCACCGTCGGCATGATCATGGCGCAGACGGCGGCGTACTCGGAGCTGACGATCGACGACCTCTGCGGCGCCAACCGCAGCCGCAACCTCGTCCTCGCACGCCAGATCGCGATGTACCTGTGCCGCGAGCTGACCGCCATGTCGCTGCCGCAGATCGGTCGGGAGTTCGGCGGTCGCGACCACACCACCGTCATGCACGCCGACCGCAAGATCCGCAAGCTCATGAACGAGAAGCACGCGGTCTTCAACCAGGTCACCGAGCTGACGAACCGCATCAAGGCCCAGGCGCGTCAGTCCTGAGCCGTCGCTGGCGCTCCTCGACGGCTCCACACAGCTGGGGACGAACCTGTGGGCAACCGCGTCCTGTCGGTGGACGACGACGACTCGCGTGTGAACCCGATGTGAACGAGTCGTGGCCGTCAACAGGCCCGCTGCGTCCGTGCACCGCTGCTCCCCCAGCCCGTCCACGGGCCGACACGCCGTCTGACCTGCGCCGATGAGCGATTTCCACGACGTCCACACTGCCTACTACGACGACGAGACGTATTCATGTCATCCTCCTGCTCGAAGTACACCGGGACGCCATGGTGTGGATGAACGAGCAGCGCGAACCACAGCCTTCGTGTCCCGACCCCAGGCGTGGCAGGATTCATGTCGTCCACCCCAACGCCCGAGAGGCCTGCCCGTGAGATTTCGCATCGATCGCGACACCTTCGCCGACGCCGTCGCCTGGACCGCGCGCAGCCTCCCCAACCGTCCCAGCGTCCCGGTCCTCGCGGGGTTGCTGATCGAGACCGCCGGTGACGGACTGACCCTGTCGGGGTTCGACTACGAGACCTCGACGCGCGCCACCTTGCCGGCCGAGGTGGCCGACGACGGTCGGGCACTCGTCTCGGGCCGCCTCCTCTCGGAGATCGTCAAGTCCCTGCCGGCCAAGCCGGTCGACGTCACCCTCGAGGGCACCAAGGTGCGCGTCACCTGCGGCAGCGCGAAGTTCAGCCTGCAGACGATGCCCGTGGAGGAGTACCCGCAGCTGCCCGAGATGCCCACCGCCTCGGGCACGATCAAGGCCGACCAGTTCGCCACGGCGGTCGCCCAGGCGTCCGCTGCCGCGGGACGTGACGAGATGTTGCCCCTGCTCACCGGTGTCCGGCTGGAGCTCGAGGGGTCCACGATCTCGCTCATGGCCACCGACCGCTTCCGCGCCAGCCTGCGCGAGCTCACCTGGTTCCCCGAGGCGAGCGACGCCTCGGCGCACGCGCTCGTGCCCGCCAAGGTCCTCGGCGAGACGGCGCGCTCCCTCGTGGCCGGCACCGACGTCACGATCGCCGTCGCCACCGCCGAGCACGGCGACGGCCTCATCGGGTTCGAGGGCACGGTCGGCAACGGCACCCGCCGCACCACCACCCGACTGCTCGAGGGCGACTTCCCGCGCGTGCGCCAGTTGTTCCAGGCCCAGGCCGAGACCGTCGCGCACGTCTCCACGGCGGAGCTGATCGACGCCGTCAAGCGCGTCGCCCTCGTCGCCGAGCGCAACACCCCGGTGCGGCTCACCTTCGCCGACGGCGCCCTCCTGCTGGAGGCCGGCAGCGGCGACGAGGCCCAGGCCTCGGAGTCCATCGGTGCCACGATCGAGGGCAACGACATCTCGATCGGCTTCAACCCCAGCTACCTGCTCGAGGGGCTGAGCGTGATGTCCGAGCCGGTGGTGCACCTGTCGTTCACCCAGCACACCAAGCCGGCGGCGCTCTCCGGCGTCAAGGAGGTCGGTGACGATCCCGACGGCGCCTTCCGCTACCTGATCATGCCGGTCCGGCTGCAGAGCTGATCGGTCCCCCGATCGCCCCCCGATCACACCGACCTCAAGGAGAGCCATGCACCTCGGACTCATCGGACTGGGCAAGATGGGCGGGAACATGCGCACCCGCCTGCGCAAGCACGGCGTCACCGTCACCGGCTACGACCGCAACCCCGAGGTCAGCGACGTCGACTCGCTGGAGGACCTCGTCGACGCCCTGCCGTCGCCCAAGGTGGTGTGGGTGATGGTGCCCGCCGGCGACGTCACCCGCAGCACGGTCGAGGCGCTCATCGACCTGCTCTCCGAGGGCGACGTCATCGTCGACGGCGGCAACTCCCGCTGGACCGACGACGAGAAGCATGCCGAGCTCGCCGCCCGCAAGGGCATCGGCTACGTCGACTGCGGCGTCAGCGGCGGCGTGTGGGGCCTGGAGAACGGCTACGCCCTGATGGCCGGCGGCCGCGAGGACGACATCGCGATCGTCCAGCCGGTCTTCGACGCGCTGCGTCCCGAGGGCGAGTCCGGCTTCGTGCACGCCGGTGGCGTCGGGGCCGGCCACTTCTCCAAGATGGTCCACAACGGCATCGAGTACGCCATGATGCAGGCCTATGCCGAGGGCTACGAGCTCTTGGAGAAGGCCGAGCTCGTGCACAACGTGACCGAGGTCTTCGACTCCTGGCGCGAGGGCACCGTGGTGCGGTCGTGGCTGCTCGACCTCCTGGTGAACGCGCTGGAGGAGGACCCGTCGCTGTCGAAGGTGCGCGGCTACGCCGAGGACTCCGGCGAGGGACGCTGGACGGTCGAGGCGGCGATCGACCACGCCGTGCCCGCTCCGACGATCGCAGCGTCGCTCTTCGCCCGGTTCGTCTCCCGCCAGGACGAGTCCCCGGCCATGCAGGCGGTGGCCGCGATGCGTCAGCAGTTCGGTGGGCACGCGGTGCAGGCGGCCAAGGAGACCGGGCACGATCCTGCGGACGCCTGAGCAGGCGGATGCACGTCACTCGGCTCTCCCTGCACGACTTCCGCTCCTACCGTGAGGTCGAGATCGACCTCACGGACGGTCCCACCGCCTTCATCGGCGCCAACGGCCAGGGCAAGACGAACCTCGTCGAGGCGATCGACTACCTCTCCCGCCTGGACTCCCACCGCGTCTCCTCCGACACCCCGCTCGTGCGGGCCGGCGCCGACGGTCCGCACGAGCGCGCGGTGGTCCGCGCCGAGGTCCAGCGCGGCGACCGTGCCGCCCTGCTGGAGCTGGAGATCACGCCGGGTCGGGCGAACCGGGCGCGCGTCAACAGAGGCGCGCTCCCCCGGGTGCGCGACCTCGTCGGCATCCTGCGCACCGTCACGTTCTCGCCCGAGGACCTCGCGCTCGTCAAGGGTGACCCGTCGGACCGCCGTCGGTTCCTCGACGGCCTCGTGGTGCTGCGGGCTCCACGACTCGCCGGTGTCAAGGCGGACTACGAACGGGTGCTCAAGCAGCGCAACACGCTGTTGAAGTCTGCCCGATCGAATCGACATGCCGACTTGTCGACACTTGATCTGTGGGACGACAAGCTCTGCGCGCTCGGCGGTGAGCTGGTCTCGGCGCGCCTGGCCCTGCTGGAGGACCTCGGACCGCACCTCGAGCAGGCCTACCTCACGGTGGCCGCGTCGGCCGCCGAGGACCGGCGGCGCATCACGACGACCTACCGGCCCTCCACGCCCCTGGCCGGTGCCTCCCCGCACGACGTCGCCGAGGCCCTGCACGCGGGTCTGCAGGACCGGCGCCAGGACGAGCGCGACCGCGGCATCAGCCTCGTCGGACCGCACCGCGACGACGTCCAGCTCGACATCGGCGTCCTCCCCGCCAAGGGCTACGCCAGCCACGGCGAGTCCTGGTCCCTCGCCCTTGCCCTGCGCCTTGCCTCGTTCACGGTGCTGCGCGAGGACGACGACGACGACCCCGTCCTCATCCTCGACGACGTCTTCGCCGAGCTCGACGAAGGTCGGCGGGACCAGCTCGCGGCACTGGTCGAGCCCGCCGAGCAGGTCCTCATCACCGCCGCGGTCGCCGCGGACGTGCCCGCAGCGTTGCTCGGACGGCGGTTCCGGGTGCACGCTGGCACGGTGAGTGCCGATGAGTGAGCCGCCCGAGCCGCCGGCCGAGTCGCCGGAGCAGGACCCGGCACCGGATCCCCTCGCGCTCGCCCGCAGGGTGGCCGACTCCTACCGCGACGGTCCGGCGGCCCGGCCGGTGGCGCGGCGCAGGCCGCCACCGTCCCCGCGGCGCGGTGCCCGCGAGGACCCGGTGCCGCTGACCGACGTCCTCGGTGACCTGGTCCGGGCGGAGGGCTGGGAGGTCCGCCTCTCCGAGCAGCGGGTCTTCAGCGACTGGGCGGCGATCGTCGGTCCGGAGGTGGCCGAGCACACCACGGTCACCGAGCTCACCGACGCGGTGCTGCACGTGCGGACCGACTCCACCGCCTGGGCGACGCAGCTGCGCCTGCTCGCTCCCCGGCTCGTGGCCAGGCTCAACGAGGAGCTCGGGCACGGCACGGTGGTCCGCATCGAGGTGACGGGGCCGCGGGCACCGTCGTGGAAGCGCGGCAGCCGGTCGGTGCGTGGTGGTCGCGGTCCGCGGGACACGTACGGCTGAGACGGCCCGCCCCCGGCACCGGGACCGCGAAGATGCGAACGATCCTCGACGTGCGTAGAACGGAGAGGGATGAGCACTCCTCCCGCCTACGGGTTCCACGCCTCCCACGAGCAGATCGCGCCGTCGCAGCTGCTGCGCGACGTGCAGGCCGCCGAGCGAGCGGGCTTCGACATGGCGATGTGCTCGGACCACTTCGCCCCCTGGTCGGTCCGCCAGGGTCACTCGGGCTTCGCCTGGACGTGGCTCGGGGCCGCGCTCGCGACGACCGACCTGACCTTCGGGACGGTCACCGCCCCGGGGCAGCGCTACCACCCGGCGGTCGTCGCGCAGGCCTCGGCGACCGTCGCCGAGATGTTCCCCGGTCGCTTCTGGATGGCGCTCGGGTCGGGCCAGAACATGAACGAGCACGTCACGGGCGACCCGTGGCCGCCGAAGGACGTGCGCCAGGAACGGCTCGAGGAGTGCGTCGACGTCGTGCGTCGCCTGCACGCCGGTGACGAGGTGACCCATCGCGGGCACGTGAGGGTCGAGCGGGCCCAGGTCTACTCCCGTCCGAGCACGCCACCTCGGCTGGTCGGCGCAGCCCTCACACCGGCGACCGCCGAGCGGGCCGCGTCGTGGGCCGACGGGCTCGTGACGGTCAACGACGACGTGGACGTGGTGCGCGACGTCGTCCGGGCGTACCGCGACGCCGGGGGGACCGGGACGGTCGCGCTGCAGGTCCACGTGTGCCTCGCGCCGACGATGACGCTGGCCCGTGAGATCGCCCGTGACCAGTGGCAGAACCACGCGCTGCCGACCGTGCTGCACTACGACGCCGCGACGCCGCAGGAGCTCGACGCCCACGGACACGACGTGCCGGACTCCGACGTCGCCGAGGCCGTGCTCGTCTCGGACTCCGTCCCCGACCTGGCGGAACGGCTGCTCCAGCTCGTCTCACTCGGCTTCGACGAGGTCTACCTGCACCACGTCGGCCAGGACCAGGCCCCGTTCCTGCAGGTCGCCGAGCACGAGCTGCTCCCCGCGCTCAGGTCCTCGCGCGAGGGACCACGAGGCCCATGAGGGCCACCAACACGCCGACGGCGAGCGCGATCGAGCCCAGCACGACGGCTGCCTCGGCGAAGCCGCTCCAGCCGTAGGCCGGACGGACGCCGATCGCGACGAGCGCGAGCAGCCCGACACCTGCGCCGGTCAGGGCGCCGAGCCAGCACCCTGGGACGCGACGGCGGGCGCCCCCCGTCACGAGCGCGGCGAAGGCGGCCCACGCGAGCGCCACGAGGACCGATCCCACGACGTCGGCGGGTCGGTGCCAGCCGGCCACGATGGTCGAGCAGGCGGTGAGCGTGATCGCCGCCGAGCCCGCGAACGCCACGAGCGGCGTGAGGACGCGCGGCGCCACCAGCAGCAGCGCCGCGACACCGGCGGCCACGACCGTGGTGTGTCCGCTGGGGAAGCTGTTCGGCGCCTGGACGTAGCCGTCGACGCGCTCGAGCACGCCGTGCTTGAGCACCTGTGTCGTGACGTTGGCGCCCGCGAGCACGACGAGCGCCGCGGCGGCCGCGGCGAGACGCCCCTGCGCGAGAGCCAGCAGCACGCAGACCGTCGCGACGACGACGATCGTCCCGATCGAGACGCGACCGAGGAGGCTCAGTACGGTCAGCCTGGTGTCACGCCCGGCCACGACCGTGGTCATCGCGCCGTCGTCCCACCGTTGTCCGACGCCCGTGCGCAGCACGAACCAGGCCAGCACGGTCAGCGAGACCACTGATCCCAGGGCGACGAGCAGCCGGATCCCGACGGCGCGACGGTCGGTCTGGGCACGAGGAGCGGGGCGCTCGACGAGGACGGCGTTCACCCCTTCCACGATGCCGGAGCGGGTCAAGGGGGACCACCCTGGCCGGGGACCCGCAGACCGACTCGCACCCCCCGCGGACGATCAGGGGCCAGGACCGGGGGTCGTTCGGACGGCAGAGGCCGCCTCCTGGCCCGCTGAGTGGCCATCCTGGGCGCCGACACCGACGCATCGTCGGAGCACCGGTCCCTGGGAGCCACACAATCGCCCGTATACTGGATCGGTGACCTCCACTCCCGAGCCCGACGTCCCGAACGAGACCCCCGCTCCGGCCGAGGGAGGCTACGACGCCAGCAACATCCAGGTCCTCGAGGGCCTGGAGGCGGTGCGCAAGCGTCCCGGCATGTACATCGGCTCGACCGGCGAGCGCGGCCTGCATCACCTCGTGTACGAGGTCGTCGACAACTCCGTCGACGAGGCGCTGGCCGGTCACGCCACCCACATCGAGGTGGTGCTCCAGGCCGACGGGGGCGTCCGGGTCACCGACGACGGCCGAGGGATCCCGGTCGACATGCACCCCACCGAGAAGATCCCCGCCATCACGCTCGTCATGACGTCGCTGCACGCCGGCGGCAAGTTCGGCGGTGGCGGCTACAAGGTCTCCGGCGGTCTGCACGGCGTCGGCATCTCGGTCGTCAACGCGCTCAGCACCACGATGCACACCACCATCCGCCGTGACGGCTTCGTGTGGCGCCAGACGTTCGACAACGGCGTGCCGACGGCCGAGCTCGAGAAGGGCGAGGCCACCGACGAGACCGGCACGACCCAGGTCTTCTACGCCAACGGCGAGATCTTCGAGTCCACGACGTACTCCTTCGAGACGCTCAAGTCCCGCTTCCGCGAGATGGCGTTCCTCAACAAGGGCCTGGAGATCAGGCTGCGCGACGACCGGGACCTCGGCATCGACGACGCCGACGGCACCGACGACGTCGAGCGCGAGGCGCGGTTCCGCTTCGACGGCGGCCTCGTCGACTACGTGAACCACATCAACGTCGGCGCCAAGGCCCCCATCCACCGCGAGGTCATCTCGATCGAGCGCGACGACGAGGCGAACGGCCTGTCGCTGGAGCTGGCGATGCAGTGGAACGACTCCTTCTCCGAGTCCGTGCACACCTTCGCCAACACGATCAACACCCACGAGGGCGGCACCCACGAGGAGGGCTTCCGCACGGCGCTCACCTCCACGGTCAAGCGGTTCGCCGACGCCAACAACCTCCTCAAGGGCAAGGAGGAGCTCTCCGGGGAGGACATCCGCGAGGGCCTGACCGCGATCATCTCCATCAAGCTCGCCGAGCCCCAGTTCGAGGGCCAGACCAAGACCAAGCTCGGCAACTCCGAGGCTCGCAGCTTCGTGCAGAAGGTCGTCTACGAGGAGCTCGCCGCCTGGCTCGAGCGCAACCCCGGCGAGGGCAAGACCATCATCCGCAAGGCGATCGACGCCGCGAGCGCACGCCTCGCGGCCCGCAAGGCCCGCGACCTCGCGCGCAACCGCAAGGGCTTCCTCGGCTCCGGCGGCCTGCCCGGCAAGCTGGCCGACTGCTCGAGCCGCTCGCCGGAGGAGTGCGAGGTCTTCATCGTCGAGGGCAACTCCGCCGGTGGGTCGGCCAAGGGCGGCCGCGACCCGCGGACCCAGGCGATCCTCCCGCTGCGCGGGAAGATCCTGAACGTCGAGAAGGCGCGCATCGACAAGATCCTGCAGAACGCCGAGGTGCAGGCCATCATCTCCGCGCTCGGCACCGGCGTGCACGACGAGTTCGACATCGCCAAGCTCCGCTACCACAAGATCGTGCTGATGGCCGACGCCGACGTCGACGGCCAGCACATCTCCACCCTGCTGCTGACGCTGCTGTTCCGGTTCATGAAGCCTCTCATCGACGGTGGCTACGTCTACCTCGCGCAGCCGCCGCTGTACAAGATCAAGTGGACCAACGCCCCGCACGAGCTGGCGTACACCGACCGCGAGCGCGACGTCCTGCTGAAGGCCGGGGCCGAGGCCGGCCGCCGGCTGCCCAAGGAGGCGCCGGTGCAGCGCTACAAGGGCCTGGGCGAGATGAACGACTCCGAGCTGTGGGAGACCACGATGGACCCCGACGCCCGCGTGCTGCGCCAGGTCACCCTCGACGACGCCGCCCTGGCCGACGAGATCTTCACGACGCTCATGGGGGAGGACGTCGAGCAGCGCCGCAGCTTCATCCAGCGCAACGCCAAGGACGTCCGCTTCCTCGACATCTGACCCGGTGCGCCTGCGCCCTGTGCCGTCCGACCTCACCGACAAGGACTGACCTGTGACCGACACCCCCATCGAGCGCGACCGGATCGAGCCCGTCGAGCTGCAGGAGGAGATGCAGCGCTCCTACATCGACTACGCGATGAGCGTGATCGTCTCCCGCGCGCTGCCGGACGTCCGCGACGGTCTCAAGCCCGTGCACCGACGCGTGCTCTACGCGATGTTCGACGGCGGCTACCGCCCCGACCGCGGCTTCTCCAAGTGCAGCCGCATCATCGGCGACGTCATGGGTCAGTACCACCCGCACGGCGACACGGCGATCTACGACACCCTCGTGCGCCTGGCGCAGCCGTGGGTGATGCGGGCGCCGATGATCTCCGGGCAGGGCAACTTCGGCTCCCCGGGCGACGACCCCGCGGCCGCGATGCGCTACACCGAGTGCAAGCTCGCGCCCATCGCGATGGAGATGGTCCGCGACATCGACGAGGACACCGTCGACTTCAAGCCGAACTACGACGGCCGTTCCTCCGAGCCGTCGGTGCTGCCCTCGCGCATCCCGAACCTGCTGGTCAACGGTTCGGCCGGCATCGCCGTCGGCATGGCCACGAACATCCCGCCGCACAACCTGCGCGAGGTCGCCGACGGCGTGCAGTGGGCGCTCGCCCACCCCGAGGCCGGCAAGGAGGAGCTGCTCGAGGCGCTGCTGGAGCGCGTCAAGGGTCCGGACTTCCCGACCCATGCGCTCATCGTGGGCACCAAGGGCATCCAGGACATGTACCGCACGGGTCGCGGCTCGGTGCCGATGCGGGCGGTCGTCGGCATCGAGGAGGACACCCGCGGACGCATCCAGCTGGTCGTCACCGAGCTGCCGTATCAGGTCAACCCCGACTCCCTGATGAAGAAGATCGCCGACCTGGTCAACACCGGTCGCATCCACGGCATCTCCGACCTGCGCGACGAGTCCAGCTCGCGCGTGGGCCGGCGCATCGTGGTCGAGCTGCGCAAGGACGCCGTCGCTCGCGTCGTGCTCAACAACCTCTACAAGCACACCGAGCTCCAGACGAACTTCAGCGCCAACATGCTGGCCCTCGTCGACGACGTGCCGCGCACCCTCAGCCTCGACGCCTTCGTCACCCACTGGATCGGCCACCAGATCGAGGTCATCCAGCGACGCACCCGCTACCGCCTGCGCAAGGCCGAGGAGGACGCCCACATCTACCGCGGCCTCGGCAAGGCGCTCGACGCGCTCGACGAGGTCATCGCGCTCATCCGTCGCAGCCCGACGGTCGAGGAGGCGCGCACGGGTCTCATCGCGCTGCTGAAGATCGACGAGGTCCAGGCCAACGCGATCCTGGAGATGCAGCTGCGCCGGCTCGCGGCGCTCGAGCGCCAGAAGATCCTCGACAAGCTCGCCGAGCTGGAGGAGCTCATCGCCGACTACCGCGCCATCCTCGCCAGCGAGGAGCGGCAGCGCCAGATCGTCTCCGACGAGCTCGCGGCGATCGTCGACAAGTACGGCGACGACCGGCGCACCCAGATCGTCCCGGCCGACGGCGACCTGTCCATGGAGGACCTCATCCCCGACGAGGAGGTCGTCGTCACGATCACCCGTGGGGGGTACGCCAAGCGCACCAAGACCGACCTGTACCGGGTGCAGGGGCGCGGCGGCAAGGGGGTCCGCGGTGCGCAGCTGCGCGACGGCGACTTCGTCGACCACCTGTTCCCGACCACGGCCCACCACTGGATCCTGTTCTTCACCACGGCGGGGCGGGTCTACCGGACGAAGGCCTACCAGCTGCCGGAGGCGGGCCGCGACGCCAAGGGTGGCCACGTCGCCGGGCTGCTGAGCTTCCAGCCCGACGAGGAGATCGCCCAGGTCCTCGCGATCCGCGACTACGACCAGGCGCCCTACCTCGTGCTCGCCACGCGCAAGGGCCTGGTCAAGAAGACCCGTCTGGCCGACTACAACAGCCCGCGGCAGGCCGGCGTCATCGCCATCAACTTCCGTGAGGACGACGACGCGCTGATCGGTGCCGAGCTCGTGCACACCGACGACGACCTCCTGCTGATCTCCAGGAAGGCGCAGGCGATCCGCTTCCGCGCCGACGACGAGCAGCTCCGTCCGATGGGCCGGGCCACCTCCGGCGTCACGGGCATGAAGTTCCGTGGCGACGACTCGCTGCTGTCGATGACCGTCATCCGTCGCGAGCACGCCGCGGTCGACGTCGAGGAGGTGCCGGCCGAGGACATGCTGTACGTCTTCACCGTCACCGACGGCGGCTTCGCCAAGAAGACCTCGATCGATGAGTACCGCCTGCAGGGACGCGGCGGACTCGGCATCAAGGCCATGCAGATCACCGAGAACCGCGGTGAGCTCGTCGGTGGTCTGGTGCTCAAGGACTCCGACGACGTCATCTCCGTCACCGCATCCGGACAGGTCACGCGCAGCCTCGTCGCCGGGGTTCCTGCCAAGGGACGTGGCACGATGGGGGTCAGCTTCGTGAAGTTCAAGGGTGACGATCGGGTGGTCACGATCGCTCGCAACACCGAGATCGCCCCCGTGGACGACGCCGAAGCCCAGGCGGCGGAGCCGTCAGCGGCCGAGGACCAGACCGACGAGGGGCAGGACGAGTGACCAGCAACGCCAAGGAGCCGGCGAACTCCTCCAGCAGGGGTCCCGCCAAGAGCCCAGCCAAGGGTGCCGCCCGACCCGCGTCGACGGGAGCCTCGCCGGCCTCGCGCAGCAGCGCCAAGAAGGAGGCGCCGACGTCGCCGCCGCAGAAGAAGGCACCCGCCACGAAGGCGCCGCAGAAGAAGCCGGCAGCGAAGAAGGCGCCCGCCTCCGAACCCGCGAAGCAGCCGACGGCGGGGACCGCGCCGACCCGCACGCCCACGGCCGGTGACTACGCCAAGACCACCCAGGACTCCGCCGAGTCCACGGCGGTCATCCCGGCGGTGCAGGAGAAGCCGAAGGCGGCACCGACGCAGAAGCCCGCGCCCGCTGCGACGTCCGACGCGGCGGCTGCTGCGCGGCGGGCCCGCCTGCAGCTCGTGCGCGTCGAGCCGTGGTCGGTCACCCGGCTGGCGTTCGTCGTCTCGGTGGCCATGATGATCGTGGCGGTCGTGGCGGTCACGATCTTCTGGGTGGTGCTCGACCTCGCCGGCGTGTGGGACCAGCTCAACGGCAGCATCGCCACGGTGCTGAGCGACGGCGAGGCCGGGTTCGACCTGACCGACTACTTCGGGCTCGGGCGACTCGTGGGTCTGACGCTCGTGCTGTCGGCGATCAACGTCATCGTCTTCACGATGATGGCCACGATCGCCGCGCACCTGTACAACCTGGCGGCGCAGCTGATGGGTGGCATCGGCATCACCTTCCAGGACCGGTGAGCGGCCTCCGCGCGACGGGACCCGATTCGTGCGGGTGGGGTGTCGTGCGGTAACGTTCACCGCTGTTGCGGGCCTATAGCTCAGCTCGGTTAGAGCGCTTCCCTGATAAGGAAGAGGTCGCTGGTTCAAGTCCAGCTAGGCCCACCACCGCAACCGCCACAGGAGGCAGCATGAAGAAGGTCCTCGCCGTGGCGGCCGCGGCCGCCGGCATCGTCTGGGCGCTCACCCGCCGAGGCAGCAAGCCCGCCGACACCTGGGCCCAGGCCACCGACCCGGTCTGATCCCACCCCACGGGGCTATGGCGCAATTGGTAGCGCACCTGCTTTGCAAGCAGGGGGTTAGGGGTTCGAGTCCCCTTAGCTCCACCCTCCCTCGACCGAGCGTGGACACCACCGCATGTACGGCGGCGTCGGGTCCGCAGGATCTGGGTTGCCGCAACCGGCGGCCGATCCCCCGGCGAGCTACCTGGTCGGCGATCCGCTGGATCCCGCAGGCCGGGCAGGCGCACGAGGACTACCTCGAGGCGCCGATGACCCCGTTCGACCAGCGGTAGTCGTCCCCAGGTGTGGGCAACGCTGTGGAGAACTACACCAGTGTGATTCCGGCCGACAGGCCCGCCACGATGGGCATCGCGCGCTGCGCAGAGCTCCGGTACCGTCGACGGTGACCCACGTCACCATCGAAGGACAGCCCATGCCACAGACCGTCAGGGGCGTCGTCGCCCACGCCAAGGGCGAACCCGTCAGCATCGAGAACATCATCGTCCCGGACCCCGGGCCGGGTGAGGCGGTCGTGCGGGTGCTCACGTGCGGGGTCTGCCACACCGACCTGCACTATCGCGAGGGCGGCATCAACGACGAGTTCCCGTTCCTGCTCGGGCACGAGGCCACCGGGGAGGTGGAGACCGTCGGCGACGGCGTCACCGAGGTCTCGCCCGGGGACCGGGTCATCCTCAACTGGCGCGCCGTCTGTGGACAGTGCCGCGCGTGCCGTCGCGGTCGTCCCTGGTACTGCTTCGAGACGCACAACGCCGCGCAGCCGATGACGTTGGAGGACGGCACGGCCCTGTCCCCCGCCCTCGGCATCGGCGCCTTCGCGGAGAAGACGCTCGTCGCCGCCGGCCAGTGCACGAAGGTCGACCCCACCGCGGACGCAGCCGCCGTGGGTCTCCTCGGCTGCGGCGTGATGGCCGGGCTCGGGGCGGCGATCAACACCGGGCACGTGGAGCGCGGCGACACCGTTGCGGTCATCGGCTGCGGTGGCGTGGGTGCGGCCGCCGTCGCCGGAGCCGCCCTGGCCGGTGCGGCGAAGGTCATCGCGATCGACCTCGACCCCCGCAAGCTCGAGTGGGCCACCGGCCTCGGCGCCACCCACACGGTCGACGCCTCCGACCACGACGTCGTCGAGGCGGTCCAGGAGCTCACCGGCGGCTTCGGTGCGGACGTCGTCATCGACGCCGTCGGACGCCCCGAGACCTGGAAGCAGGCCTTCTACGCGCGTGATCTCGCCGGCACGGTGGTCCTCGTCGGCGTGCCGACGCCGGACATGACGGTGCCGCAGATGCCGCTCATCGACGTCTTCGCCCGAGGTGGGTCGCTGAAGTCCAGCTGGTACGGCGACTGCCTGCCGAGCCGGGACTTCCCGATGCTCGTCGACCTCTACCAGCAGGGCAGGCTCGACCTCGACGCCTTCGTCACCGAACGGATCGGCATGGACGACATCGAGGCGGCCTTCGCGAAGATGCACCACGGCGACGTGCTGCGTTCGGTGGTGGAGCTCTGATGGCCGCCCGCATCGAGAAGGTCGTCACCTCGGGCACATTCGAGCTCGACGGCGGCAGCTGGGACGTCGACAACAACGTCTGGATCGTCGGCGACGACGCCGAGGTCGTGGTCATCGACGCCCCGCACGACGCCGACGCGATCGTGGCAGCCGTGGGTGACCGCACGGTGAGGGCCGTCGTCCTCACCCACGGGCACAACGACCACGTCAACGCGGCCGTGGAGGTCGCGCGCCGTACCGGGGCGCCGACGTGGTTCCCGCCGGCGGACCGGATGCTGTGGGACGTCGAGAACGGCACCCCGCCGGACGAGGAGCTGCTCGACGGCCAGGAGATCAGCGTCGCGGGCACGACGTTGACGGCTCTCCACACCCCGGGTCACTCGCCCGGGAGCACGTGCCTGTACGCCGAGGAGCTGGGCGCCCTGTTCTCCGGCGACACGTTGTTCAACGGCGGACCCGGTGCGACCGGGCGCAGCTACTCCAGCTTCGAGACGATCATCGCCTCGATCCGCGACGTGCTGCTGGTCCTGCCACCGGACACGGTCGTGCACACCGGCCACGGCGACGACACCCGCATCGGCGACGAGGCCCCGCACCTGCAGGAGTGGATCACGCGCGGTTCCTGAGCGCGCGCTGGATCGCCTGGAGCACGACGGTGAGGAGCACGGCACCGACGACGGCGCTGATGACCGCGAGCTGCGGGTCGTCGAACAGCGAGTCCCCGAGCAGGCCGATGGCGGTGTAGGTGCTCGCCCACAGCAGCGTCGAGGCGATCGCGGCGAGCACGAAGCGGTGCCAGGGGTAGCCGCCGAGCGAGGCCGCCAGCAGCACGGGGACGCGTCCGCCGGGGATCAGGCGGGACACGAGCAGCGTCCTCATCTCCCGCGCCTCGATGCCGGCGCGGATGCGGGCGAGGGCCCCCTCGGGATCGTCGCGCTGGAGCCAGCCCACGCGCTGGGCGAGGGACGCCCCAGCGGTCCGGAGCACCGCGAACGTCGTGAGGTCGCCGCCGTAGGCACCACCCGCCCCGACGACGACCACGAGCGCGACCTCCCACCAGTGCGCACCGGCGAGGACGGCGGCCGCACTGACGGCCGGACCCGTCGGGACGACCGGGACCGTCGAGCCGAGCAGCACGAACCCGAACAGGGCCAGGAGTCCGACGACGCCGAGACCCTCACTCATCGTCGCCCACCCCCAGCACGACCGGAGTGTTGTGACGCGCACGCACGACCTCGACGTCGTCGTCGGCGAGCAGGGTGGCGAACCGTGGCGCCGGTTCGGTGAACCAGCGCCGGAAGCCCGCGGGGTCGAGGTGGCGCAGGCCCATCGGCCACAGCGTTCCGTGGTGCACGGGCAGGACCCACCGGCACCCGACCGCACGAGTGGCGTCGGCCGCCTGCTCGGGGGTGAGGTGACCGTCGCCTAGAGACGGTCCCCACCCCCCGACCGGCACGAGGCCGAGGTTGACCGGCTGGAGGTCGGCGTGGTCGGCCCGCGGACCGGTGTCCCCGGGGAACCACACCGAACGGCCCCCGACCGTGAAGCGGAAGCCGACGGCCGATGCCCGCAGCGACGAGGCCGGGTGTCGACGGTCGTCGTGGCTGGCCGGGAGGACCTGGACCTCGACGTCCCCGACGGTGACCTGCTCGCCCGGCGCCACCTCGACGACCCGGTGCGGCAGGGACACGAGGAGCGTCGCGGCACCGCGCGGCACGACGAGCGTCGCCCGCGGGTCGACCTGGCGCAGCGAGCCGACGTGCAGGTGGTCCGCGTGCAGGTGGGACACGAGGACGACGTCGGCCCGTCGGGCATCGCCCGGGACGCTCGGCGCCTGGCGGCGCAGGTGCGCGAGGCGGTCGACGAGCAGCGGGTCGGTCAGCACCCGCACGCCGTCGCACTCGACGGTGACGCCGGCGTGGCCCCACCAGGTCACGGACAGCCCGGCAGCGGTCACGGCAGGGACCGCTGGGTCTCGGAGCGCAGGCCGAGCTGTTCGAGGCGCCTGACGAGGGTCGCGTGGACGTCCAGCCCCGTGAGCGGGCTCGCGTCGGGCACGTCCCAGGAGGCGGGGTGGACGAGCATCGCCTCGGTCTGCGCACCGCCGATCCCGCCGTGGGAGCCGACCAGCTCCTCGAACGCGACGACCTCGTCGATCGCGGGGTCGTAGGCGCCCAGCACGACGAGGTCGCCCACGTGCTCGCGCTGGTCCAGCCCGGCGACGTCGTCGGCGGCGTGCGGTCCGTAGACCGCCAGCGGGTCGACCCCGTCGCCGCCGACGGCGCGCCCGGCCTGCACGACCCGCCAGCCGTGGGCGCCGACGGCGAGCAGGCGCTCGGCCTCGTCGCGCACGAGGACGGCGCCCACGTGGGGGTGGGTCGCGAGCCCACGCAAGAGCTCTGGGTGGCGGGCGAGGACCTCGTCGCGGGTAGCGCGGCCGGGCATGTCGGTGAGGTAGACGTGCGCCAGGCTGCCGGAGGCCGCCACGACGATCGACTCGTCCCCGGCGCCCTCGTCCGGACCGAGACCGCCGCCGCGACGTTGCCCGGCCCCGCGGGCCGCGATCGCCATGGCCCGGTCGCCGCGGGCGGCGCTGCTCAGCAGGACGTTCGCCGGTGCCCACGGCTCGGCCGGGTCGTCGTCGTGGTGCACGCGGGCGGGCTGGCGGGCCAGCTCGGCCACGACGTCGTGCAGGGTGCGCCCGGTCAGCTGACGGAAGGTCATCCCCTGGGACTGCCCGTGGTCGGAGACGATCGCGATCTCGTAGTCGCGGCTGATCTCCGCCTCCAGCTCGGCGAAGAACTGCAGCACCCGGTCGAGGCTCTCCAGGGTCTTGATCGACTCCGGGCGGCTCGGGCCGGCGTGGTGGGCGACCTCGTCGTAGTCGACGAAGTCGACGAAGATCACGTCCGCTCCGCGTGCCATCTGCTCGGCCACCATGGCGACGTTCAGGTCGCGCAGGACAACGGTGGTGAGTCCGCGCAGGAAGACGAAGCTGCTGCCGCGCTTGACCCGTGGGACCACGTCGCGTCGGCGCTGGCGGCGCCCCTGGTGCCACTCGGTGACCATCTGGCCGATGAACAGGACGATGGAGCGGGCCATGCCGGTGCGGGCCACGGCGTACGACGCGGCACCCCGGTCGGCCCCCGGCAGCCGCGCGTCGCTCATGGTGAGCAACCGGGTCGGGGCGTCACCGGAGAAGAGGTTGGAGATGCTGACGCCGCCGTCGGCGAGGAACCCCCGGCCGGTGCTCAGTCGGCGCTCGACCTCGGCGACGTCGGCCGGCTGGCTGGTCACGACCAGGCGACCGGCGGACTTGTCGTACCAGCGGAACGACGGCACCGAGGTGGTGTCGCCGTGCAGCAGGACGGCCTGGCCCGCGGGGGTGGTGGCGGGCATGCCGGTGTGCCAGGGCCGCAGCACGTGACGACCCGAGCGCAGCCACGACGCGACGGTCGGCATCGTTCCGCCCGTGACCGCCTGCCGCAGGATCGGTTCGCTCACGCCGTCGAGCTGCACCACGAGCATCGCCGGGCCGCTCGAGCGGTGCCGGTGGTTGACCCGGACCGCCCGCCCGAGCACCTGTCCGAGGAACGCCTCGTCGGTGCTGGTGTCGAACAGCCAGTTGATCGCCGCCCCACCGACGGCCGCACCCCAGGCGGCCAGGACCACCTCGCCCACGCTGAACCGCTCGACGGTCGGGACGACGGCCAGGGCCACCCAGAGGACGAGCGCCTGGGCGAGCAGCCCGGCCACGAGCAGCCCGACCGTTCCGGTGATGACGGTGACGTAGGTCAGCAACGGCCGCAGCAGTGCCCCGACCGCCAGCACGCCGACGGCGAGAGCCGCCACCGAGACCGTCCCGCGCGTCACCTGCGTCCCGGGGAGGGCCCACAGGGCGAGCGTCAGGGCCAGGAACGAGACGACGAACGACCGCAGGACGTCGCCGATCCACCGCCAGCCGGGACGCCAGCGTGCCACCCGGCGGCGCAGGAGACGCCATCGGCGTGCCGACGAGCCGGCTCGGTCCGCGTCGCTCACGGACCGAGCGTAACGGTGGCGCTAGCGGCTGCGCCGCCAGAGCACGAGGCCGACGACCCCGACGGCCGTGGCCGCGAGCACGACGGCCGCGCGACGAGCCCGCTCGTCGGAGGCCGCGGCCTTGGCACGGGACTTGACGTCGAGCTTCTGCCCGAGCGCGTCCACGTCGCGGACGAGGTTCTCGCGCGCCTGCTCGAGCTGGTCCTCCAGCTCCTGACGATCGGTGCTCATGAGGTCCTCTCCTGTCCCTTGACGGCGGCGACGTCCTCCTGGACGCTCTCGACGCGCTCCTTCGGCGGGTCGCCCGCCGTCGACACGCTGCGCTTGCCGACCAGCGCCGCGACCCCGGCCACCACGAACAGCACGGCGGCGACGACCAGGGCTGCGAGCCAGGGCTCGAGCACACCGGACAGCCCAAGCACGGCGGCGGCGACGAGGGCGCCGAGCCCGTAGAGCGCGACGACCCCCGCGGCGCCGAAGGCACCGACGCCGATCCCGACCCGCTTGCCGCTGCGCGCGAGGTCGTCCTTGGCGAGCGCGATCTCCGTGCGGACGATCGTGGCGATGTCCTCGCCGACGTTCGCGACGATCTCGCCGGTGCTGCGGTCCTGCTCCGGCCCGGTCACAGGTTCTTGTTCGGGTCGAGGTCGCCCGCGGTGGGCGGCGATGCGGGCGCCGTCGGCGTGGTCGGGGGCAACGGGCCGGACTCGCTCCCGGGCGCGGGCGCAGCCGGGTCGGGCGTGGCGGCCGCGTCGTCGGCGAGGAGGTCGTCGACGGAGGACGACGGAGCCTCGTCGTCACCGCTCACACGGTCGACCACGGCGGAGCCGGCCTGCTTGGCGGCGTCCGCGATCTTCGAGCCGGCGGCGCCGGCCCCCTGCTTGGCGGCAGCGGTGACGTCGTCGACGCCTCGCTGCACCGGACCGGACTTCCACACCTCGGCGGAGTGCTGTCGGATCTGTTCGTATCGGGCACGGCCCGCACGAGCGCCGAGGACGTATCCTGCGGCACCGGCAGCCACGAGCAACAGCTTGTTCACGGCCATCACTTCCTGTTCGGCGACGATGTCCTCTCGATCCTGCCGCAGATCTCTCGATGTCTCATCTCGGCGTCCCACCCGGGGCGGGGTCGGCGGCCGGCAGCGCCCACCGGATCGTGCGGGTCGCGACCTCACCGGCGGCCCTGACCGCGGTGGCCTCGGTGATCGGCAGCCACGGCAGGCGCAGGGGCCAGCGGGTCCACCAGGGCATGAGGCCGACGCCGGCGGCGGCGACGAGGCTGTAGGGGCCGCGCAGGGCCAGCGGCACCGGCGGACGCACGAGCAGGAACCGCGCGGTCCGTCGCGCGGCCGGGGTGGAGGCCAGCTCGGGGCGGAACGACGCCATCACCTCGTCGAGCTCGGCCACGGTCGTCGGGACGCCCTCGGCCCCGAGCGCCCGGCCGACGACCGCGGTCTGGGCGACGTACTCGTCACGCCCCGCGTCGTCGAGGGGTTGCGCCCCGTAGCGGTCGTGGGCGCGCAGGAAGCTGTCCACCTCCGCCACGTGCACCCACAGCAGGAGACGTGGGTCCGAGGCCCGGTAGGGCCGGCCGTCCGGCGCGACGCCCTCGATACGCGCATGGACGGCCCGCACGACGGCGATGGCACGGTCGGCGTCCTCGGTGCGTCCGAACGTCGTCTCGGCGAGGAACGCGCTCGTGCGGTTCAGCCGGCCCCAGGGGTCACCACGGAAGCCCGAGTGCTGGTCGACCGCCGCCATCGCCAGGGGGTGCAGCGACTGCAGCAGCAGCGCACGGATGCCGCCGGGGAACATCGAGGCGTCGGCGTGCACCCGCCAGATCGCCGAGCCGGGTCCGAACCGCCGGGGTCCGGGAGCGTGGTGGATGCGTTCACGCCGTGCCGGCCCCTCCTCGCCGGCCACGCGGGCGAAGATCATGTCGCCGAGGGAGCCGCGCAGGTTCATGGGTCCAGTGTGCCGGTCTCCGCGCGAACGGCCGGGCAAGCAGACGCGCCCCCGCCCGGAGGCGGGGGCGTCACCCGGATGGCCGGGGGAGAACCGGCCCCCGATCGCCGAGAGTCAGAATGGGCCGTCGGGAGAGGACGGCCGGGTTGGGAGAACCTCATCAGCTCGGTGTCGATCGATGGCTCCAGTCTGCCTCACGATCGAGCCGATCCGGCACGTTCGACGTCCCGCAAAGGTCCCGAGTTCGACGGGACCGACGTCCTTTGCCCAAAACGGCTCGGATCCTGGGCGCCGAGGGCTACATTGACCCCCGGGAGGATCGACATGCGAGCAGGGAGTGTGCCGTCCGAGCGGCTCCAGAGCCTGCTCGACGCCGTCGTGGCGATGGCCAGCGACCTGACGCTGGACGGCGCCATGCAGAGCATCGTCGACTCCGCGAGCGAGCTGGTGGACGCCACGTACGGCTTCCTCGGGGTGCTCGACGGCACCACCAACCGCCGGTTGGGGACGTTCGCGGTCCACGGGCTCGAGGAGGCGCACCAGCAGATGATCGGTTCCCTTCCGGAGGGTCGCGGCCTGCTGGGCATCGTCATCGACCGCCCGGAGCCGATCCGCGTCGCCGACCTCGAGGGCCACCCGGAGCGCGCCGGCTTCCCGGTGCGCCACCCGGACATGCGCTCGTTCCTGGGCGTCCCGATCCGCATCCACGGCGAGGTCTTCGGCAACCTCTACCTCACCAACAAGAGGTCCGCGTCGGCCTTCACGGCCGCCGACGAGGAGATCGCGGTGGCCCTCGCCGGCGCGGCGGGCGTGATCATCCACAACGCCCGGCTGCACCAGAGTGCGGAGAAGCGCCTCGCGTGGCTCGAGGCCACCGCCGACATCGCCTCCTCGGTGCTCAAGCCGATCTCGCGGGAGGGGGTCAAGCAGTCCATCGCGAAGCGCGCCCGGGCGGTGGCCGAGGCGGACGTCGCCGCGATCCTCGTCCCCGACGACGACGGCCGGCTCGTCGTCGCAGCCGTCACCGGGATGACCCGGGACGTCGTCGGTCGCGTCACGACCGTCCCGTGGCTCGATGCGATCACCGAGTCCGGCGAGGACCGCACGACCCTCGACGTCCGCCTGGACGACGCGGTGCCGCCGAAGGCGTTGGACGTCCTCCCGGACCTGCGAGCCGTCCACGGCCAGCCGATCCCGATCGGCACGGCGACCGGTGTCCTGGTCCTCGGGTGGTTCGAGGGGCACGAACGGGCCGCCGCGTCCCTCGACACCTCGCTGGCCCGCGGCTTCGCCCAGCAGGTGGCCCTGGCCATCCAGGTGGTCCGCGACCGCGAGCGCCAGGCGCGGCTGGCCGTCTTCGAGGACCGCGACCGCATCGGGCGCGACCTCCACGACCTGGTGATCCAGCGGCTCTTCGCGGTGGGTCTCACGCTCGACAGCACCTCGCGGACCGTCGGGCCGGAGGCGGCCGAGCGACTCGCCGTCGCGGTCGACAGCCTGGACCAGACCATCAAGGACATCCGGCGCACCATCTTCGACCTCACCTCCCCCGCCTCGCCGATGGTCCTGCGCGAGGAGATCGCCCCGGTCGCCCGCGAGACCGAGCGGCTGCTGGGCTTTCGCCCGCAGGTGTGGATCAAGGGCGACGTCGAGGGTGAGGTGCCGGCCCAGGTGGCCGAGCAGCTCGTCGCCGTCCTGCACGAGACCACCTCCAACATCGTCCGGCACGCGGGGGCATCGGCGGTGCAGATCACCCTCGACGTCACCGACGAGATCGTGCTGGAGGTCCGCGACGACGGCACCGGCCTGGACCCCGACGCGCTCATGGGCAACGGACTGCGCAATCTGCGCCACCGCGCCAAGAACCTCGGCGGCACGTGCGAGTTCACCGAGCCTCCCGGTGGGGGCCTGAACGTGCGCTGGAGCGTCCCGAAGGCTCGCCATGGCCGGTGAGGTGAGGGTCTTCCTGCTCGACGACCACGAGATCGTCCGGCGCGGCATCAGGGACCTGCTCGAGACGAGCGACGACATCGAGGTCGTCGGCGAGGCCGGCACGGCCGCGCAGGCCGTGTCCGAGATCGGCCGACTGCGCCCGGACGTCGCGGTGCTGGACGCCCGCCTGCCGGACGGCTCCGGCATCGAGGTCTGCCGCGAGGTCCGCTCCGCCGATCCCGGCGTGCAGGTCATCATCCTGACCTCCTACGACGACGACGAGGCGCTGTTCTCGGCGATCATGGCCGGCGCGGCGGGCTACGTGCTCAAGCAGATCCGCGGCAACGACCTGCTCGAGGCGGTGCGGACCGTCGCCGACGGTCAGTCCCTGCTGGACCCGGCGGTGACCGCGCAGGTCCTCGACCGCATCCGGTCCTCGCCCGAGCCGACGGACGCGCTCTCCGAGCTCACCGCGCAGGAGCGCCGGATCCTCGACCTCATCGGCGAGGGCATGACGAACCGGCAGATCGCCGGGGAGATGTTCTTGGCCGAGAAGACCGTCAAGAACTACGTGTCGGCCCTGCTGTCGAAGCTCAACCTGCAGCGACGGACCCAGGCGGCGCTGTTCATCCAGCGCCACCGTCAGGGCCCCGGTCTCGGCTGAGGCCCGATACCCTAGGGGTCATGGACCACAACCAGTCGCTCGCCGCGTTCGATCCCGACGTCGCCCGCCTGCTCGACGCCGAGCTCGCCCGTCAGCAGACGACACTGGAGATGATCGCCTCGGAGAACTTCGCGCCCGTCGCGGCGTTGCAGGCGCAGGGCAGCGTCCTGACGAACAAGTACGCCGAGGGCTACCCGGGGCGGCGCTACTACGGCGGCTGCGAGGTCGTCGACGAGGTCGAGCAGATCGCCATCGACCGGCTCAAGCAGGTCTTCTCCGCGGAGTACGCGAACGTCCAGCCGCACTCCGGCGCCACGGCCAACGCCGCGGTCCTGCACGCGATCGCCCGCCACGGTGACACGATCATGGGTCTCGACCTCGCCAACGGCGGGCACCTGACCCACGGGATGAAGATCAACTTCTCCGGGCGCCTGTACGAGGTCGTGCCGTACCACGTCGACGACGCCGGCCTGATCGACATGGACGAGGTCCGCACCCTCGCGCACGAGCACTCCCCCAAGGTCATCATCGCCGGCTGGTCGGCCTATCCGCGCCAGCTCGACTTCGCCGCGTTCCGCGAGATCGCCGACGAGGTCGGGGCCTACCTGTGGGTCGACATGGCGCACTTCGCCGGGCTGGTCGCGGCCGGCCTGCACCCCTCCCCCCTGCCGTACGCCCACGTCGTGTCCACCACCACCCACAAGACCCTCGGCGGTCCGCGCGGTGGCGCGATCCTGAGCAACGATCCCGAGCTGGTCAAGAAGCTGCAGTCGGCGGTCTTCCCCGGGCAGCAGGGTGGTCCGCTGGAGCACGTGATCGCCGCGAAGGCGGTCGCCTTCAAGATGGCGCTCGAGCCGGACTTCGTCGACCGCCAGCGCCGCACCATCGAGGGCGCGCAGATCATCGCCGAGCGGCTCCTGGCCGACGACGCCCGCTCCGTCGGCGTGCAGGTCCTCTCCGGTGGCACCGACGTCCACCTGGTGCTCGTCGACCTGCGAGAGTCCGAGCTCGACGGCCAGCAGGGTGAGGACCGGCTGCACGAGGTCGGCATCACCGTGAACCGCAACGCCGTCCCGAACGACCCGCGTCCGCCGATGGTGACGTCCGGGCTGCGCATCGGGACGCCGGCCCTGGCCACCCGCGGGTTCGGCGCCGAGGAGTTCACCGAGGTCGCCGACATCATCGCCGAGACCCTCAAGCCCGGCGACATCGACACCGAGGGCCTGCGCAAGCGGGTCACCGTCCTGGCCGAGCGCTTCCCGCTCTACCCGGACGTCACGCCGTTCACCGCCTGAGGTGGGGCTCCGGGCCTGGTTCCGACCGCAGCTGATCGGTCTGCACCTCCTGCTCGTCGTCGCCGTGACCGGGTGCGTCGCGGGCGGGGTCTGGCAGTTCGGTTCCTACGAGGGTCAGCAGTCCCAGGAGCGGGTCGAGCGGGCCGCGATGGACCCGGTTCCGCTGGACGAGGCCTGGCAGCGCGGGGAGCCCTTCACCACCGACCAGGACCACCGGCGCGTCGTGGTGGAGGGACGGTTCACGACCACCGACGAGCAGGTGTGGGTCTCCGGTCGTTTCCAGGACGACACCAGCGGCTTCTGGCTGCTCGCACCGCTGGTCGTCGCCGGTGGGGACGACGCGATCATGGTGGTGCGTGGCTTCAGCCCGGACCTCGTGGACCTGCCGCCGGTCCCGGCGCAGCCGACCAGCCTCACGGCGATCCTGCGACCGGGCGAGGGTGACGGCGCAGCGCTCGATGACAACCGGGTGATCGGCTCGGTCCGCCTGCCGGCGTTGCTGAACGAGCTCGGGCGACCGCTCTACCCGGGCTACGCGCTCGCGACGTCGGACACCGGGGCCGGGCTCGCCCTCGCCGAGGAGCCGACCCCGGACGTCTCGTGGACGGTCGGCCTCACGAACCTCGCCTACGCACTGCAGTGGTGGGCCTTCGCGCTGTTCGCCGTGTTCATGTGGTGGCGCATGTGCCGCGACCAGGTGGCCACTAGCCTGGAGTCGTGAGCAAGACTGCCGTGGCCTACCGGGTCCTCGCCTGGATCGTGGGCGTCAACCTGATCGTCGTCTTCGCCGGCTTCTTCGGCAAGATGTTCACCGACCCCGGATCCTTCTGGTACCGGCACGCGGACACGTTCCTGGTCATCGACCAGGTGCACGGCGTGCTGTTCATGGTGCTGCTCGTGCTCATCGCGGTCCTGTCGCGGCGACACCGCTGGTCACCCGGCTTCACCATCACGACGATGCTGGTCGCGACCGTCCCGCTGCTCAGCTTCTGGGGTGAGCGCCGCGCGACCCAGCGTCTCCGTGTCGACGAGGGTGCCGTCAGCGTCCGTTGAACGTCGCGTTCCCCGGGCCGTCGGCCAGGAACGACGCCATGCCGTGGCGCAGGTCCTCGGTCTCGAACAGGGCCGACGCGATCGTGGTGGTGCGTGCGTTCGCCTCCGTCAGGCCGTCCGACTCGAGGGCACGCAGGATCTGCTTGGCTGCGCCGAACGCCTTCGTCGGACCGGTCGCGAGGTGGGCGGCCAGGGCGTCGACGGCGCCGTCGAGCTCCTCGGCCGGGTGCACCCGGTTGACGACGTCCCAGCGCTCGAAGGTCTCGGCGTCGAAGAGGTCGCCGGTGAAGACGACCTCCCGCGCACGGGCGACTCCGGCGCGCTGGGCGAGCCGCTGGGTGCCGCCCATCGTCGGGGTGAGGCCGATGACGCGCTCGACGAGGCCGAACCTCGCCTTGTCGGAGGCGACGACCAGGTCGCACGCGAGCGCGACCTCCAGCGCCCACGTCAGTGTCAGCGCGTGCGCGACGAAGACGGTGGGCACGTCGAGAGCGGCGACCCGGTCCGGCAGCTCGAGCATCCGGTCGTAGAGCTGCTTCGTGGCCTCGCGGGACTCTCGCGCGTGGAACTGGGCCACGTCGACGCCGCCGGAGACCACGCGACCCTCCGCCCTGATGACGAGCACCCTGGGCGGGTCGGTCTCGACCGCGTCGAGGGCGGTGTCGAAGGCGTCGTGCAGCTCCAGGGAGTACAGGTTCACCGGGGGCGCACTGAACGTCAGGGTCGCGACGCCACGCTCGTCGCGCGCGAGGTCGACGTTCACCGGACGGCCTGCGGGTCGTAGACGCCGCCGCGGTCGGCGGTGGCGCGGCGGTAGGCGAGCGCGGCGACGCCGACGAGTGCGGCGACCAGGAGGGTGCGGAGGGGGTGCTGGCGCATGCGTTCACCGTAGGCCACGGACCGGTCGGCGCGCCGGGCCCGGTTCGGTCGGTCTTCCGTGGCGGGCCGTGGGAGAATCGAGGACGTCCCCCCAACGAGAGGAACCCCGTGGCCCACGTGACCGCCACCTTGACCACCAACCATGGTGACATCGAGGTGCAGCTCTTCCCTGATCACGCTCCCAAGACGGTCGAGAACTTCGTCGGGCTCGCGCAGGGCACGAAGGAGTGGCTCGACCCCTCCTCCGGCAAGGTCGCGACCACGCCGTTCTACGACGGACTCACCTTCCACCGCGTCATCTCCAACTTCATGCTGCAGGGCGGGTGCCCGCTGGGTACCGGCACCGGTGGACCGGGCTACACCTTCGAGGACGAGTTCCACCCGGACCTGCGCTTCGACCGTCCCTACCTGCTCGCGATGGCCAACGCCGGGCCCGGCACCAACGGCTCGCAGTTCTTCATCACCGTCGTGCCGACGGACTGGCTGAACCGCAAGCACACGATCTTCGGCGAGGTGACCGACGAGGCCGGTCGCGCCGTCGTCGACGCGATCGCCAAGGTCCGCACCGACAACTTCGATCGTCCGCTCGATCCCGTGGTGATCGAGAAGGTCACGATCTCGGGGTCGCTGCCCGACTGACGTGCACTGTCACCGGCACCCCGAGCGCGACGCCTACATCTCGTGCCAGCGGTGCGAGCGTCCGATCTGCCCGGAGTGCATGAACGAGGCGTCGGTCGGCTTCCAGTGCCCTGACTGCGTGGCCCACGGCAACCGGGCCGTCCGCCAGCCCCGCACCCTGGCCGGCGGGAAGGTCTCGGCGCGGGTCGGCGTGGTCTCGATGGTGATCATCGCCATCAACCTCGGTGTCTTCGTGCTCACCGAGCTCCTGCAGCTCGACGTCCTCGTCAGCCAGGGGGCGATGCTGCCGGTGACGTCGTTCGACCCGCGCGCCGGGGAGCTCCTGCGGGGTGTGGACGACGGCGCCTACTGGCGGCTGATCACCTCGGCGTTCCTGCACGCGAACGTCCTGCACATCGCGTTCAACATGTACGCGCTGTACCTCTTCGGGCCGTACGTCCAGCGGGCGCTGGGGACGGTGCGGTTCGTCGTGGCCTACGTGACGATGGCGGTCGTCGCGTCGGTCTTCGTGTACTGGCTGTCCGCGCCGAACGGCTTCACCGTCGGGGCCTCCGGGGCCGTCTTCGGTCTCTTCGGCCTGGCGCTGGTCCTGCTCGTGCGAGCCCGCGAGGACGTCCGCGGCCTGCTGGTCCTGCTCGCCATCAACGCCCTCATCAGCACGCAGGGCAACATCAGCTGGCAGGGTCACCTGGGCGGGTTCGTGGCCGGTCTGGTGGTGGGCGCGGCGATCGCGCTGCCGACCCGGGAGCGCCGCACTCTCGTGCAGGTCCTCGCACTCGCCGCGGTCTGGGTCGGGGTGGTTGCGGCCGTCGTCGTGCGGACCGCGATGCTGTCCTGAGCCGCTGACCTGCAGGTATGACCCGGATCACATCGGTGTGGTTTCACACAGGAGTGTCCACACCTGTGAACAACACCGGTGTCATTCACTCCCACTTCATGGCGAACCCGAAGGCCGCCACGATGAAGCCCATCCCGATGACGATGTTCCAGTTGCCGAGGTCGCTGTAGAAAGGGATGACCACGTCGGTGGTCTGGATCGTGTAGAAGACGACGATCCACAGCAGGCCGATGAGGGCTGAGGTCAGCATCGCCGGAGCCGCCCACCGGTTGCCGACCGTGCCGGGCTCACGCGGCGCGGGCTCCGGGCGGGTCCGGTCGGCGATCGACAGCGCCACGAACCCGAGGACGGCCGCGATGGCATAGTTCCACCGGCCGAGGTCGTACAGGCCGGGGATGGCGCCGACGCGCGGGAAGCTCGCCGACGTCGTCGCGAACACCGTGCCCACGGCCCAGGCGACGGCGACGACCAGCAGCACGAGAGCCGCCGGGTGGCGCCACCCGCCACGGGGGGTGCCGGACGTCGGACGGGGTGAAGGCTTCTTGGCCACGGACTTCTCCTGGTCGATGATGAGGACACGCGATGCCGATCCGCCCGCTAGCGTAGTCGCAGGCACGCACGGGGAGGGGAGCAGATGGGCAGCAGCGTCGCGCCGGCACGCGTGGCCCGTCGCGTCGTGCTCTTCGGCGTCTGTGCCGGCGCAGGGGTGATGTTCGTCGCCGCGGCGGCCACGTCCGGCGGCTCGGACCTGCGCCCCTCCGGAGCGGACCTGCGTTCGGTCGTGGCGGACCGGGCGGCCGGGGTCGCCGAGCAGCGCGACTCCGCCCGGTCCCTCGCGCGCGAGGTGGAGCGTTTGACCGCCACCGCCGACGGAGGTGCCGAGCTCGCCGAGCTCCTGGCGCGTCGCGCGACCCTGGGCGCCGCGGCCGGCACACGACCCGCCGACGGCCCGGGCGTGCGGGTCGTGCTCGACGACGCCCCCACCGAGACCACCTTCCATGACGTCGACCCGAACCTGCTGGTGGTCCACGAGCAGGACATCCGCGCCTTCGTCAACGCCCTGTGGGCCGGGGGCGCCGAGGCCGTCGCCCTGCAGGGACAGCGGATCGTGTCGACGACGAGCATCCGGTGCGTGGGCAGCACCGTCGTCATCGACGGCGTGCCGTACGCCCCGCCGTACCGCATCGAGGCGGTGGGTGACTCCGCGGGGATGAACTTCTCGATCTCCACGTCACCGCAGGCGGCGAACTACTCGCGTTACGTCGAGCAGTACGGCCTCGGTCTGGAGATCGACACGCTGGACCGGTTGCGCGTCCCCGGGCACGACGGTGCGCTCCGGCTCACCCATGCGCAGGTGCTGCAGGACGACATCGACCCCGGTGACATCGACTAGTCGTGCTCGTCCGGCGGCCCCCCGGGCAGGCCCAGCCCCGGGTTGCCGTTGCCGTTCCCATTGCCGTTGTCGCCGTTGTCGGACTCGTCCTCGCCGGAGTTGGTGGACACGACGATCGTGATCGACGTGCCGGGCGGGACGCGCTGGCCCTCGGGGATCGACTGCGACGCGACCTGGCCCTCGGGTGCGGTGGAGTTGGGGTCCTCGGTGACGTCGACGTCCAGTCCCGCGCCCTCGAGCGCGTCGACCGCGGCGTCCTCACCCTGGCCGACGACGCCCGGGACGGTGATCTGCCCGCGGGAGACGATCACGGTGACCGTCGAGCCGACGTTCACCGACGAGTTCGCGGGCGGGTTGGTGGCGATCACCGTGCCCTCGGACTCGTCGCTGTCGCGTTCCTCGCGCTCGACCTGCAGCCCCTCGCCCTCGAGGACCGACTGCGCCTCCTCGAAGCTGAGGTTCACGACGTTCGGGACGCTGACTTGCTCGGGCCCCGTGGACACGACGATCGTGACGTCGGAGCCCTCGTCGGCCGTGGCCCCACCCTCGGGCGTCTGCTCGATGACGTTGCCGCTCTCCACGTCGGCGCTGGACTGCTCCTCGGTGATCACCTCGAAGCCCTCGGCCTCCAGGATGCGGACCGCGGACGACTGCTCCTGCCCGACGACGTCGGGCACGTCGACCTGGGCGACGGGCTCGGGGCGCGTCATCTGGAAGATGGCGTAGGCGAGGGCGCCGAGCAGCAGCGCGGCGATGATCGCGATGATCCACCACTTGCGGCGGTTTCTCGGCTCCTCCTCCTCGTTCTCGGCGAGGGCGGCGGCAGCGGCCGGCGCGACGGCGGTGGCACCGGCGACCTGGGTCGCGGCCAGCGTCGGCGCCCCGATGAACTGCCCGTCGACGGCCCGCTCGAGGTCGCGTCGCATGTCGGCGGCGCTCTCGTAGCGGTCGTCGGTGCGCTTGGCGAGCGCCTTGGCGACGATGTTGTCGACGGAGTCGGTGACGTCGGGGTTCAGCTGCGACGGGGGAGTGGGCTCCTCGCGGACGTGCTGGTAGGCCACCGAGACGGGGCTGTCGCCGACGAACGGGGGACGTCCGGTGAGCAGCTCGTACAGCAGACAGCCGGTGGAGTAGATGTCGGAGCGGGCGTCGACGGTCTCGCCGCGCGCCTGCTCGGGGGACAGGTACTGCGCGGTGCCGATGACCGCAGCGGTCTGCGTCATGGCGCTGGAGGCGTCGGCGATGGCCCGCGCGATGCCGAAGTCCATCACCTTGACCTGACCGGTGGGCGTCAGCATCACGTTCGCCGGCTTGATGTCGCGGTGGATGATGCCGTTGCGGTGGCTGTAGTCGAGCGCGCTGAGCACGTCGGCGGTGATGGAGAGGGCACGCTCGGGCAGGATCTTGCGGTCGTCCTTGAGGATGTCGCGCAGCGTGCTGCCCTCGACGTACTCCATGACGATGTAGGGGATGTGGTGCCCCTGCGCGTCGGTGGACTCACCGGTGTCGTAGACCGCGACGATCGACGGGTGGTTCAGCGCCGCGGCGGACTGCGCCTCGCGGCGGAACCGGGCCTGGAAGGTGTCGTCGGTCGCCAGGTCCACCCGCAGCTGCTTGACCGCGACCGTGCGTCCCAGGCGCAGGTCGCGGGCGATGCGGACGTCGGCCATGCCGCCGCGTCCGAGCAGTCCACCGAGCTCGTAGCGGTCGCCGAGCCGGATCGGGGTGTCGCCGATGTCGGTCATGGTGTCAGTCTCTCCGATGGGTGGGGGGCGAGGGGAAGGTCGGTGTTCTCACCGCTCGAGCACGGCTTGCATGACGTCGCGGGCGATCGGGCCGGCGAGACGGCCGCCGGCGATGTCGCTGCGCGCGGTGTCGCTGGACTCCACGACCACGGCGATGGCGATCTGCGGGTCGTCCTGCGGCGCGAAGGCCACGAACCAGGCGTAGGGCGGACGGTCCGGCGTCGACTGGGCGGTGCCGGTCTTGCCACCGACGTCGACGCCGGGGATCTGCGCGGGGGTGCCGGTGCCGGAGTCGACGGTGCTCACCATCATGCTGGCGAGCTGGCGGGCGTTGCCCTCGGTCATCGCGCCGCTGAGCGACTCCGGGCTGGTCTCCTCCAGCACCCGCAGGTTGGGCGAACGGACCGTGTCGACGATGTACGGCCGCATCACCTCGCCCTCGTTCGCGATGCCGGCGGCGACCATCGCCATCTGCAGCGGTGTGGCAGCCACCTCGAACTGTCCGATGCCGGACTGCGCCAGCTGCGGCGCCTCGAGGTCGGTGCCCTCGGCGGTGAAGCGGCTCTCGCTGGTGGCCAGCCCGGACAGCGCGTCCTGGCCGAAGCCGAAGCGCTCGGCCTGCTCGGCGAGCGCCTCCTGGCCGACCTCGCCGGCGAGGTCGCCGAAGCTCACGTTGCAGGAGACCTCGAGCGCCTGGCGCAGGCTGATCTCGTTGCCACCGCAGTTGCCGCCGCCCTGGTTGGGCAGCTCGTAGTCGATCCCGGGGAAGGAGAGGGTGGTGCCGCCCTGGACGTCGCTGTCGGGGTCGAGGTCGAGCTCCTCCATCGCCGCGGCCGCCGTGACCAGCTTGAACACCGAGCCCGGGGGCAGCGTCTGCTGGGTCCCGCGGTTGAGCATCGGCTGGTCGTCGTCGTTGGTGAGCTCCTGCCAGGCGTCGTTGACGGACCCGAAGTCGTGGCTGGCGAGCCGGTTGGGGTCGTACGACGGCTGGGTGACCATCGCGAGGACGGCACCGGTCTGGGGGTCGAGCGCGACGACGGCCCCCTTGGTGTTCTCCCCGAGGGCGGCGAGACCGGAGGCGGCGGTGCGCTGCGCGAGCGGGTCGATGGTCAGCTCGACGCTGCCGCCCTGGGGCTGCTTGTTGCCCAGCAGGTCCACGACCCGGTTCACGAAGAGCCGGTTGTCGGTGCCGGCGAGCACGCGGTTCTGGGAGTTCTCCAGCGCGCCGCGGCCGTAGATGTAGGAGAAGTAGCCCGTGACGGGGGCGTAGAGCTCGGCGGCCGGGTACTCGCGCTGGAAGCGGAACTGGCCGTCGGTCGGGACACTCTCGGCGACGGGCTCGCCGGCGACGAGGATGGCGCCACGGTCGCGGGAGAACTCCTCGTTGATGACGCGCTGGTTGCCGTTGCGGTCGTTGAGGCTCTCGGCCTGCACGAACTGAACGATGTTGATGTTGACGAGCAGCGCGGCGAAGAGCACGAGCGCGGCCACGGCGAGATTGCGGATGGGCTTGTTCACGACAGCTTCACCACCTGGGTCTGCTCGTCGGCCTCGACGGGGGCGACGTCGGGCGCGGGGCGTCGGGTCTGGTCGCTGATGCGCATCAGCAGCGCGATGATCGCCCAGTTCATGACGATCGACGAGCCGCCCTGCGCCAGGAACGGTGTGGTGAGACCGGTGAGCGGGATGAGCCGGGTCACGCCGCCGATGACGACGAAGATCTGCAGCGCCAGGGAGATCGCGAGGCCGGCGGCGAGCAGCTTGCCGAACGCGTCACGGCACGTCAGGGCGATCCGCAGGCCACGCTCGACCACGAGACCGTAGATCAGGAGCACCGCCATGAGCCCGGTCAGGCCGATCTCCTCGCCCAGCGACGTCGCGATGAAGTCGGAGAAGGAGAAGGGCGTCAGCTCCGGGCTGCCCTGGCCCCACCCGCGGCCCAGGATGCCGCCGTGTGCGAGACCGAACAGGGCGTTGATGATCTGCCCGTTGGCGTCGGGGTCGCCGAACGGGTCGCGCCACGCGTTGACGCGCACCTGCACGTGCGGGAACAGCAGGTAGCCCAGGTAGGAGCCGACGGCGAACAGGGTGCCGCCGACGACGAGCCAGCCGGGGCGCTCGGTGGCGACGTACAGCATCACGAGGAACAGGCCGAAGAACAGCAGCGAGGACCCGAGGTCGCGCTGCAGGACGAGGATGCCGATGCTGATGAGCCAGGCGACGGCGATCGGTCCGAGGTCGCGGCCGCGGGGCAGGTCGATGCCGGCGAAGCGTCGTCCGGCGAGCGCGAGGGCGTCGCGCTTGACCACGAGGTAGCCGGCGAAGAAGATCGCGAGCGCGACCTTGGCGGCCTCGCCGGGCTGGAAGCTGAACGGTCCGACGCTGATCCAGATGCGGGCACCGCGGATGTTCTGACCGATGCCGGGCAGCAGCGGCAGGATCAGCAGCGCGATGGCGACGATGCCGAACGTGTAGGTGTAGGCCTGAAGGCGTCGGTGGTCGCGCACGACGGCGAGGACGACGCAGAACAGCGTGACGCCGAGCGCGGTCCAGATGATCTGGTTGTTCACCAGCGGCTGGTAGGCGCCGCCGAGGCAGAAGCCCTCGCAGCCGAGGTCGATGCGGTAGATCATCGCCAGACCGAGACCGTTGAGGCAGATGACGAGGGGCAGCAGGACCGGGTCGGCGTACGGCGCGAGCCGACGCACGATGAGGTGACCGACGACGGCCGTCGCGACGAGCGCTCCGGCGAGGGTGAGCGCGCCGGCCGGCACGGTGCCCTCGACGCCGAGACCGATGGCGACGTAGGCGCCGACGCCGATGAGCACGGCGAGCACCGTCAGGCCGAGCTCGGCTCCGCGGCGCTTGCGGGGGACGAGGGGCGTGGAGGGCGCGCTCATCGCCGGACCACCGCACCCGCGCCGGCCGCCTGCGACTCGTCGTCGGCGTCGGCGTCGGCGTCGGGGGAGGGGCTCGGGGTCGGGCTGGGCGTCGGCTCGGGGACGAACGAGGCGAGGTCGGAGACGATCTGGTCGGCGTCGGTGCGGTCGGTGGCGTCGATGCCGGCACGCACCTGCCGCGCGGTGAACTCGGGGAGCTCGTCGGTGGGGATGTCGGTGCGCTCCTCGACCGAGGAGAGCGTGAGGCCCGGGATGTCGACCTGGACGCCACGGTAGATGGCGACGTTCCCGTCGGACTCGGCGACGTAGTACTGGTCCTGGCTCCACTGGTAGGCGTAGAACGCGCCCACGGCGAGCACGCCGAGGACGACGGCGAGGGCCAGGGCACGGCGCACCCAGCGCCAGCGCGACGGTTCCCGGGGGGCGTAGCGGATCTCTTCGGGGTCGACGGCGCGCGGCGTCGAGCTCATGGCCGCAGGCGCCTCGGACTGACCCATCCGGTGCTCCGACGGCGGCCGGGGGCCGTCGGAGGCGGCGCCCACGAGCTGGGGGCGGCCGTCGGCGGACGACAGGTGCGGGTCGAGGTCGGACGCGGCGTCGACGAGCTCGCCGATGACGACCGTGACGTTGTCGTGGCCGCCGGCCTCGAGCGCGAGGCGCACCAGCTCGGTGGCGGCGAGGTCGATGGTCTCGCTGTCGCGCAGGACGGTCTCGATGACGTCGGCGTCGACCATGTCGGAGAGGCCGTCGCTGCACAGCAGGAAGCGGTCGCCGAGGCGCCCCTCGAAGCGGTCGAGGTCGGCCTCGTTGTCGTCGCGGCCCAGCATCACGCGCAGCAGGAGGGAGCGGTGCGGGTGCACGCGCGCCTCCTCGGGCGTGATCTTGCCCTCCTCGACGAGGCTCTGCACGAAGGTGTGGTCGGTGCTGATCTGGTGGAGCTCGCCGTCGCGCAGCAGGTAGGCGCGGGAGTCACCGATGTGGGCGGTGGCGAACTGGTGGCCGTCCCACAGCATGGCCTCGAGCGTCGTGCCCATGCCCTCGACGGCGGGGTCCTCGCGCACGAGCTCGCCGAGGCGACGGTTGGCGTGGGCCACGGCGCGTCCGAGGGCGTCGAGGGGGTCGATGTCGGGCAGGTCGCGGTCGAGCTCGCGGACGATGTTCATCGTCTCGGCCGACGCGAGGTCGCCTGCGGCGGCGCCGCCCATGCCGTCGGCGACGGCGATGAGGCGGTTGCTGGCGTAGCCGGAGTCCTGGTTGGTGGAGCGGCGCAGGCCCACGTCGGTCAGGGCCACGTAGTCGAGGCGCAGGGAGGTCATCGGATCACTTCCGCAGTTCCACGATGGTCTTGCCGAGCCGCACCTGGGTGCCGAGGGCGATGGGAGTGGGGGTGGTGATGCGCTGGCTGCCGAGGTAGGTGCCGTTGGTGGAGCCGAGGTCCTCGACGAACCACTGCTCGCCGTTGGTGGCGAAGCGGGCGTGGCGCGTGGAGACGTAGTCGTCGTCGAGGCGGATGGCGGCGTCGGTGCCGCGGCCGAGCAGGATGGGCTCGTCGCCGAGCGGGACGCTCTGCCCGGAGTTCGGTCCGGAGACGATCTGCAGCGTGTTCGGGGTGCCGCGCGGGGTGCGGCGACTCTTCTTCTCCTTGGGGGCCTTGGCGGGCTTGGCTGCCTTGCCGCTGCCGGCCTTGGCCGCGGGCGCCTTGGTGCCGAAGATGTCGGTGCGGATGACCGAGACGGCGGAGAGCACGAACAGCCACAGCACGGCGAGGAAGCCGAGCTTGACCAGGGTGAGGGTGAGCTCGGACATCAGGCCCCTTCGCCGGAGGTGCGGATGACCACGGTGGTGTTGCCGAGGCGGATCTCGGAGTTGTTCGTGACCGACGCGGTCTGCACGCGGTGACCGTTGAGGACGACACCGTTGGTGGAGCCGAGGTCGGTGATGGTGACGGAGGTGACGTCGCCGGACGTGTGCACCTTGATCTCGGCGTGGCGGCGCGAGATGCCGGGGTCGTCGATGCGCAGGTCGGCGTCGGACCCGCGGCCGATGACGACGCCGGGCGGCTCGAGCGGATGCTTGAGGCCGTTGACCTCGAGCACCACCGAGGAGCGTCGGACGGCGGTCTCGGTCATGCGCTGTCCGCGGACGGGGGTGACGGAGGCGTTGGTCCGGCTGCGGACCCGGAAGCGACCGGTGTGCAGCTGCGGCGTCTCCTCCAGCGCGATGGCGAGCGGCCCGGCGAGCGTGTACCGCTGCTCGTCGACGTGCTCCTGCACGAGCACGGCGAGCTCGTTCTGCAAGGTGACGCCGAACGGCGCGAGGCGCTCGTAGTCGGGGGAGGAGAGCTCGACGGTGAAGTCGTTCGGCACGAGCATCCGCTGGCGCGAGAGGACGTGCGCGGAGTTGTCGATCTCCCGCTGGATCGCCGAGGCGATCTCCACGGGCTGCACGGCACTGCGGAACGCGCGCGCGAACGCGCCCGTGACGGCACCCTCGAGGCGCTGCTCGAAGCGCTGGAGCACACCGGCCATCGTCGTCCCACCTCCCGTGTCGGTCCTGGGGTCCCTGGAATGGTATCGGCACCCCCACCGCCTGCCCGGCGGTACGGGTGCGTCGCCGATCCTGTTAGACTCGGCGACTGGCCCGCAAGGGTCGTTGCGCACGTGGCGGAATGGTAGACGCGCTGGCTTCAGGTGCCAGTGTCCGCAAGGGCGTGGAGGTTCGAATCCTCTCGTGCGCACCCCTGAGTGAATCAACGAATTACCCCTCGATCTCATCAATGAATCAAAGCCGTCTCTGACCTGCGACAGCGTGGTCTTAGGCGGCTTGTTCGCTCCACGAGGAGGTGGGCGCGGTGGGTGCGAAGCGGCTGCCCGAGACCGACGGTCTACTTCGAGACTTCGGTGCTCGCGTACGTGAGATGCGACGGCAGCAGGGCCTCACTCAGGTCGAATTGGCTGAGATCTCGGGACTCCATCGCGTCACCGTCGCGAAGATCGAGACTGGCCAGCTGGACGTTCAGCTTTCGACTGTGCATCGGCTCGCTGGTGGCATGGGCGTACCTCTCTCCGAACTCCTTCGGTCCTAGTGGTTGAGGGCCCGAAACAGGCGCTGCTTCGAATCGTGGTCCATTCTTGGGGTCCACACGCCAACTCGAATCGTCAGCCCAGAGCCTAGCCGTGTTCAGGCAGGGCACCGGCGATGCGCCGCGTTGAATCGACGATGGAGAAGGCGATGCACAGTGTTGAGTCTTGGAAGACTTCTTCGACCAGATGGCCGTGTTGGTCGACCAGAACGACTTGGCGTCCGCGCCACACTGTCTCTCCGTCTCGGTTACGCCGCTAGTGATGTACAGGAACGTTGCGTCCGAACCCACCTCCAAGGACCTTGAAGTCGACTGAGTGCAGAGTGCCGCAGGGCTCGGATAGCGCTTGTCCGTGCGCCCCGAATGTCACTCGCTGTCTTTTGAACCCTCGTAGAGATCCGCAGGCATCTGGGTCACGGAGGCTACGAGATCGATGAGTGCACGCCAGCGCTCTGAGTGCGTGCGCGTGAAGTACTGCGCGCCTCGGCCGTTTTCGGACTTCGGCTCCATCTGGAGGAGGCCAGCCTTCACGAGTCTCAGCATCACCGGGCGGACAACGCTGTCAGAGCGACCAGTGGCGGACGCGACCATTCGGGTGGTGATCTGTTCGCGCCCGGTTCCCGGCGCGAGAAGTCGGTGGGCTGCTGCTGCCACATCGGCAAAGGCGGAGTTGTTGAATATCGCGGACAACACCTCGCCCGTTCCATCATTATGTCCGCTCATACCCGTACGCTAGAACGTAACGCACTTCGCGTCACGCGATCCGCACCACGGAGGCTACCGATATGACGATTGCATGCTCTGCCGCCGGGGTCGATTTCACGCGACGCCTCGTCGCTGCGGAGCAGGTCGAGCGCCAACTGAATACACCCGGTGACCTTCGTGCGGCGGCAACCAGGCTTGTCGAAGCAACGGAGCGGATCGGCTGCCGGAACGTTCTCGGAGCAAGCGACCGCGCAAACCTCGTCCTAGCCGGGGCAGCAATGCTCGACCCCCAGGTCAACATGGTGGATGAGAAAGTTCTCCGTGAAGGCGCTGTTGACAAGGTCGTAGTCGTCGAAGCAGTGGCGGTCACCGGCATGTTCATTCGGGATTGCGTCAAGGCGGCGCGAGAGGCCGGAGCAATATGGGTCGCTGTTGCCTTGCTGAAAGATATGACGGGACCAATTGACGTCGACCGATTCGGACAGGTCGACGACCTGATTCTGTTTGACTGAACCTAGACGATTCTCTGCGCAGCGAGTGCCGACGAGGTGGCCTCTCTCCAGTCCCCTCCGCACATCGACTCGGCCGCGGCTTCGAGGTCCTTCGATGACATCTCACAGAGTTTTGCCAGCGCATTGATGTCGCTTACGATGACGTTCTCTGTGCGTCGTCGCGCTTGAGAAAGAGCTACACCTTCCCCCCGTAACCGCTTTTTCATCGAGGCGTGAGCTTTCGCTGACATGCGGGAGTAGCCCGCCTCCCGGATGACCACTGCCACGACATCGTGTGCCTTCAGCTGTGAGTTCAGTGCTGTCCCAAGGGCATGCAACTGGTCCTCGGACGCGTCACTCGCGCTTGCCTTGTGCTCGAACTTTCGAGCCACCTCGCCGGGCCGATCCACGTCGATCACCACGCCACGAAGGTGCGGACACCCCTTGGTCGTGCGAACACTCAGACCTACTACCTGTGACATGCGTTTCACCGTAGGCTACCGGCGTGTCAGACCCTGCCCTAGAGGCCCTCATCGGGCAGCGCGTCGCTGACCGTTACGAACTGATCGAGATTCTTGGCAGTGGCAAGTACGGCATTGTCTGGCGGGTCTTCGATCACAATAGAGGGCAGACCAGCGCGCTCAAGTTGATGTTCAATACCGCTCAGACCGATGCGTGGCGAGAAGCGACTCTGCTCACTCGCCTCGAGAGCGACCACATTCTCCACGTACGCAACGCGGATGTCGACGTCGACGTGCCGTACATCGAGACGGCGATTGCCGAGAATGGCACCGCCCATGCGGCACTCCGACCTTACGGCGTCGATCCGTCGCGCGCCGTGCACCTCGTGCGGGGAATGCTCCAGGGCCTGGAACTGTGTCATCAGCGCGGACTGCTGCACCGAGACATCAAGCCTTCGAATGTCTTCCTCACGGCTAATGACGACGCCCAGATTGGAGATTTCGGGGTGGCTGCCGTCATGAACGAAATCGGGGAGGCGCCACCGCATGGTGACCCGGACATCCGCGCTCCCGAGCTCTTCACGGGAGCGATGGCCACGGTGTGCTCAGATGTCTACAGTGCAGGGCTCACCCTCTGGGCCATGGTGGTAGGTCGCCTGCCGTTCGACTTCTGGGCAGACGGAGACTCGACCCGTCACACGAAGGAGGTCGTTTCGGGTCCGCCCGACATTCGAGACCTCGCGCCCCAAATATCTCGGTCATTGGCAAAGATCATACGAACAGCAATCCACGTCGACCCGGGTCAGCGCTACAGCTCAGCCGCCGACTTCGATCGGGCACTGGCCGGTCTTCCCCGTGCCACCATCGCCGTTCACCGATTCGCGGAGCACCCCGGACACCACGCCTGCTGGAAGGTGGTCCGATTGAAGGACGGTCAAGAGATCGCCGTGTGCCACAGCATTGGGACTGATCACAAGGTTGATGTCCGCCGCGAGCCGAGCGGGCTCCGCTTCCGGAGACTTTGTGCTGACGCCCAGACGCCCGCGAAAGCACGGGTGAAGTTGCGTGAGGCATTCGACAATCTTCGCTGAAGCCAACTTGGCCCTCCGACGGACCTAACCGGCGCGGCTCTCATCACGGATGGCCTGCTGCTTGATCATGGCGGTCCGTGTGAGCGACGCAGGAAGAGCGTCGGTCTTGTTCTCCGAATCCAGCCCAAGGCCTGAGTGTCCCGATGTGAGAAAGCCGTCCACCCGAGCCCGCCGTAGACGAGCGGCAACATCATCCTTAGGGCTACTCACTTGCGAAGGCTAACCCGGAGACCGCGTGGAGATCAGCTCGTCATCGCGCCTCGGAGATCGCTTCGGCGAGGCCCCCGAACTCGGCGGGTCCACCGGTGAGAGACATCAGCGTGGACAGAGCGATCGAACGGTAGCCACGGTCCTGCAGGACATGCTGGGGCAGCACATAGAACCGCCACTGCTCAACGTCAAGCGGGTCGTACTCCCGTTGGTCCCGTGCTGTCTGAAGAGCGAAGACGTAGACGTCGGCATTGAATCCTCGCTCCGTCGAGAACCCCGAACCTGAGTCCCAAGTTCGACCAGTGAGACCGGAGAACTTGATTAGCGACGGCTTCTGCTGATACCAAGCCTGGACGTACGCCGAGGACTTCACCTCAATTCGAGTTCCATCAGGCGCGAGCACGTCGTAGGCATCCCGCTCGACGCGCGGGCCCTCGGTCAAGTCCCCTGGAGTGGTGTAGCGCTGCGTGACCCTCTCGGGGTTCAGGCGGTCAGTGCTGGGAGGTCCTCCTTCTCGATGTCGGTGCCGCCGGTGGCGACGATGGTGAGGCGGGACTTGGCGA
>NZ_BAAAPY010000006.1:0-197616 GCF_039531385.1 Aeromicrobium halocynthiae | reverse complement strand
GTTTCTCCTATGTCAAGCCGCGGCCGGAAGGCAAGCCCGGGCGGCTGTGTGGTCGGTGGTGAGGTGGTTGAAGACGACACGTGCTAGACGGCGTTTGAGGCAGCGCAGGGCTTCGGGGGTGGACATGCCTTCGGCCTTCTTCTTCTCGTAGTAGATGCGGCCGAGGCCGTCGAGTCGGATCTGGGTGATGGCGATGCGGTGGATGGCGGCGTTGAGTTGCCGGTTGCCGGATCTGGTGAGTCGGACCCGGCCACGGGTGTTGCCCGACCAGACGGGGATCGGGGCGATCCCGGCGTGCCGGGCGAACGCGGCCTCGGACCTGAACCGCGTGATGCCAGCGGATTCTCCGACCAGCTTGGCAGCGGTCAGAACGCCGACCCCTGGCATGGCCAGCAGGGTAGGTGCGGCTGTGGTGACCAGCTCGGCGATACGCCGTTCCAGCTGGTTGATCCTCCCGGTCAGCTCGACAACGTCGGCGAGCTCGTCGCGGGCCAGCTCGGCCACGATCCCACCCACCCCAGCGAGTCGGTCGGTGAGGATCTGCTGATGCTTGGCCAGGTCCAGCGAACGCGCCTTCGGCGCCCACGCCGGGTCGAGCTCGTGAACGCGCCACAGCATCCGATTGATCGTGGCGGTGCGGTGCTTGACCAGGTCATCACGCCTGTCGACCAGCAACTTCAGCTCACGCGAGGTCTCGTCATGGGACGCGACCGGGAGGTTCGGCTCACGCAACGCGGCCCGCGCGACTGCGGCAGCGTCGATCGGGTCGGACTTCCCGCGAGTGCGGGCGATGCGACGCTGCTCGGCCATCATCTTCGGCGGCACTCGGACCACCTGCTGGCCCGCGGTCAGCAGATCACGCTCCAACCGCGCCGAGAGGTGGCGACAGTCCTCGACCGCCCACAGCAACTCTGTCCCGAACCGCTCCCGGGCCCAGGCGACCGCCTTGCGGTGACCAGTCGAATCAGCATCGAACGTCTTGTGGCCGAGCTCGCGGCCAGCCTGATCGACAGCGACGAACGTGTGTGTCCGCTTGTGCACGTCGGCTCCAACAACAACCATGGTGGTTGCCTCCTTCACTCAGATGCGAGGACGGTTGGGCCGGTCGGCGGACACATCTCAGTCGGGGCGATGCCACGCTCCTATCAAGTCACGCCGGCCGGTCCTTCACACCCAAGGCCGGCAAAACACATGCTCATCAACCCGAAGGCGACAGCGAACCTATGAGCCAGACCTCAGATGCTCAGGATCCAACCAGCCGCTGATGGCGGCGAGCCCCACCCTGACACTGAGTCGAACCTAGGGCATGGGGCGGACACGGTTCGCAGCATCGACGCCCGTTGTGGACGAGTCCTCTTCAGCGGTGCAGCACCGAGCGTGTGGAGGGAGGATGAATGCATGCGGGAGGACAAGACGTGCGCGGCCTGCGGTCGTCGTATCGAGTGGCGCAAGAAGTGGGAACGCGACTGGGACGACGTCCGGTACTGCTCGGCCGCGTGCCGGCGACGGGGTGTCTCGACGACGGATCATCGGCTCGAGGAGGCGATCCTCGACCTGCTGGCCGCTCGCGCCGTCGACGCCACGATCTGCCCGTCGGAGGCCGCGCGGCGCGTCGGTGACGACGACTGGCGCGACCTCATGGAGCCCGCCCGTCGCGCCGCGCGCCGCCTCGTCGACGCCGGCGATGTCGAGATCACCCAGGCCGGGCACGTCGTCGACCCGTCGACGGCGAAGGGACCGATCAGGATCCGCCGGGTCCGCTGACGTCCACGTCGGCGAACCCGGCGGCCCGAGCTCGGGATGGGTCAGGTCGGGGTGCTCAGCGAATCGCCTCGACCGCGGCGACGACGTCGATCAGACCGGCGCCCTTGTCGAAGGACGTCCCGCCCACGTACGGCGCACCGTCGCTGAAGCGGTAGGCCGTCGAGACGAGCGCCTGCTCCACCTGCGCCGGCGTGGCGGTGGGGTTCGCCTGGAACAGCTGCGCGACGGCACCGGCGACGTGCGGCGCAGCCATCGACGTGCCGCTGATGGTGTTGAAGGTGCCGCGGTCGAGCAGACCGGGTCCGTCGCGGAAGTCGAGGCCCGTGGAGCAGATCGGCATCGTCAGGCGGCACGAGGAGGTGATGTCCTCGCCGGGCGCCGACAGGTCGGGCCACGTGCTCGCGTCGGCCGCGTCACCGCGGCTCGAGTAGGAGGAGACGACGCCGTCGCGGGTGCCGGTGTTCTGGTCGAAGTACGACGCGACGCTGATGATGCCGCCCGTGGGGTCCTGCCCGGGCGGGTTGGTGAGGCTGGTGCTGCCGTCGCCGCCGTCGTTGCCGGCCGCCCACACGGTCACGACGCCCTCGGCGGCGAGCGCGCGCTGCAGCTTGACGGTGGTCGAGCTCGGATCGAAGGCCCCGCCGCCGGAGGGACCGTAGGAGTTGTTGGTGACCTTGATCGGCGGGCACTGCGCGGCGGAGACGCCTGCGCCGCAGGGGGCGGCGTGGTTCTCCAGCACCCAGTTGAGCGAGGCGTCGGCGCCGAGGATGAGGACGGCGGCACCGGTGGAGATGGACACGAGCTTGGCGCCGGGCGCGGCACCCTGGACCTCGTCGCCGTCGAGGAGTGTTGTGGGGCGACCGACCGCGATGCCGGAGACGTGGGTGCCGTGCCCGCCGGCCGACAGCGTGTCGGTGTCGACGATGGTGGGCACGCGCTGCACGCTGCACAGCGCCTCCAGCAGCGGGACGCAGACGGCCTTGAGGTTGGCGACGGTGGCGCCGCGCAGGTACGGGTGCGTCGGGTCGACGCCGGAGTCGATGACGGCGACGCTGACGCCCTCGCCGGTGAGCGCCGTGCCGTTCGCGCCGGTGAGCGTCGAGGCGGCCTCGGCGCCGCGGGTGGCGAGGTTCGACGTCGACTGGTGGTACTCGATCGGCTGGTTGCCCTCGACGTAGGTGACGCCGTCGGCCTCGCCTGCGGCGGTGATCTGCTCGGCGGTGCCCGACGCGGCGACGACGCCGATCTTGTCGAAGCTGGTGACCCGCGTCAGGCCGGCGTCGCGCACCGCCCGCTCGGCGTCGGCGAGCGTCTCGCCGTGGATCATCGCGGTGGTCTGCTCGCTGCCGTCGAGCGACTCCAGCTGGTGGGCCAGGAACGGCTGCAGCGGAGCCGCGTCGTCCGGCACGGCCTGGGCGGTGGTGGTGCCGGCCACCAGCGCCAACGCTGCGCCGGCTATGGACATGGACAGGACGGTGCGTCGCATGGGATCCCCCGATCTCCAGCCGCGGCACGCTGCTCACGGCTGCGATGAGACTAGCATCACGTGTAAACGCGTGTGACGGTCGCGTGTCCAACTCATGATTCGACGGTCAGGACCGCTGCAATTCCAAGACCTCGATGTGCCGACCGCGCAGGACCACTGGGGGCGCGTCGACTACCGTTGGACCACGTGCCACGGATCCTCCCCCAGTTCGCTCGTTGGACCCCTGCAGCGCTCGAGGTGCTGCGCGAGACCGCCGGCAGGTACGGCTCGACGATCACCACGTACGCCCTCGCCGACGAGGTGACGACGCGCACCGGGATCGACAGCCCGACGCAGCGTCGGACGTGGATCGGCGACCTGGTCGAGATGACGGCGCTGGCCGCCGAGCGCGCCGGTGACCCGCCGCTGGCGTCGTTGTGCGTCGGGCGCGACGGGACGGTCGGCGAGGGGTACGTCCGCATCGTCGCGGCGACGACGGGCGACGTCGTCTCCGACGCCGAGGCGCGCGCCGCGGAGGACCGCCTCGCCTGCTACCGCGCGCTCGCGCGCGACCTGCCGTCCGACGGGGGCTCGGTGGAGCACCTGCAGCGACGTCGGACGTCGCGCTCGACCCCGGCCCGGGCTCCTCGCGGCGCCGGCGGCACCATCCGGAGCAGCTCGACGACGGCGACGAAGGCCAAGGCGGAGCCGAGGAAGATCGCGGTCTGTCAGTCCTGCTACACTGCGCTGCCTGCCACCGGCGTCTGCGACTATTGCGATTGAGCGGCGCTCGCCCCGCCTCAGCCGCGCGCACGGCACGATGGGGGGATGAGCACCGAACGGGTCCTGGCCGACGCCGCCGAGCGCGGCCTGCAGATCGAGGTCATCGAGCGGCCGAGGGCGTCGTCGCTGGAGGAAGCGGCGCGGCTGCAGGGCATCGAGCCGCGCGACATCGTCAAGACGCTCGTGGTGAAACGCAGCGACGGCACCTACCTGTTCGTGCTCGTCCCCGGCGACCGGCAGATCGCGTGGAAGAAGCTGCGCGACGTCGTCGGCGTCAACAAGCTGCAGCTGCCCGACGCCGACCAGGCGCTCGAGGCCACCGGCTACGAGCGCGGCACCATCACTCCCCTGGGCTCGACGACCGCCTGGCCCGTCGTCGCCGACGCCTCCATCTCCGGACGCCGCATCTCGATGGGCGCCGGCGACCACCGCCACAGCCTCTGGGTGCAGGCCGACGAGTTGATCAAGGCGTTCGACGCGACGGTCGCTGACGTCACGTGACCTGGCGGATCGACCGGCGCCCCAGGTCGCCAGTCGATCCGCGAGTGGTCACAGGCCGAGGTCTATGAATGCCTCGCCTCGGCCGAACAGGTCGCTCACCTCGAGCAGACCGCCGGCCACGACCGACTCGGGGACGTCGAAGACGAGCAGTCCGGTCTTCGGCAGGTCGGGCTGCATCTCCTCGAAGATCAAGGGCTCGCCGTCGTCGCCAAGAGCCGCGAAGGTCCCGTCGCTGTCGGTCGAGTAGGACTTGTCGTTGTTGGCTCGGAACACCGCAGCGGTGTCGGAGAAGACCTTCGTCTCGTCCTTCAGGTTCTCGATCGTCAGGTCGACGATGACGTAGATGCCGTTCGCCTGCTCCTCGAAGAACTCCGAACCGACCGTCGGAGACGTGCGAACGCTCTCGACGACGTAGCGGGTGCCCTCGAGCTCGACGGCCTCGCCGACCGCCACGGGGGCGTCCTGGGTGACCTCTTCGGCGTCACCCTCGTCGCCCGCGGAACCGCCGGCTGCCACTTCGGAGGTGTCCGCGCGCGTCGCGCCCTCCTCGCCCCCGCCGGAGACCGCGGCGAACAGCACGAGGACGCCGATGACGATGGCTGCGATCCACCGCTTCTTGCGGTACCAAGGGCGGCTCGCCTTGGCGTAGGCCTTCGCTGCCTTCGCGGCGGCCCGCGGGTTCTCCGGCGCCTGCTGGGTGGTGTCGTTCATGTGGGTCTCCCCCGGTCGTTCTTCAGTGGAGGGGCCACCGTAGGAATTTTCCTCAGGCCGGCGCAGGAATTCGTGTGGCTCGAAGGGGCTACCTTCTCCGGCTGGACAGGACGGTCCGGGAGGGCGGGGCCCTTCAGGGAGCGCGCTCGACGCGGAGGCGGTCCGGGAGCTCCTGGGCGACGAGGTGCTCGGTGGGTCGGCGCGGGCCGGACACCGTGACTCGGAAGTCGAGCTCACCCTCTTGGAGGCGCAAGCGGGTGACGCCGATGACGAGGTCCTCCGCCAACATCGAGTCCACCACCTCCTCTGGCAGGACCGCGGCACCGACGATCACGGCGAGCTGTCGCTCTCTGGCCAGTCGTTGCCAACCGTGCAAGAGGCCGTCGCCCTCCCGAGTCGCTGACTCCGGCGCTCCAAGGGCGATCCCGTCGTCCACGGCGATCAGGCCGAGTCGAGGACCGATGTCCTGCAGGGCTTGCCACAGGGTCGACGGCGGTTCACCCACCCCGAACAGACCCGGTGGGACGTCCGGCCAGCCGACGCCGTTCGACGCAGCGATCTCCTGCGCGACTCGCGTCGCACGCCGGTGTGCTGATACGTAGACGGTCTCGACGCCCGCTACGGCTGCGTCGGCCACCACTCGCGACATCAGCCGCGACCGCTCGATGAGTGGGCCGACCACGAAGCAGACGTAGCCCGGCTGGAGAGGGCCGGTCGCTTCACCCAGCGTCCCACCCGGCGTGACGGCCCTGCTTCGGTAGAACGCCTCGATCTCCTCCGCCGCAGCGTCGCTGGTGGTCTTCACAGGTCACACGTCGCGCTTGCTCTGTCGGCGCCAGATCGCGTGGTCCAAGGCGGTCCGGTCTTCGAAACCGTGGTCGACCTTCAACAGAAGGTCGCGAACGGCCTCGGCCCGAAGTCGATCCGAGCCCGCGAGACCGAGCTTCCTGTTCACGTAGGCCACGACGTGGGTGTCGGCCTTGACGTCGTCGATGCCGTTGAGCATGGCGAAATACGACCACGTCACCTTCCCAAGACCCTTCTGCGAGAGGTAGATGCGCTTGGCGGTGGCGAACTTCGTGTCGTCCTGCAGGTCGGCGGAGTGCAGGACCTTCGCCTCGACCATGGCGGCGGCGACTGACTGCACGACATCCGACTTCTTCTTGCCGCCCGTCTCGGACCCATTCGCGGCGACCTCCGTCAGTGACCGGCCGGTCGGGTCGGCGAGACGGCGAAGGTCATCCATGGACTTCCTGTCGCCGGTCTCGGCTCGCCACCGGCTGACGACGGCGCGGACGCCCGTCGTCTCGCTGCCGTAGCGAGCACGGATCGAGAACACCGCGTCGATGAGCGCAGCCTCGATCTGCCCCACCCACCCGCCCGGCCACGGCGGCATCTTCCAGTCGGGAAAGTCCTCCTCCAAGGCCGCGCGAAGGACAGAAAGGTGCTCATCGTGTGCGGTCATGACTCTCCTAGGATCCGGCTGAGCACGTCGGCTCCTCCGACGGTCTCGATGTGGTGGGGGTCGCCGACGACGACGAGGAGGTCGCGGGCGCGGGACAGGCCGGTGTAGAGGCGTTCGACGGCGCGGTTCATGCCGGGCTTCTCGTTGAGGGCGAGGACGACGGCGGGACGTTCGAGGCCCTTGAAGCCGAGGACGCTGCCGTAGAAGACCTGGTCGCGGTCCCAGAAGGAGTCCCAGTACGCCTCCCAGCCATCCTCCTGGCGGGCCTTCTGCTCGGGGTGGCGGCTGCCGGTCGCGATGAGCGCGAGGTCGGAGGGCTGCCAGCCCTCCTCGAGGAGCGACTCGACGACGTCGTCGGCGTGGTCGAGCGCGGCATCGTAGGAGCACGGGACGAACCGGACGTCGGGTCCGTCGTGCTCGGAGACCCGCATCCGGTTCGGCGCCATGGAGGAGAACGCTGACGAGATCTGGCGGGTGTTGCGCAGGTTCTTGTCGAGCACGAGCGGCACCAGCCCGGCGGGCGGGCCGCCGAAGCGGGAGAAGACGCGCTGGCCCTCGTCGGAGAAGACGTAGAGGGCGTCGTCCTCGTACTTCAGCGCCTCCATGACGACCGGCCACCACAGGTCGGCGAAGTCCTGCGCCTCGTCGATGACGATCGCGTCGTAGAGATTCTCCAGCGGCTGGTCGGAGGCGAGCTCGAGCATCAGCTCGGGCAGCTCGACCTCCCAGAAGCGGGAGTCGTCGTCGCTGCCGTCGGGGGCGCCCCAGGCGCGACCGATGCCGTGGAAGGTACCGACATAGGCGGGACGCTCGTCCGGACCGAACGTGGAGACGCGTCGTTGCATCCATTGCGAGAGGCCGCGGGAGTAGCAGATGAGCGCGACGCGCTTGCCGGCTCGGCTGAGCCGGCGGGCCTGCTCGACGGCCAGCCACGTCTTGCCGCTGCCGGCGCCGCCGCGGACCTCCACGCGGCTGAGCTGCCCGGCGACGTCGAGGATCCGCGCCTGCTCGGCGCTGAGGCGCTCGACGAGGTCGTCGCGCTGGGCGACGCTCGCCTCGATCGACAGCTGGCTGTTGCGCTGGGGCAGGAACCGTCCGGAGAGGGCGTCGAAGATGGCCTCGGCGTCGCTGAGGTCGGTGGGTCGTCGGGCGTTGTCCTGGATGTCGAGGAGGGTTCGCAACCGGTTGCCGATGTCGGCGAGGTCGTTGGTGTCGATGATCATCGAACGTTCGCAGTCGGGGGTGGCGAACTTCGGGTCGATCTCGGTGTCGGTCAGGACGATGGCGTGAGCCCAGCGGGCCCGCGTGCGCCCGAACCACGACGGCGACGCCTCCACCCAGTCGAGGAGGACGTACTTGTTGTCGCGTGCCTGGTCGACGGGCCGGATGCGGCGCGGCTGCGGGTTCCACGCCTGCCACCACTGGCCGCCCTCGTGCCAGATCTTGTTGCCCTTGACCTCGAGCACGACGACGCCGTGACCGTCGAGGACGACAGCGAAGTCGAGCTCGTGGTCGTTGCCGCGGTGCGTGAATCGCTGGTTGGCGATGACGAGGTCGCGCTCGCCGAGCTGGTCGACGAGCGCCTTCCAGACCCGCTGCTCCGAGCGGGTGACGAAGGACGGCTCCTGGGGCCAGGTGAGCGGTGCCATGGTCTGGATCATCGCAGTACCAGGAGGTCAGCGGGCCGGTTCGCGGGGATGCGAGGGGTGATCCTCGGGGCGCTCATCGGACGTTCTGCTCGTCGAGGGTGGCCCGGACGCGCAGCAACGCGGAGATGGTGCGACGCCACCGCCGCTCGTCGCGATCGAGGACGTCGCCGAGGGGTCCGTCGGGTGCGGCCTCGGCGCGACGCCGGCTCGACGTCCGACGCGCCCGCGCCTGCCGCTGCCACGCAGCGGCCCTGTCAGAGTCGCCGTCGAGGGCTTGGAGCAGGACCGCGACGAGGTCCGCCGACGGCATGCGGCCAGCGGAGTGAGAGAGGGCCTCGAGCAGCGGGTCGACGCGGTCGCGGTCGCGGCCGTAGCGGGCCTGCAGGTCCGCGGCGACCTTCTCGGCGAGCCGCAGGGTGAGGGAGACGGCGTCGGTCAGGTGCTCGGGGACGAACGGGCCGGCGTCGACGGTCCAGAGCGCGATCAGGCGGTCCTCGGCGAGGAAGAAGCGGTGGAAGGGGTGGCGGCGCTGGAGCCTGCGGATCGCACTGCTCACCGACCACTCCTCCACGCCGCGGGCGAGGACGGTCCAGATCTCCAGGCGGTGGGTCCGCGGGGAGACGACGACGGCCGCGCCGTCCTCGGAGTGGACGACGAGGTCGCCGTCGGCGTCGGGCTCGGGCACGGACTCCATGTGCTGGCCGAGGGCGAGGGCCGCCCACCGGATCAGGTCGTCTCGGTCGGTGGGGCGGACCAGGGCGGGCAGGGCGGCGGGAGCGGCCGGCTCGTCGTCCTCGTGCCGCTCGACGAGGTCCGCCTCGTCGCCCTGGAGCGTCGTGACGGTCAGGAACGACGGCGCGACGACGCCCCAGTGCTCGTGCAACAGCCAGGCGATGCCGCCAGCGATCTCGTCGACGTCGCCGGTCGAGAGGGCCCGCGCGTACCCGGGACCTCCCTCGTGCTCGATGATGTCGCCGGTGCTGTCGACGTCCCAGACCGGGACGAACCCACGATCCAGGGCCTCCCGTCCCATCGGGTAGGACGGATTGGTCGTGACGCCGCGGACCTCGACGACGATGTACGGGTCGGTCCGCATCACCACGAGACAGGGGACGTCGTCGACCTCGGGAGCGGGGTCGAGACTCAGTCGGTCGTCGTCGAGGGTGTCGACGAGCCAGTCGGCGAGGCCGATGCGGAAGCGGAGCCACTGCTGCTCGATCTGCTCGTCGAGCCCGCTGTGGTCGCGGGAGTGGGGTCGTCGGGTCATCGCGCACCTCGTGGTCGGTGGTCTGTCACCACTGACGCTAGGCACGAGGACCGACAGAAATCGATGCTGCTTGCATAGAGCGTCGTCAGTCGACGCCGGCGTTTCGATCCAGGAGGCCCTGCATGACACGACGCTGCACCTCTGCGAGAGCATCCAGCCGCTCCCCCGGCGCTAGCTGCTCGACGCGGGCGACGACGTCGTGCACGACATCGCTCGTCGACGCCGGCGCGTCGCTGCTGGGCTCCTCGAGCGACATCACCGTCGGCGCCGTTGATCCCGATGCGAGGGCCTCGTCGAGAGCCCCGGGACGGTCGGACAGCAGTGCCTTGCGGACGCGCGAAGAACGCTGGGACGACAGTGACGTCGCGTCGTCAGCCGGGAGGGCCGCCTCGAGGGCGAGCGGGTCGATGCCGAGTGCGGCGGCGAGCTGGGCACCAGCCTTGCGCGACGGCTTGCGCAGGCCGGTCTCGAGCTGAGACACGTAGGGATAGGAGAGGCCGGAGCGCTCGGCCAGCTGCGAGCGGGTCATGCCGCGTCGCTTGCGGTACTCGCTCAGCACGCGTCCGAAGGCGGAGTTCGTCGCCATGGAATGCTCCTTGCATAGTTTTGTCTGCGCCCAGCATTATGCTCGCTGCACACTCTACTGGAAGGAGCCGATCATGAAGCTCTCGACACACCTCGGGCGTGATCGCTTCGCGTGGATGCAGCCTCGGCTGACCCGACGCGACCACGCCGTCCTCCTCGTCCGCGTCGCCGGCGAGACCCCCAGCGACGTCCTGCTGGAGACCGAGCGCCGACCCTCGCACCTGGTGGTCGTGCTCGACCGCAGCGGCTCGATGGGCGGGGACCGCCTGGAGCAGGCGAAGGCGGCCCTGGTCGACGTGGTCCGGCGGCTCGGGGCCTCGGACTCGTTCGGCCTGGTCACCTTCGACGGCTCGGTGCGGGTGGTCGTGCCCGCGGGCCCGGTCACCGACCCTGAGGCAGTGGTGCGTCGGATCGAGGCCGTCCGCGCCGGCGGCTCCACCGACCTCGGCGCCGGGCTCGTGCGCGGCCTGGAGGAGGCGCGATGTCTCGACGTCGGTCCGGGCGTGCGGGTGCTGCTGGTCAGCGACGGCCACGCCAACACCGGCGTCACCGATCCCGACGCGCTCAGGGGTCGCGTCGAGCTGGTGCGCGCCGAGGGCGTGACGACGTCGACCCTCGGGGTCGGTCTCGGGTACGACGAGCAGCTGCTCTCGGTGATCGCCCGGGCCGGTGCCGGCAACGAGCACTTCGCCGAGGAGGCCGACACCGCGGCCGCAGCCATCGGCGAGGAGTGCGGGGAGCTCGCCCAGCAGCGGTTCCTGTCGTGCCGGCTGACGTTCACGCCGAGCTCGGGCATCAGGAAGGCCGAGCTGCTCAATGACCTCCCCCGCACGTCGACCGGCGACGGCTTCCAGGTGGACCTCGGCGGCCTGCGCGTCGACGAGACCCGCTCGCTGGTGATCGAGTGCGCTCCGCGCCAGGCGACTCGGCCGGGTCGGCGCCGCGTCGGGGTGGTGCGCCTGGACTGGGTGCTCGCCGACGACCTCACCGACCACAGCGTCTCCTCCACCGTGTGGACGCGCGTCATCCGCCCCGGCGAGCCGGAGGGCGTCGTCGACCGCGAGGTGCTCGGCGAGTGGTTCGTCCAGCGGATGCTGCGCCGCAAGCGTCGCGCCGTTCAGGCCCTGGCCGCCGGTCGCTTCCGCGAGGCCGAGGAGTGGTTCGCCCGCGTGGCCGAGCTGGCCCGCGGCGCCGCCCCGGGCGTCCCCCGCCGCTACCGCGAGGAGCTCCTGCATGCGGCCGACGAAGCCGACCACTTCGCCGAGGTCGCTCCTCTCGAGTACGACCCGGACGGACGCAGCCACGCGCTCAAGTCGATGACGGTCGACATCGCGCGTCGGGCGAGGCGGCGGTCGTGAGGGCGGGCACGACCGACGCCGGAGAGGTTCGTTGCCCCCCGGAACTGTCCGGACGTCGGGTTAGCCTCGGCGATGGTCACGAGTGCCACCCACGCCTCCGGACAGTGGTGGCCGGCAACCGCGTCGCCCGACACGGTGCCCTCCGGAGAAGACCTGGGCCGCACCGACCGGTGCGGTCAAGCGGGCACTCGTCGTGCCCTGACCCCAGGAGGGCACATGGACGTCGATCTCGACTCCTACGCACACCATCTCGACGCTGGGGCCATGCGTCGGATCTTCCATTACGGACACTTCATCCCGGTGCGGCGCGGGTTCACGAAGGCCTTCGTCGACCGGCACTACCCGGGCTGGACCTGGAACGCGCTGATGGATCTGCTCGAAGGTGCCGGGGTCGCGCACCGTCGACCGGGGGTGTCGCCACACCCGCTCTGGGCGCCCGACCGCCTCGTCGAGAGCGTGCACGTCAACAGTCCCAGCGACTACTGCATCGTCTGGATCGACGGGACGGTGACGGTGCGATGACCACCCCGACCGGTCGCGATGACCTCGCGCCGGCACTCCCGGCGGACGGGGTCTGCCGATTCTGCCTCTGCACGCCCCCCTCGCGGGTCATGATGACCGCCACGAGCAGGACCTCTCCGGGTCCGACGAGGAGACAACCATGGTGATGTTCGACGATGGCGGGACGTTCGTCCTGAGCCCCTCGGACCTGACGACGTCGGCGGACTGCGAGTTCGGCTGGCTGCGCGAGGTCGACGTCCGGCGCGGGCTCATCGCGCCGTTGGCGACGGAACCAGATGCGATGTCGGCGGGGCTCGCCGAGCTCGGCGACGAGCACGAGCAGCGCCAGCTGGAGTCGTTGCGGTCGGACGGTCTGAGAGTGGTCGAGATCGAGCGCCCAGATCCTTACACCCCGTCCACGATCGCCGCGGCGATGGACCTCACCGTCGGCGCGCTGCGTGACGGAGTCGACGTCGTGGCGCAGGCGGTCCTGACCGACGGCGGGTTCGCGGGGGTTGCGGACTTCCTCGTCCGCGACGACCAGGGGCGGTTCGAGGTGTGGGACGCCAAGCTGGCGCGGCACGCCAAGGTGACGGCGCTGCTGCAGATCGCCGCGTACGCCGATCTGCTGGACCAGCAGGGCGTGCCGCGCTCGCCGGTCGGCCGGTTGGTGCTCGGCAACGGCGAGATGCACGAGCAACCGCTCGACGACGTCGTCGCCGTCTACCGGCACCGCCGGCGCCACCTCGAGACGCTGCTGACGCGTCACCTCGACGAGGGCGTGGCTGCCGCGTGGAACGACGAGAGCCTCACCCAGTGCGGTTCGTGCGATCACTGTGCTGCGCAGGTGGAGGCCCACCGCGACCTCCTGCTCGTCGCCGGTCTGCGTCGGACCCAGCGCCAGAGGCTCCGTGCCGGCGGCATCGGGACGATCGAGCAGCTCGCCGCGTCGACGTCCACCGTGCCCGGGTTGCCGGAGCGGACGTGGCGCACGCTGTCGGCGCAGGCGCGGATGCAGGTCTCGGCACCCGATGGTGAGGTGCGGTTCGAGATCGTCGACGCGGCGCCCATCCAGCAGCTGCCGGCTCCCGACGAGGGTGACGTCTTCTTCGACTTCGAGGGCGACCCGCTCTGGACCGGCCCGGACGGCACCGATGCCGGCCTGGAGTACCTGTTCGGCTGGGTCGAGAACGACGGCAGCGAGACAGGCGCCTTCACAGGGTTGTGGGCCGACGACCGCGCCGAGGAGCGCGAGGCCCTCCGAGAGTTCCTCGCCTTCCTCGAGGACCGTTGGGAGCGACGCCCGGGGATGCACGTCTACCACTACGCGCCGTACGAGGTAACCGCTCTGAAGCGGCTCACCGTGCGGCACACGCTGGGTGAGGACTTCCTCGACGACCTCCTGCGTGCGGGCGTGTTCGTCGACCTGTACGCCACGGTGCGTCAGTCGGTGCGGGTCTCGCAACCGTCGTACAGCATCAAGAAGCTCGAGCCGCTCTACATGGGCGACTCCCTGCGTGGCGAGGTCGCGAGCGCGACCGACTCGATCGTGGAGTACGAGCGGTACCGCATCCTGCGCGAACGGGGGGCCGATGCGGAGGCGCAGGAGGTGCGTGCGGAGATCGAGGACTACAACGCCTACGACTGCACCTCCACGATGCGCCTGCTCGAGTGGTTGCGTGAGGTCGGCGAGTGGACCGGGCAGTTCGTGCGATCCTCCGGGACAGATCAGTCGGAGAGCACTGCTGAGAGTCAGACGAAGCTGGGGGAGGTCGCGGCCGTTGCTGCCGACCTCCTTGCTGCTCTCCCTGCCGCGGGTCGCAGCGACGAGCAGCAGGGCCTCGCATTGTTGGCCGCAGCCCTCGGCTACCACCGCCGGAAGGAGAATCCCTTCTGGTGGGCCCATTACGCCCGTCTCCAGGACGCAGTGGACGAATGGCTCGACCCCCGCGGCACGCTCGTCGCGGACGCGCCGGTCGCGGTGCTGGAGGACTGGCACTCGGTGAAGCGAAGTCTCGGACGGGTGTTGCTCCTGCGCGGAGAGCTCGAGCCGGGATCGACCATCGAAGAAGGTGCCAACGTCAACCTGCTCTTCGAGGAACTGCCGCCGGACACCGTGCTCGGTCCTGGGCAGGTGCGGACATACCGCGGCACGGGGACGGTCCTATCGATCACTGGAGATACGAACGGCCAGGTAGAAGTGCGGGTACTGCAGAAGATCTCGAGAAAGTTGCCAACCTTTCCGCAGGTTCCGATGGCGATCACTGAGACGCCCGGCTCAAATGACAAGCCCTTGGAGCAAGCAATCCGTGGCGTGGCCGAGTCGGTTGCCGCCGGTGACCCGGTGAGGCTGCCGGAGTCGGCCGCGCTGGACGTCCTGGCCCGCCGCGCTCCACGGCTCGTCGACGGTCTCTTCACCGGTGGCGAGATCACCTCTAGCAACATCGACCTCGTGCTCGACGCGGTCCGTCGGCTCGACCGGTCCTACCTGGGCGTCCAGGGCCCACCCGGGACCGGCAAGACCTACCTCGGATCGCAGGTGGTACCTCGTCTCGTGGAGGCCGGGTGGAGGGTCGGCGTCGTGGCGCAGGGCCACACCACCGTCGAGACCTTCCTCGAGAAGACCATCGATGCCGGGCTCGACCCATCGCTCGTGGCCAAGGAGAACCGCAACGGCGACACTTCGGATAAGGCGTGGGGCGTCTTGAAGGACAAGCCGGATCACGCCGCGTTCGCCGCAGCACAGCCAGCCGGCTTCCTCATCGGTGGCACGGCCTGGGCGTTCGCCAGCGAGAAGGCGTTCGGCGAGGGCGAGCTCGACCTGGTCGTGATCGACGAGGCGGGCCAGTTCTGCCTCGCGAACACGATCGCCGTCGGCCGCGCCACCCAGAGGTTGCTGCTGCTGGGCGATCCTCAGCAGCTGCCGCAGGTGAGCCAGGGTACGCACCCGGAACCGGTCGACGACTCCGCGCTTTCGTGGCTCATGGAGGGTGCTGCGACGCTGCCTGCCTCGCGAGGCTACTTCCTCGCGAGGACCCGTCGCATGCACCCCGCCCTGACCGCGTCGGTCTCCCGCCACTCCTACGACGGCAGGCTCGCGGCGGTCGACGACGTCACCGCCGCCCGGGAGCTCGTCGGCGTCGAGCCCGGCGTTCACTCGGTGGCCGTGCACCATCGCGGCAACAGCGTCCACTCCGTGGAGGAGGCCGACGCCGTGGTCGCGACCGTCCGCGACCTCATGACGACTGAGTGGCAACCGTCGGCCACCGAAGCCCGACGACCGATGACGCCGGCCGACGTGATCGTCGTGGCTCCGTACAACGCGCAGGTCGCGACGATCCGCAAGCGCCTCGACGCGGCAGGGCACGACCAGACCCGCGTCGGCACCGTCGACAAGTTCCAGGGCCAGGAGGCCGCGGTCGTCATCGTCTCGATGACCGTCTCGTCCCCCGCCGACGCGCCGCGCGGGATGGACTTCCTGCTGAACCGCAACCGCCTCAACGTCGCAGTCTCCCGCGGACAATGGGCGGCCTACGTCGTCCACTCCCCCGCTCTGGCCGACCACCTGCCGTCGACGCCGCATGCGCTGGAGGAGCTGGGCTCGTTCCTGCGGCTGACGTCCGGTCCCCTGGGAGGCGACGCGTGAGCGGGGACGGATCTTCGCGCAAACCCGCCTCCACAAGCGCTACGAGTCGTATCTTTGCCGCAGCCGCAACGGCTCCAGCGGCCCGCACCGAGCGGGGCCGACCACCGATCGAGGGGAACCCCACCATGCCGACCTGGGACACCGAGGGGCTGCTGCCCAAGAACGAGGACGCGCGGACCGCGCGCTACCGGCGCCTGCAATCCTGGTACCGCGAGGTCGTGATGGAGGCCTCGGCCGGCGACTATCGCGAGTACAAGCCTCTGGGCAGCTACCTCGATCCGTCCGAGGTCGAGCGGGACAGGTCCTTGAACTTCATCCACCCCGAGGCCCACGCTCACGCCGAGCAGCGGGCCGTCGAGGTGCAGGCCGAGGGCGGCACGCTGAGCGTGCCTCGCCTGTTCCACAACATGCTGTCGAGCATGCCGATGTGCTTCAACCTGTTCGGTGCGATGCGGGCCGAGCCGGAGTTCCTCGAGGTCTTCCGGAGCCTGTTCGACTCCGAGGCGACGGCGATCCGCGAGATCGTCTGCGAGTGGGCTCCACCGGAGCCGGCGCTGCGCCTCGGTGATCACAGCGCCTTCGATGCCGTCGTGCACTACGAGGCCGACGGCGAGCGTCGCTTCGTCGGGATCGAGACCAAGTACACCGAGCCGTTCAGCCGCAAGGACTACGACCGTCCGCGCTACCGCGAGGTGACCAGCGACTCCGGATGGTTCGTCTCCGCCGAGTCCGCTGACCGACTCAAGGCATCGGCCACGAACCAGCTCTGGCGCACGACGCTGCTCGCGGCCGCGGCGGACGGCTCGGCCGAGTACGGTCGCGGGTCGGTGGCGGTCGTCGCGCTGTCCGACGACCGGTCCGCCGGCACGACCGTCGACGCGGTCCGCGCCGAGTTCTCTCCTGCCCGCGCCGACCGCCTCAGGTTCGTGACCATCGAGTCGATCCTCGACGCCGCCGACGGCATCGAGAGCCTTGCCGGGTGGTCCCGCACCTTCCGTCGCCGCTACGTCGACCATCAGCGGCCGGACGAGTGGGCCAGCCAGCAGAACCCGCCGGCCGGGGACTGAGCGTCCCGCGTGGTCGAGCAGCCCCAGACCCCCTGGAGATGTCGTCCGGAGGCGAAGGCGTGACCGGCGTGAGCGGAACGGTCTTCGTCGTTCACGGACGTCTGGAGGACCTCACGTGGCAAGGCGCCGTGATCGTGACCGACGACCGCGGCCTCGTCGGCAAGACCTGGCGCGGGCTCAGCCTCAGCCAGGACGCGCCGCTCGACATGTCGGACGGGTGGGCGCTGGTGCCGGCGGACGTTCCCGTCGCCGCAGTCAGCATCGAGGCGACGTACGACGTCGTCCTCGATCGCATCGACCACTGCCTGGAGCGCTTCCGGTCGGCGATCTCTCGTGACCACGCGACGGCGACGCCCCCGCTCGTTGCCGTGCCGGTCGTCGGCATCGGCCGAGGCGGGTTCGGCGACGACCGCGGCGAGATCCTGCGGAGGCTTCTCGAGCGCCTCGCGTCGACAACCCGTCGACTCGGGCTCGACGTCGCCGTCGTCACCCCCGACCCCTCGGTCTACGCGGCCGCACAGCATCTGCGACGAGGTGGGCCGAGCGTCCTGCCGCCGGAGCTCGAGAATGCGGCACGCGACCTGGGTGGTCTGGCAGCGCGCGGACGTCTCGCGCTCTTCACCGGCGCCGGCGTCTCCGCACCGAGCGGACTGCCCACGTGGACCACGCTGCTCGGACAGCTCGCCGACCTCTACGACATCTCCGACCTCATCGAGGAGACCGCGGGCTTGTCCGCCACTGACGTCGCCGGCCTGATCGAACAGCACGCTCCGAAGACGTTCCAGGCGGACGTCGCTGCACGATTCACCGGCGACCACCGGCCCTCCCTGCTGCACGCGCTGCTCGCCGGGCTCGACGCGCACGAGGTCGTGACCACCAACTACGACCTGCTCTTCGAGCGCGCTGTCGAGGCAACGGGACGCGGGATCACGAGCGTCCTCCCGTGGCAGTCGGCCGTCGACAACGAGCGCTGGATCCTCAAGCTGCACGGCGACGTCGACCACGCCGACCAGAGCGTGCTGACCCGTCACCACATGGTGCGCTACGACGCCGCCAATCGGCCGTCGGCGTCGCTGCTGCAGTCACTCCTCCTGACGCGGCACACCCTGTTCGTTGGATTGTCGATGTCCGACGACAACGTCATCAGGCTGATGCACGAGGTGCAGGAGTACCGCCGCGTCAACGAGGCCGCCGCGACCGGGCGATTCGGCACGGTCCTGGACGTCCGGGGCGATGCGGCGAGAGCGTCGCTGTGGCAGGACCAGCTGCACTGGCTCGACCTGTCGGTGAGCGACCTCGGACCGGGCACGCGCGTCATCCGGCTGTTCCTCGATCGCGTCGCCGTGCACGCGGCGCGGGACGCCTCGTGGCTGCTCGACGAACGCTTCGCTGGTCTCCTGCCGCCGGAGCACCGTGAGGTCGCTCGCCTCGCGCGGGACCTGAATGCGGACCTCCCCGCGGACGACGGCCCATGGGCGGTGCTGAGAGCAGCACTGAGGGAGCTCGGCGCGACCCCGCCGGACTGAGTCGACGGTCCCGCAGCGGGTCGCTGGTCAGCGACGGGTGCGCGGCAGCCGGACGCGTTCGGGCAGCGCGTCCGTCGGGGCGACGGTCCAGAGCCGTGCCGGACGACCACCGCTGCTGCGTGAGGTGTGCACGCCGTCGTCGACGTGCGGGACCAGCAGCGGCTCCATGCGACGTCGGAAGGTGTCGCGCTGCAGACTCGCGCCCAGCACCGCCTCGTGGAGCTGTCGCAGCTCCGCCAGCGTGAAGGCCTGGGTCATCAGACCGTCGGGGTCGGGCCGAAGCTCGTAGCGTGCCCGCGTCCTCGCGACGGCGTCGCGCACCAGCGCCGTGTGGTCGAACAGGAGCCTCGGCAGCTCGTCCACCGGGACCCACCGGCCGGAGGTCGTCGTCGTGGGAAGCACCACGGCGTGGCCGAGCGAGACGGTCCATCCGCGGGGGTCCCGCTCGTCGGCGTCGAACACGCCGATGAGCTCGGGCTCGCGTCCGGCGAGGTCGACGTCGGCCTTCTCGCGCAGTGCCGTGGAGAGCGTGTCGGCCGCCCTCTCCCCCGGTCGCATGAATCGGCCGGGCAGAGCCAGTCCCGCGGGTTCTTCGCGACGCTCGAGCGCCAGGACGGCGAGAGCGCGATCCGTCGCCTCGCGCGTTCGCGGCACGACGGACAGCACGGCGACGTCGACCGCGACGTTGGGACGGGGGAAGCGCGACAGGTCAACCACGAGACCAACTTAGACGACTTCTGCTGAAAGTGTCAGGACCTGGCTCTACGATCGAGTCATCGAGTTAGCGCACTATCGCTCAAAGAGGAGTTGGTGACCATGCAGGAGCTTCACGTCGGCCACGGGACCACCCGCGGCGCCCTGACCGTCTTCCCGATCTGGGGAGAGCACATCTCGGCCGTCGCGGCCGCCGACGACCTGATGGTCACCGAGCAGCCGAGCGGCCCCACCGTGGGTCGGTTGCGGGTGGTGAACCGAGCGCCGCACCCCGTGGCGGTCCTCGAGGGCCAGATCCTCGAGGGCGGCTGGCAGAACCGGATGGTGGCGCGCTCGGTGGTCATCGATCGCTTCGGCGCCGTCGACGTCGACGTCGTGTGCATCGAGGAAGGTCGCTGGGGGGGCGGTGGCGCGCACCGCGATGGGCGCCGCCGGGGCAGCCTGCGCATCCGCGCCGGGCTGCGCGTCGACGGCAACCGGCAGGACGCGGTCTGGTCGCGGGTTCGCGGCTACGAGGCTCGTCGAGGCGCCACCGCCACCTGCTCCTTCACCGCTCACGACGACCGCGCGGGAGCAAGCATCCGACCGTTGATCGGGGGCCTGGCTCCGCTGCCCGGGCAGATCGGCGTCCTCATCGGTCTCGCTGGGCAGCCGATGTCGGTCGACGTCTTCGGCAACGACGCGCTGCTCCGCCGCGAGTTCGACTCCTTGATCAGGTCCGCCGCGTTCGACGCCCTGGACCTGCCCGCCGTCGCGACCCCCGCTCGCCGCGCCCGACGCTTCCTCGACCGCGCAGACCGCGTCACCACCCGCCGGACCGACGCCGCCGGAGCGGGCTGGTCCATCGAGGGTCGCGACGAGTACGTGATCGCCAGCGGTCTCGACCACGACAGCCTCCCGGCCCACCGGGCCCTGTTCAACCCCCGCCACGAGCTCGCGCTCGCCGGCGCCTGACCATGCACTACGAAGGGATCACCATGGCCATTCACCTCTCCCCCGCGCAGGTCGACCGCGCCTGCGGCGTCGTCCTCGGAGCAGCCGTCGGTGACGCACTCGGCGCCGGTTACGAGTTCGGCTGCGCCCGCCTCGCGCCTGGCGACACGCCGCGGATGATCGGCGGCGGTCTGGGGGACTTCGCCCCCGGTGAGTGGACCGATGACACCGCGATGACCATGGGCGTCCTGCGCGCCGCCGCAGCCGGGCGCGACCTGCGCTCCGAGGAGGGTCTCGACGCCGTGGCCTCAGAGTTCGCCGCGTGGTTCGCGACCTCCCCGCCAGACGTCGGGATCAACACCCGTGCCGTGCTCGGCGCGGCCGGCCCCGGACCGAGCGGTGCGGCCCTGACCGCGGCCGCTCGGGCACGCCACGCCCGCACTGGACGAACCGGCAGCAACGGCTCGCTGATGCGCACCTCCCCCGTCGCTCTGGCCTACCTCGACGACGAGGAGGCGCTCGTCGAGGCCGTCCGGGCGGTGGGCGCTCTGACGCACCCCGACGAGGACGCGCAGGAGGCGTGCATCATCTGGTGCCTGGCGATCCGCCACGCCGTGCTCACCGGCAAGCTGGACCCGTGGCGCGGTCTGGCTCACCTCTCCGACGAGCGACGCTCCGTCTGGGCCGATCGACTGTCGCTGGCGGAGAGCCGCCCGGCGTCGACGTTCCGCCCGAACGGTGGGGCGGTGGCGGCCCTGCAAGCCGCGTGGGCCTCCATCGTCTCGACCGAGATCCCGGTGGGCGATCGCCAGCCGTGCGAGCACCTGGTGGATGCGCTCGGCGCGGCCGTCCACGTCGGCGACGACACCGATACCGTCGCGTCGATCGCCGGCGCGCTGCTCGGCGCACGCTGGGGCATGAGCGCCGTCCCCGCGGAGTGGCGCCGCATCCTGCACGGCTACCCGGGCGTCGACTCCCGCGAGCTGGAGCGGCTGGCGTTCCTCGCCGCGCACCACGGCGAGACTGGCAAGTACGGCTGGCCAGTCGTCTGCCACATCGACTACACGGCCTTGCAGTACGGCCGCCCCGCCCTGGCACGCCACCCTTACGACGACGGCGTGTGGATGGCCTCGGCCACCGAGCTCGACCGGCTCCCCGGCGACGTCGACGCGGTGGTGACGCTGTGCCTGACGGGCACCGAGCAGGTGCCCGCCGGGATCGAGCAGGTGACGTTCCGCCTGCAGGACCTCCCCGACCCGGCCGCCAACCCGAACCTCGACTTCGTCATCGTCGACGCGGCCCGCACCGTCGCGGCCCTGCGCGCAGAGGGCAAGAGAGTGCTGCTGCACTGCGTCGCGTCCCACTCGCGCACCCCGACCGTCGCCATCGCGTACGCGATGTTGCTGGGGGTTCGGCTGGAGGAGGCAATCGAGGCGGTGTGCGGGGTGTTGCCGGTGGCACGGCCGAACGGCGGATTCCGTCTAGCCCTGAAGAGGCTCTCAGAGAAGCCGACGAACTCTGCCCAGGCCGAAGGAATCGCTGACTGCGTCAGAACTAGGATCTGGGCCTGAAACCGTTCTTCGTGACCATCGCGTAGCCGGTGGCGGCGACGGTGGCAACCGTGCCACCAGCCACCAGCGCCTTCTGACCGGCTTCCTTACCGGCGGTCCGCCGCTGCCGCGGGTCGCGGACAGCCTCGCGCCAAGGGATGGCATCCAGCGGACGGCGGACGGACTCGATCCCGAGAGGGGCGTGGAAGTCGTCGACGATTTCGGCCGTGGCGTTGAGAGAGTCGATCACGGAGCGCGCGGCACGTGCGTGGAGCAAGATGTTGTCGTTGGCGATGCCGCCGGCCGCATCCAACCTCGACATCAGGCGCCTCGTGCTGTCGATGACGCCTGCTCGCCGCTTCTCTCGTGCGGCGGCAACGCCGAGCCGGTGACCTTCGAGGTTCTCCGGGGCGGTTGCAAGAACATGGTCGAGTTCGACCACACGGAACTCATCTTGTAGCTCGAAACAACGAGCGAGAATCGCGAGTTGAACGGCGGCCTCGCGTTCGATCTCCCGGACCGCTCGCTTCAACTCGCCGGTCTTGCCTTTGCCCTCGACCTTGTCGGCAAGCGCGCGTAGCGCGTTGAGCGCATCGTCCTGCACGTTGAGGATCGTGTTCGAGACTCCGCTGACCTTGTCCCAGAGTGTCTTCGGATCGCCGCCCTGGGCACGGATGATCATGGCTTCGTCGATGGCTGCGGCTGCGCTTGTCATCTTGGCGAGTACGCCGTCCCGCTGCGCACGGCGGACGTCATCGAGTTTGTCATCGATGCGCAGGAGCAAAGCCTTCAGCTCGTGGGCCTCGGACTGCTGAGCGAACTGACTCATGAGGCCGCCCAGGCCGGAGAGGAGCGCCGGGTTAGACAGGAGCAAACTAGGGCTGTCGTCTACCTGGAGCCACTTGAGGGACTTCTTGCCAGTCTCGCCCAGCATCGCGTGACTGATGCCCTTGGTCTTGGTCTTCATCAGACCGCCGGCGTCCTTGAGCCGCTTCGCCGACTCGGGCGTGAGCTTAAGGTACATCGCGGACTGCTCCACGACGCCGGAAACAGTCGTGACGGTGTCGGCTCCGGCCTTGAGAACAGTGCTGAGCCTGCCGAGGTTGAACTCGTGAGCCTGCTCCAAGAGACCCGCTTGGTTGAGGAAGCGTTCGATCGCCGACGCAGCTCCCGCGAGCACGACACCGTCGCCGTCACTCACGAGCTCGATTTCATCCGCCATCAGGCGCTCCCTCCCCGACCTCTGGAGCCGGCACTACGTGGCCGAGCGCTTCTGCCGACGGCCAGACCTTCGCTGCGACCGCAGCGAGTGCGCTCCCGCGCTCCTCGATCGACGCTTCTCCCCATTGCGGCACCGCGGCGATGCCGACGTTGAGCAGGATGGAGCTTTGGTTGGCGAATTCCGGCTGCTTGTCGGCCCAGCCAAGGTTGGAGACCGAGCCGTTGAAGTGCTGAGTGACCAGTGTCAGGTTGCCGATCCGGTTCTTGGCGAGGTTGCGTGCGTCCTTCGCCTTGATCCGTTCGACCTCGTCGAGGGTCTCGTCCAGCGGCCAGTGCGTCTCCCACTTGTCTGGCAGGACGTGCTCGATCTGGAGCTTGCTGTAGTCGACGGCCGCCGGCGCCTGCTTGGGGTCGTCAGCGCGAAGGCGGCTGTCGATCGCGCCCAGCACGAGTCGCTGGCGCTTCTGGTTCTGCCCGTAGAAGTTGTTGCCGAGCATGGCGGTCCGCAGCTCGTCGTCGGTGGGCCAGCCAGCTCCGTCGAGCACGGTAACGATGGCGTCTCGCACGCCGCCCTGCGGTGCGGCCTTGGCGTCGACCATCACCTTGACGAAGATCTGGCCGTAGTTTCGCGTACCCCAGCCCGAGCCCGCGATCATCCTTCGAACGGTGAACGACTCGACAGCCTGCACGGCCTGGCGATGTTCGTCTGCGCCGAGGAACGCTTCCGGGAGGGTTCGGAGCCAGGTCAGGAGCGGGATCGCCGTCAGGTTGCCGAGCTTGATCAGATTGTCATACGCCTGACGCAGCACCTGGTCGTCGACGTGGCGCTCGGCGTAAACCTCCTGGTACGCCTCCGCGAACGCCTTGAGACTGGCAAGCAGCTCCTCGGTCTTCGGTTTCTCGCGGTCAAGGTAGGCGCGCACCTCGCCGTAGAGATTCCCAACGGACACGTCGGTCGCGGTGGTGGCGGTGAGCCAGACCGAGAGAAGCACGTCCCGCTGGCCGCGTGCGGCGTGGCCGGTGCCGACCTTCTTCTTCCACCACGGGTCGTCGAAGCCAGCCCAATAGCGGTCGTACATCTCGTCGAGGTGTTCGGCCTTGGCGAACTCCGCACGCAGGAAGATCAGGTTCTTCACGAGGTCGGAGGCGGACAACGGCGTCTGTCGACCGTTGAGGACCTCGAAGATCACTTGGGCATCATCGTTCTTCTCCAGGTCGATGACGACGAGCTTGAAGAGTGTGTCGGCGGCGTCCACGAGCGCGCGGACGCGTTCGACTCGCTCTTCCCCGACCGCCTCCGTGAGCGATTCGCGAGCGGCCTCGGCGAAGTAGCGGCGAGCCTGGAAGTACAGGTGATCGCTCTTGCCGTACGCCGGGATCTCATCGGCGATGACCGTCGGCCACAACACCCGGTCGTCCCTGCGTGGCCACAGCTTGTAGACGTCCTCAGGGGACGCGCCGCTGTCCTCGTCGTTGCTGATCATCTTCGACAGGGACTTGGCCTTGCCCTTCAGCTCACCATCTACGTCCTCCTCCTGAACGACATCGAGAAGCCCGCGGAGCAGGAGCTGGAGCGTGGTCAGCCGCTGCTGCCCGTCGATAACGGATCTGAGGGCGACGCCACCTGCCGGGTAAGGCAAGGAATCACAGACGATCGCCCCGAGAAAGTGCGGTGAGACTGACGCCTCGTCCGGTTGCGAGTCGGTCATCTTGGCGAAGAGCCGCCGCTGGAAGAGCCTGTCAGCGGTGGCAACCAGGTCAGCGAACAGCAGGCGCCACTGCTTCTCTTCGGTCCACTCGTAGCTGCGTTGGAACGTCGGGATGATGTAGCGGCGTTCAGGCTTGAGGATCTCCCCGAGCGCCCAGGTCTTCGCTTCCACTCACACCACCTCGTCCAGAAGGTCATCGGCCGACCCGTCGTCGAGTGAGCCGAGATAGGTCCAGGTGCCGTTCACCAGAGCGACGGCCTGACCGACTCGGCTCAGGTGAACATTGCCGCCGTGCGGGAGGTACTCACGCCAACGCTCAGCCGCCTTGACCGCGATCGGTCCGTACTCATTCGACAGCAAGTCGGTCGTAGAGGGGTCGTAGAGGTCACCGACGTGTCCGAGCAAACGGAGTGTCCGGGTCGGCGGTGACGCGGGCCAGACGTCCCCGGCCGCAAGGTCGAGGTACTCATCGGTGAAGCTGCGCCGCTGGGCATTTCGCTGGGCCTCCAGCGCCGCCTCAAGGCCGGCGATCGTCTCTGCCATGACAGCCAGTTCATTGGCGGCGGCCTGGGCGTCGGCCTTGGCCGCTTCGCCCGTGGCGCGGGCCTTGGCAACCTCCGCCGCCTGGGCCTTGTGCTTGGCCTGGTATTCCTCAAGCTCCTTCGCGAGTTCGGCCATCATCTCGTCCGGCGCAGCGCCGAACACGGCGCCACCCTCGAGGTCGTCCACCCGCGCGATGAGTTCAGCAGCCTCCTCAGCGACGGGAAGCCCCAGGAACGAAGCAACATCGCGAATCAGCTCCGCGTCAGCACGCAGCGTTTCGAGTGCAGGCACCTCGTCGAAGTGTTGCTCGCGGTTGCGGAACTTGAAGGGGATGCTCTTGAACTTGCTCCAGACGTCGAGCGGCATCGGCCCGAGACACTGCTTGAGCGGCGAGTCTGTGTTCTTCGCTGGCTCGTTCACGCAGAAGTTGGGGTCCCAGAGGTTCGGGACCTTCTTGTACATGGGGACGTCGGGATGCTGTTGCTTGCGCACCTCGACGAGCTTCTTCAGCCAGTCATCACCAAACTGGGGACGCATCTTGTCGTCGTAGAACTTGCCGAGGTCCCACCCGAAGGCGCGCAGCATCGTCTGAGTGCCCTTGATGACTTCGCCGAACGAGCCGTCAACCGGAAGCGCAGTGCCTACGCGAGGGATCATGACGCCAGCCTCGCCTTCACGATCGGCAGGACACGAGTCAGCACGTACACCGCGAGCGGCCCAGCGGCTCGTAGCCCGGGAACACGACAGCGAGCCGGTTCTTGTAGGCGTTGCTCCTGTCCCCAGCACCTTCGCCCGGGTTCCGAAGTCGAGTGCGCCGGCCTGGAAGAGCAGGGTTTCGGCGGACGCACCCAGCGTCGAGTCGAGCTCCTCGGGCGTCGCCTTCTTCGCGCTGCCCCAGCCGTTCGGCCCCTCGGTCGGGTCCCACTGGAGCAGATCGGCCACGACATGCTCAGCGCCGTCCTCGCGTGCCTTCACCGACAGCCGCTCACCGCGGATCAGACGGTCATACGCCGGAGCACTGTCGCCCCGGCTGAGCGCCACGACGGCACCAGCGCCATCCCACCGCTGGTAGGCGATCTCCATCAGGAGACCATCCGGAGCAGCGACGACCGCCGGCATCTCCCAGGCATCGTGCAATTCGCCACCGAAGTCGGTCACCTGGAGCTCACGGCCACCGTGGTCGGGGACGAGCAGGGTGGCGGAGCCGATCGAGAACCTGCTCACGTCCGCTTGGTCGCTCTCTTGCGAGCCGCGGCAGTCTTCTTGGAATCTGCCAACAGACCTGACGAGAGATCAAGGTACTTTGCGAACAACGTCTCTTGACGCTCAAGAGAAGTGACTTCGTGGTCGTGCCCAAGTCCGAAGAGTGCGTCAACTGCGATGTCAAGTTTCGCGTGGGCCAACCGAAGGTTGTCTGGGACTGCATCGGGCTTGTAGAGATTGGCGAGAGTCTTGCCTGGATGCGCGTCGCGGGCAGCGAGGATCTCACCGCCGAGAGACGAGACGTGGGACCGCTCTGCTGGGCTCACGGCTGGGACCGGGAAGGTGTTCCATACGAGACTGCTTGAGAACGACGGATCTGACTTCAACCTTCCACCGATCGTCTTCTGCCACGTGATGAACATCGACGACGAGATGAGCGCGAACAGGAAGCCGTCCGGGTCAGGGTGCGTAAACAATTTGATCGATGCGATGACACTGGAGGGCACCCGCGCTGCCGTTGCGAATGGCCTACTATCGCTGAAGGTCTGGGGGATTCCAAGGTAGTCAGCACTCGGCTGTCGTCGTTCACCGAACAGGTGGGGCGTCCCTGCGAGGCGTTGCGTGGCAACACGGGCACTTGACTCGCGCTCAGCTCGAACAGACGTGATGCGCTTTGCGAGGATCGGGCTGCTCGTCAGGTCGCTCAGTTTGACGCCTGGCACATCCATCCAAAGGCACCATGCCTCACGCCCATTGATGAGTTCCTTGCCGCCGCAGTAGGGACGAAGGAACTTGGCGGCAATCGGATCGGCTCGAACCTCGGGGAGGTCCTTCTCCTCCACGAGCAGATAGCCGAAGTCGATCGGGGTCGACCCCGCGCGCAACTCAGCCAAGGAAGGGCTGAGGACGGTGCGGCTGGCGTCCACGAGGACATTCGGGCCATCGACCAGGTACGGGCTGATGTTCGTCGCAGAGACTTCGACTGGAGATGCGGCCCGCCCAGTCGGGTAGTCGAAGAGACGCACGCTGCCAGGGGTGCGCGCGAACCCGACGATCGTGACGTGCACGGCAGCGGCACCGGTCGCTTCCGACTCCCACTTGAAGGAGCGATGGGCAAACTTGATCTTCCAGCCCGCGTCGAGGATCGCCCGGAAGAGTGGCGCAACCCCCTCACCCTGCGTAACCGAGTTAGTCGACACGAAGGCCCAAAGCCCGTCCAGAGTCCCGAAATACGCCAATGACTTGGCGTACCAAGCGGTCACGTAGTCGAGGTGCTGTACAGACGATGTGCCCCAAGCCTCCTTCAGCTCGTCGCCCTGTGCCTTGCTCCGTTCCTTGTGTCCCAAGAAGGGCGGGTTGCCCGCCACGATGACTGAAGGCCCTGGCGCGACAACCTGCGCCCACTCGACCTGTAGCGCGCTCCCCACAACGATCTTCGCCGACTTCTGGATCGGAAGGCGTTCCGGAGCGACACCAAACCGCTCCTTCATCTTCAGATCGCACTGGCGGTCCATAAGGAACATCGCCGTCTCGGCGATGCGGGCCGGCCACTCGTCGATCTCAATGCCGAAGAAGTGGTCGAGGGTGACCTTGAGCAGGTGCGTCCAGTCTGCGTCGAGCGTCGTGGCGTCTTCGCCCTGCTGATTGTTCGCCAGCGCATCCATGATGCGCAGTTCAAGGTCGCGGAGCTCTCGGTACGCAACGATGATGAAGTTTCCGCAGCCACATGCGGGGTCCATGTAGCGGATGTCGCCGAGCTTCTTCCACAGCGCATTGAGGGCGTTGATTCGCTTCTGAGCGGTCTCGCGTTGGACGGCGCCATCGAACTCCGCTCGCAGCTCATCGAGGAAGAGCGGGTTCAGTGTCTTGAGGATGTTCTCCTCAGACGTGTAGTGCTCACCGAGCTCACGTCGCGTCCGCGCGTCACGCACGGACTGGAACATCGAGCCGAAGATGGCCGGGCTGATGGCTGACCAGTCGACTGCGCTCGCGTCGAGGATGGCCTTGCGGAAGTCAATGTCGAGGTCTGGCAGGGTGATCTTCTCGTCGAAGATGCCGCCATTGACGTACGGGAACGCTGCTAACTCAGGCGCGAGCCCCTTTCGATCACCGGGGGCCGTGTCGAGGGCACGGAAGAGTGCATTGAGGCGTGCGGCGATGTCGGAACCGTCGCGCTCCGTGTGGTCCTTGATGAAGTCCTGGAACAGGTCAGGCAGCGGCTCGCCCGACGCGTCCTTCCACATCTCGGTGTCGTCACCGAAGAGCAGGAAGAGGACACGGGCCAGGGTCACGGAGATCTCGTGATCGCGCTTCTTCGGGTCGACGCCGGGCGCGTAGCCCTTCTCGACCGCGGCGTACATCTGAGCCATGAGCTTCGATGCGCGCTTGGTCTCGTTCTTGGTCTCGACGTCGAAAGCGCCCCGGACGCGGGAGAGCAACTCGTTGACGTCGATCTGGACGTCGGTGGGGAGCCGGATGGCGTCGAGTTTCGCGACGAACTTGGGGTCGTTGCTCCCCGCCTTGTGGACGTGGCGAGCGGGTCGCGAGATGACGCCGGAGCCCCGGGTAGTGCGTGAGGGCCAGCGCCAGACCTGCTTGTCGTCGTCGTGGAAGATCACGAGCCGGTTGGTCGAGGTCTTCGAGATAGCCTGGTCGATCTTGGCCTCCGCGGCGGACCCGGGCAGCGCGGGGACTTCCCAGACGCGGACACCTTGGTAGGAGGAGACGTTGGTCGCAGTGAGCTTGAACCCGTCTCCCAGGTCGACCTCGATGGGCGGGTGGTTCGGTGCGCCCCAATACAGGTCGAGGCGGAACAGGTCGCCGTACTTGCCTTCCTCGGCCTTGGCGATGAGCTTGTCGGTCATCGCGGTGTCACCCCGATCGAGCACACGATCTTGATCTCATCCTTCTCGGTGGTTCCGATGACGAGGCGCTCCTCGTCATGCAGTTGCTTGACCAGGTCGGCTAGGTCCTGGTCTGTGTACTTGGCTCGGCGTGCCTGGCGGAGTCGGATGTTCGCGTACTCCGTGAGGGGCCGATCGTTCATGGCAGCGAGTGCCGCGCTGGCGTCCGCTCCGAAGATCGTTCCGCCGAGGCGTTCGACGGCCCATTTGCGTGCGCCCTTGAGGTTGCCGGCGGTGACGATCTCGGTGGTCAGCTTCTCCTTGACGAGCTTCACCTCGCGCGCGAAGTGATCCTCGCGAAGAGGCGCCGTTGGGGTCGACTCCTGGGCTCGGAAGATGTGCAGGGCCTCCAGCGGAGTGAGCAACCGCTCGACGGGGTCGCCATTGCCGTTGTCGAACGATGCGGCGAACGCGTCGATACCGGAGGTGGTGCTGGCGAAGGTGGTGATCCCGGACTTGGTCTCGTGGTCGTAGGGGTCGCGGGTGCTGTGGAGCATGTCCTGCATCTTGAGCACCCGGCCCGCGAGCTCGGGCTTGTGCTCCTTGACGCTCGACCACACGAGCCACGCCTCGCTCACCGCGTCGGCCTCGCCCTCGTCCTGCTCCAACTGTTCCTCGCCCGGGACCACACCCTTGTAAAGGTCGTCGAGGAGATTGACTTCCTTGTCGTCACCGAAGAAGCGCTCGTCGGAGCCGAACGCTGCCGCGTTGTCGCCAAGGCGGCGGCGGATTCGCTGGCGGAGCTGGATCGCGTCCTCCACCTTCTTGTGCGAGATCAGGTAGATGTTGACGGTGTCGGACTTCTGGCCGACGCGGTCGACGCGGCCGGCCCGCTGGATGACCCGGATGATCGCCCACGGGAGGTCGTAGTTGACCACGACATGTGAGTCCTGGAGGTTCTGGCCCTCGGACAGGACATCGGTGGCGATGAGGACGTCGATGGGATCATCGACCGGAGTCGCGTCTTCCTCATCACCGGGGAGCTTGTTGCTCTCGGGCGAGAACCGACGGGCGAGTGCCGACGGGTCCTCGGAATCGCCGGAGGCGAGCCCCACGTTGGCGATCCCGGCCGTCTCGAGTGCCTCGGCGACGTACACGGCGGTGTCGGCGTACTCGGTGAAGACGAGGACCTTGTCGCCCTTGTGCTTGCCACGCAGCAGGTCGACGAGGGCGTCGATCTTTGAGTCCTTGGCCGGGTCCCAGGTCCCGAAGCTGTCGAGCAGGTCGGTGATGATGCGGTTGTCCCGTTCGAGGTCCTTGCGCAGCGTCTTCTTGAAGACCTGGGTGCCCAGCCACTTCGTCGACGCGGGCAGGCGACGCTTGAGCTCCTTGTATTGCGACTCCAGGCTCCCGTAGCCGCCGTGGTCCTCTTCGACGTCCTCGTCGGTGACCATGAACTGGTGGTCGCTGAAGCTGCCGAGCGGCACATCGAGCCCGTTGTCGATGGCATAGATGAAGAGCTCGTTGCGAGCGCGCTGGCGCTGGAGACTCAGTATGAAGGAGTGCCCTGACGACGACAGACGCTTGAAGAGGCCGATGCGGACGAATCCACTGACGTTGCCGCGACCGGAGCGGATGGCGGCAAGGATCTTCGTGTCGGAGTCGCTGTGCGGCGCCTTCGGGTCGTCGTAGTCGGCAAGACGGTAGCGCGGCAGCGTGAGGTCCCGTACCGCGTCGAGGGTGGTCTCGTCCTCCATGAGAAGGGCGGGGTCATCGTCGGCGAACTCGTGCCACAGCGGGCTGGGCACACGCGTCGGGAAGTGGAACCGCGTGCCGTTCGCGAACTGGAGATACTCACGCTCGACGACCTTGCCGTCTGCCAGCGTGACGGTCTCCTTCTTCGCCGTGCGCTTGATGAAGGAGCGGGTGCGCCGGACGAGGTGGTCGCTCATCAGTCGCTTCCAGTCCTCGGGCTCCTCCGACCTTCGGAAGGCGGCAAGGGTGGTGATCTTGCCGTCGACCTTGTCGATCAGCGTCGGGTCCTTCGCCATCGCGGCCGTGGGCTGGATGCCGAGGTCGTCGTCGTCCTCGATGTAGAGGCCGATCTGGTTGGCGACGTCGGCAAACGCGAGGTTGTAAGGAGTCGCAGTGAGCAGCAGGACCTTGGAGCCGTTGCGGCGGACGTAGTCCTTGATTGCCTCGGACGCCTTCGTGGTGTTGTTCCGCAGGTTGTGCGACTCGTCGCAGATCACGAGGTGGAAGCGTTTGAGTTCGGGAAGCTTCTTGTCTGCCATCGAGTACGGAATGACGCGTGCGCCCACGAGGCCGTACTTCTCCAGGTGCTCCTCCCACATGTGCTCCAGGTTCTTGGGGCAAAGCACGAGGGTCGTGTAGTCCTCGGCGGCTTCGAGCATCAGCGCTGTGGCGATCGCGGTGAGGGTCTTGCCGAGACCGACGACGTCGCCGAGCATGGTTCCGCCTCGGCGGACGATTCGACGCGCAAGCGTGCGGACTGCTGTCGTCTGATATTCCAGGAGCAGGTTCTCGATCGACGGCGGAAGCACGTACCCCATCCCCTCGCGAGCGTCTTCAGAGAGGGCGTGGCAGACCTTGAGGTAGACCTCGTAGGGGGTGGGTTGCGCTTCCGATGCCCAGGACTCCTCGATGAGCTCGATGATCTCCTCGGTGATTGGCAGAGCGAATGGATCGTCCCAGCGATCCGTGAACCAGGTCGCAAGCTTCCCGGTGGCGTCGTTGTCGGTGACGTCGATGTTGAGCTCGAGATTGTTGTATAGGCCTGCATTCGTCATGTTCGACGACCCGACGTAGGCACGACGCTGCGCCAAGGCATTGCCGGGCGCGTGGAAGATGTAGGTCTTTCCGTGTAGCGGTGCCGAGGTGAAGACCTTCATCTCAACGGCGCCCGTCGTGAGTTGGGCCTTGAGTTGCTGGAGAGTCTTCCGCTCTGCCTCCGATGGCAGCCCTCGCATGAGCTGTGTGCGCAAGTGCCTGACCAGTGAGTCCTTGGCTGAACGAGCCTTCGAGATGTCGATGATGTCCGCGCCGTAGGGCGGGGGCTGGACCGCGTCTTGCAGCGCCGAGAGCATCGCTGCGGAATCGGCAGGCATCACCATGCCCATCAGGACGCGGACCGTGGCAGGAGCGCCCTCGTCGCGGCTGGCGCTCTTGGCGTCGACGGTCTCTGCGAAGCTCGACCATCCACGGAGGTCGAAGTAGCCCGTCGCGACGTCGCAACTGTCGAAGGCCGCCAGTGCACCGCGAAGCGCCGGGCCGATCTCCGACTGGCTCGTCAAGTTGTCGAAGATGTCGGGCATGTCTTCTCCCAGTCGAAAGGCAAGCCTAGGGGCATGCTCGAACGTTTCGTTGCCCTTCCGGACAGTCTCGTCATCATGTCGCACCCAGCGGGTCAAGGTCGTCCAACGAGCCGAGAAAGAGGTACTTCGCCCCGACGAGCGCACACGCTTGCCCAGCATCGTTGAGGTGCACGACTCCCCCGTGCGGAATGAACTGCCGCCACAGAGCAACGGCGTCGATCGATGCGCGTCCAACCGAGTCGGACAGCAGCTCCTCGGTAGCCGGGGCGTAGAGATCGCCGACGTGCGGCATGAGGCGCAAGATCCGCGAGCCCGGCGCTCCCGGCCAATCGTCGCCTGGTTCGAGGGACGACACCCCGTCGTCTGCGACGCGTCGGAGCTCTGCGGAGGCGACGTGCATGGCGACCGACGTCGCGTTCATGCTCTCCGCGGCAAGCACCTTCTCCGCCTCGGCAACGACGACGGCTTCTCGCAGGCTCTCCAATTCCTCGAGGAGCTGGTCCTGCTCGGGCGACCCCGTCGATGCCTCGGCGGTCGAGAGGTCCTTGCGGAGCTCCGCGACCTGGATCGCGAGGTCCTTGGCTGCTTCCTTCTCGGCCGCGAGTCGCTCCTGGAGTTCGCTCAACACCTTCGAGGGATTCGCGACCTGTCCCTGCCCGATGGCGTTCAAGCGTTCGAGAAGCATCTTGCACTCCTGCGCGACGGGCAGGCCGGCCTGGTGGGCAAGATTCCCGAGCGCCTTGACGCGCCCGTGGAGTAGGTCAGAGGTCATCGGCGGATCGAAGTGCTGCGCAGCGTTGCGAATCTTCCACGCCGTCTCGAGCAGGTCGTAGAAGCCGCTCTGCTTGGGCAGGCACGCACGAAGGGGCGAGTCGGAGTTCTTCAGCGGCTCGGTGATGACGAAAGAGGGGTCGACTAAGGTCAGCTTGAACTTGTAGAGGTTCTGACGTGTCTCCTCCCACCGCTGCTGCCGCAGATCCTCCAGCCAGCCGTTGCCGCGGCGAGGACGCATGTAGGCGTCGTACTTCATCCCGAGATCCCAGCCGAGCGCCGCAAGCACCGTCGACTGAGCCGCGATGAGCTCCCCCATGCCGAAGGTGGACGGAAGATGGATCTTGATCGGCCGGATCATCGCATGGCCTTGTCGACGGCCGCGAGCACTGGCAGGACCCGGGTCAGCACGTAGATCGCCAGTGGCGGGATGGGGTCATCCGGGTCGAATTGCGCCTCGAGGTAGTTGCAGCGCTTGCTCGTGTCCCCCCACAGCTCGGCCCGGGTGCCGATGGACTCGACACCCCAGCCGAACATCGAACGCTTGGCATCACCGTCAAGGTCGCGATCGAGGTCCGAGAGGTCGGCCTTCTTCACCGTCCCCCATTCCTTCTCTGCGTCCCACACGACGTGGCCCACCATCGACACACCGGGTCCTCCATCGTCCTTCTCGACGATCCCCAACCGACACCCCTGGACGAGGCGCTGGAAGTAGGGATGGCTGTCGCCGCGGCTGGACGTCACGACCTCACCGGCGTCCTGCCATCGCCGGATCTCGACCTCGAGAATCGTCTGACGAGGACCGACCACCAGAGCGGGGACGATCCATGCGAGGTGCTCCTGGCCATCGGCGCCCGATACCGAACTCTCGCGAGCCGCGAGCTCCGACGTCAGCAGCCGCACCCCTCCGACCTCATGAGCTGGCATGGCACTCCCGCTTCGACTCGGCGCTTCGCTCGGTCATCGGCCGGCCGCCCTCCAGAGATAGTCGAATTCGTGGAAGGAGAGCTGGTCACCGAACTGCTCGAAGTTGTCCTCGACATTGACGATCAACACCTCCTCAGAGCCGCCGTTTCCTGGGCCACGGAGCCCGCGGCCGATCATCTGCTGATAGAGGTTCGGGCTGAAGGTGGGCCGAGTGATGTAGACCGCCTCGACCGCAGGAGCATCGAATCCCTGCGCCAGTACACCGTAGTTCGTGATCACGCGGATGCGGCCCGCCTTGAACTCGGAGATCACGTGGCGTCGGACCGAACGGTCGGTCTCACCGGAGATGGCAGCTGCCGGCACCCCACGGTAGGTGAGCAGTGAGGCAAGTACCTGTGCATGCTGGACGGACGTCGCAAACAGGATCGCCGTCCAGTCGTTCGGCAGGCCTTCGATGGACTCGACGATCCGGCGGTTGCGTTCGGAATCCGCGCCGAGTCGTTGCTCCACGTCGGGATGGAGAGCACGAAACTCCTGCACGTGGAGACGCTCCGTCTGACTCATCTGCACCTCGACACCGCCGAGTACCCGATGCGAGACCTTGGCAAGGATGCCTTCCCGCTGGAGATACTCATGAGGTTGGGCATCACCGAAGACGCCGGCGTCGAGACGGTGGGATGCGTAGCGACGCGCCAACGCCTTCCCTTCCTGCTGGTCGAAGCCACGGAAGGGGGTCGCACTCAAGCCGATCATCGGCCGCGTCACGTCGTCGACATTCGCGTGGGTTCGCCCGAGCCACTCGAAGATCTGGGTATACGTAGGCGCGATCGCATGGTGTGCCTCGTCGGTCACGACGAGGTGTGCCTCGGAGAGCCAGGCGTAGGACTCCTTGGAGATGCAGTTTCGAAGCGTGTCTGGAGTAGCGACCACGAGGACGTTGCCAGTGACCTCCTCCACGTTGTTCCCGCCCCAGAGCCGCCCCACGGAGAGATCCGCGTCGGGCCCGATGGCTCGCCAGATATAGGACCAGGTCTCGACTGCCTGCTCGCACAGCTCGTCGGTCTGGGCGATCCACAGCACGATCATCTCGTCTGCATGCTCGCTCATGTGCCCGACGATCGCCTCGACGGCGACTCTCGTCTTTCCCGCACCGGTGGGGAGACCAACCATCCCACGGGCGTGCCCCTCGCCTACGAGAACGCGGCGAATCCGCTCGATGGTGGTCTGCTGATAAGGGTGAGCCGGCGGCAAGGTGGTGGGCCCTGCGATCGAGAACGAAGGGTCGCGGCGCGTCGGCGGGGTGCCGGCGAACTCTGGAGGGAATCCGAACATGGACACGAACTGACGGACTCTCGAGCCTCCAACCCAGTTCTTGGGTGGGTCGAACTCGCTCAGCTGCATCTTCAGTGTCTTCAGCGCGGAGACGCCGTGCACCGCGAGGAAGACCCGTCCGAGCTCGGCTCCGACGACCGTCGAACCGGTCTGATCCTCGATGAAGGCGAGCGCTGGAGCGGGCACATGCTTGCGGAGTGTCTCTGCTCCGAAGAGGGCGACGAGCTTCTCCTCCACGGTCGCGGCGGCATTCACCTCGTCGATCCGAGCCTGGATCGCCGCGTCGCGCTTCGCCGTCAGGATCTCGTCGATGTCTCTGTCGGTCAGCGGCTCCTCGACGAGGATCAGCTGCGAAACGCTCCGGAGTACGTCCCTTGAATCCTCTGCAGTCACGTAGACGACGCCGTCTTCGGCACGCCGAGAGATGGTACGAGAACGCATCCCCGATTGGGTGAGCACCTCGAGCGCCATCGACGTGCACGGCTGCAGCTCCCATCCGGAAAGGTCCGGTCTGATCCGGATCACCGCGGGGAATACGTCCTCGATGGGTTCGGACGGACCGCTGGCCTGGAAAACGAAGTTCTGGTCCAGGAGCCGCCGACCGTCGTCGAGCGACCACGCCTCGATCAGATTGTCGCGGTCGATCTCTTCGCGCACCTGCAGGACTGCGAACTGCTGGTCCAGCAGAGATCGCACGTCCTCGTCGTCGATGGCTACCGCGACCTCGCCGCGTGGCACCAGGGAGACGCGAGTTCCGTGCCTCACCAAGAGCCGACTGGGCGCCACTGCACCCACCTCTGCACCCCAGGCGTAGAGCCGCTCTCGACGCGAGAGCTCCCAGTCCCTGCAGTGCTCGAAGAGAAGTTCCCATGCCTCCGCCGTCAGGTCGGCTCGGGACGACGGCAGTTCGACCCAGGGAGCCGTCTCCTCGAGATCGACGAGCGGCATGACCTGCTGGTCGGCATCACCACCCGTTCCCAGGCTCAGACGAAGTGGGAAGGGGCCGATCGACGTCTCGACGATGCCGACCTCGCGAATCATCTCGGCGACTGGGTCCTTCACCTTGATGGCACCGAATTCACGATGCGAGACGGACCACCCTCCCGGCTCGACGATGTCAAGGAGATGCGTAGTCATGGCGAGCTTGCCGCGCTCGCTGAGCTCCTTGTACATGTGGATGGGCGACGGCACGCGCGGGACAGTCACCTCGATCCTCTCGCGATTCAGGCCCGGCTTGCCCACCTGCGTGGCATACCGATCTCGGATCTTGTCGACGAACGCGGCCAGCCACGGTTCGACCGTCTCCTGCTCGACGAGACGGGGAGCTGCGACCGCTCCAAGGCGGGCGAGCAGCTGCTGATCGTTCGCGTGGAAGCCCAGGTCGATGATGAACTTCGCGTCAGTCCTGTCGTTCGCCGCGTTCAGCACCGGTCCCGGCAGCAACGCTCGGCGCACCGGGACGAAGTCTCCTGCAGCGTTCCGGACTCTCACTGACATGTCGAGGTCCGCCGGCAGCTCATCCTTCATGATCTGGAAGGCAGCATCGATGGAGCAACCACGCGCCAGAGCCCACACGTGATTCCAGTTCAGTCGTGCGAGCTCAGTGTTGCCGAGCACCGCACGGAGCTCCCCAGCCTTGTCGAGTGCATCGATTCCCAAGCCGCGGAGCAGTTCCACGACGCGAGGCAAGCTCGCTAGTTCTGGATGGACGAAGGAATGGGGTGACGATTCGTCGGTCGTGCGCAGGAAGATCTTGCCCGGCCTCACCGGGCAGAGCGATCCGTCTTCGTCCAAGACGATCCGAGCGTCCTCGGCTTCCCGGGTCCGATGGCGACCCAAGGCCACGAACACGTCGATCGCCGATGCCGAGCCGGTGACCGTCGGTGGCCCGACGAGCGCTTCGAGCCACTCGCGAAGTGAAGCGAACTTCGTCCGCTCAGCGAGGCGAAGGGCCTTGGCGCGTGCATCCTTCGATGCAACCACGTCGGGGTGGAGCCATCCCTGCGGCTGCGGCTGCAGACTCGCCCATTTCGATAGGGCCTCCTGTGGGCCCTGCCGATCCGAGACGACCTCCGGATGGATCTTCAAGGTGTTGGGAATCCGAAGGGCTCCTGACGTGTCAGGGAGAGACGGAATGGACTTCAGTCGATCCGCCACAGCGTTGTTGACGAGCCCGTCAGCCCAGCTGAGCTTCTCTCGCTCGACGAATCGTCCCGGATAGAGGTTGACGACGTTTGCCGGCCGGGCCGGGTCGTGAAGCGTCGGCAACAGCCGTGAGAACAGGTCGGCCACGGGCCCTTCGAGCAACTCGGCGTTGTAGTCACCCTCCTGAAGGTGCATCCGGTCGGGACTGAGCTTCCACGGGGCGTTGACGATCGCTCGGAGCGAGGTTCGGTCCACAGTCGGGAAGTACGCCCAGAACTCACCGATCGATCTGGACTGGCCTGACCGCGGAACCGCCATTTGCACGACGACCTCGTCGCCCTTCTTCATCGCGCCGATGTCGCGACTCTGCGCTTCGGTGAGCCGCACCTTCGCACGGGCAACCGCCCACTCCTCTCGCTTCGAGCCAGACTTCAGCGTGAAGATCTGGTCATGCTGCTCTTCGAGCGAGTGGGTGAACGTGAGGTCCTCCTCCAGGTCTGTCAGCTCTAGGCTGGTCACATGCGGGGAGAAGAGCAGGAATCGGGAGGGGAAGGTCTCCAGATCGGCTGCGAGCCTTCTGCGATCGCTCTTCAGAGGCACTCTCACGATCGTCGTCGCCCAACCCATGAGGGTCCGTAGAACCTGATCGTTCTCGGCCGCCTCTCGCGGATCGATAGGCTTCGCGAGTCTGAGGAGCGGATATCCCTCGGCGTTCCGGACGATCCGCGCGATCGCCCGACGCGACTCCTCGAGATCGAACCCGAAGGACCCGCTCCGACTGAAGATCTGAGGCGAGTTCGACACCATCACCACGGACTTGAACCCGAGACCGAAGCGGCCGATCTCCTCCTCGCCCTTGCCCGAGAGGTGCGCCGCCATCACCGCTTCCACGCCCGCCCGGTTGAAGGCTGCACCTTCGTTCGCCACGTAGAGGCAATCCGCCGACAGCACGACTTCGATCCGCCCGTCGGTCCCCGTCAGCGCGTCGGCCGCGTTCTGCACCAGCTCATGCACTTGCTTGACCGCGTAGCCACTCTCTGCGGTTCGACGCTCGTTGCGGTAGTCCTCCTTGACCCGGTTCGGATCAGCAGCGTAGGTCTCGAGACACCGTCTGGACTGCTCGCGCACGATCTTCGCGATCTCGCCGTCAGTGCCGATCCAGTCCGCGCCAAGCGCCCCCGAGAGTTCCACGCCGGCAGCCTAGGCGAAGACTTGGTCCAAGCGGTGGCGTTGTCATCGACCCGCTGGAAATGGCCCCTTCGAGCCATCTGGACCGAGTCGACCCCTTACGCCAACGGATCAGCCTTTCGACCGCCAAGCGCGGCGAGGACCGCCGTAGATCCGAGGATCGTCGGCACCGCGTTGCCGATCCATCGGCCAAGCTGCGTCCGCGACGTGCCATCGCCGTCGAGCATGAAGTCGTACCAATCCGGGAAGCCCTGGACCCGAGCCGCCTCGCGGGGGGTGAGGACACGATGGCGAAGCGGGTGGATGAACCGGCCGCGGCCGGGCGTCAGGAAACCGCCGGTGATGGTGGGGGCAGGGCTGTCCCAGTCCATGCGTCCGTAGCTGGCTCCATAGGTGGTGCCGTCCTTGTGACAGTCCGGACGGACCTCGTTGGGGAGATTCCAGAGATTGTTGTCGAACAGGTACTGCACTCGCCGACGATTCTCGGCGCTCAGCGTTGGAACGGAGTGCATCAGGTCGACGTCATTCGCCCGATCGAGGAGGGGGCGCAGCAACCAGCTCACGGGCAACGCGTCGCGCTGTTGCTGCCTCTCGAGCGACTTCAGGTCGATGGGTTCCTCATCGAGTGACGCTGCGATGAAGAAGCGTCGACGAGTCTGCGGCCAGCCGAGGCGATGGGCAGCGATGGTTCCCGTCGTCACGCGATAACCGGCCCCGCGCAGAAGGGCGATGGTCGTCTGCACCACCCCATGCTTGTCGGCGACCACGTTGGGAACGTTCTCGATCACGACATGGCGCGCCTGCGTCGCGACCACGACGGCCGGAACCGTGAGATAGAGGAGGTTCTTCGGATCGTCATGCCGCGAATGATTGTTGAGCGAGGAGTGGCCCTGACACGGCGGACCCGCAAGGACGAGATCAATGGTCCCCGAGATGTCGGCGAGGCGCGAATCCGTGATCGACGGTTCGTACGCGAACCGAGCCCTCTCTCCCACGCCGGAGACTCGGTAGTCGACGAGGCCTGAGATCGACTCGGTCAGTGTCTGGCGAGGCTGCAGGTTCTGGGCGTAGACGGACAGCGCATCGCCGTCGACATCGGCCGCTAGGAGCGGGACGGCTCTCATGCCCAGGGACTCGATCGCTTCGGTGGCGCCGAGAGATAGTCCCCCGACGGAAGAGAAGAGATCGACGTACCTCACAGGCTCGCGGGAGCGGTCAGGCCGCCGACGTCGTTCGCCGAGGAACGACTCCCACCAGTCGGCAAAGGGATCGTCGAAGGAGCCGGACGGACGAGGCCGTGTCGTCTCGATGCGCCTTTGATCGACTTCGAGGCGACGCTTGACCAGATCACCCTCGATGGCGTGCTCGAGCTGGATCGACGGGACAGCCTGTTCAGGAATCTCGAGCACGCATAGATCCTATTCGGTCACCTTGGCCGCTTCGAGCGCCGACACGGCTGCCGACCGATGTTCGTCGATCAGCTTACGGCACTCTCCGCGGTCGAGGACCTCGAAGACGACATTCGCACGGGTTCGCTGCAGTCGCTTGATGGTGTCTCTCAACACTCCAGACGGCATCTCCCCTGCCAGCGAGTCCGCGAGGATCTCGTTCACGAGCAAGGGCGCGTTTCCGATCAAGACCCGGAGAACATGGCTTCGCCACAAGTCGGTACCGGCGACGAGCGCACCCCAGAAGGGGTCGCTCGCGTCCTCCGCGGCCGCCGCACGCGCGATGAGGGCCCTATTGAACATCCGATGCGGCACACAGTCCCAGGAGTTGGCACTCCCAGCGCCGAAGCTCACCAAGCGACATGTCTCGCCGTCGCGCCACTGGACGAAGTCGAATAGCCCGTGGACGGCGAGGTAGCGCCAGAATCCGCGGTCGGTGAGGATCTCGGCGGGGAGACCCTGGAGCTTCTGATAGAGGTCGACCGCAAGACGTCCCTCCAGCGCATCCTTCTTCTGCCCCGACTTGCCGACAGACTCCTTCTCGGCCTTCCAATCGTCCAAGAGGTGCTCGACTGCGCCCTCGATGACGTCGTCGAACTCCTTTCCGGTGCCCACCCAGGCGATCTCGGGCTTGGTTCGCGCAGCGATGCGGCCGTCGCGGCGGCCCTCGACGTAGCGGGCGGCCTCGCGGGCGGTCACCGTCGGATACCTCACGTGAGCTCCTCCTCGGCGGATGCTCCAGCAGGCGTCGACTTCAACGCTGCGAGCGTGTGCTTCTTGACGTCGAACGCTGCGCGAAGGTGCGCGGCGAAGGCATCCGGATCTCGGATCAAGTCAAGCAGAGCACTCATGGATTGACGCCCCAGTCTTCTCGTGAGTTGAGCGTAGAAGCTCGCGATCGCCGGATAGTCCTCCACGTCGGGAGCCCCTGGCTCGTAGTCGAGACTCTCGGCCATCGCAGCGAGTCCACCGCGAGCGACGGCGGCCATCGTGGTGACAGCCAGCTCCGACTGGATCTGGAGCGCAAGCGGGTCGGTCTGCGATTGCTGGAGGAGCCGCAAGATCGAGCTGTCGAGATAGACGCTGACAGCTTCCGAGACGTCGTCGGCACCGATCATCTGATCGATGTCGACGTGGACGAAGCTGGGGGCATTCGACGGAAGAGAGAACTGCTTCCTGAGCTCATCGGTCAGCTCATCTGGACTGAAGCTGAATTCTGCGCGTTCGGGAACGACTCTGAAGTCTCGCCGCGCCAACCACGTGCCCGGAGAGTTCGGGCGCAGTGGCTCGGGCTGCAGCTCGTGAAGGAGCACGATCGCGACCGTGATCACGAAGCCGCCGGCATCCGCGAAGACGAGCCTGTCGGCATCCCGGTCGATCTCGAAGTCCCCGTCGAGGTCGAGATGGCGAACGTAGTCGCGGAGCACGACGTGGGACCACCGATTGCTGAGCGCCCGCGCCACGACGACCAGACCACAGTCAGCCGAGCCCAGCGGCGTCGAGTCGACAGCGTCCCCGAGGTCGCTGCCCGACGGGAGCCGCAGGGCCATCTTCGCCGAGGCGAGCGTGGGCGCATCGACGACGATCGATCCCGGCTCGTGTTCCAGATCATCGATCCGTAGCACGAGGTCCTCGAGGACGTTCTCCGCCGCATCGAGCCCGTTGAATGGACGAATGACGTACTTCTCGGAGCGGACACTGCTCATGCCGACCTCCAGTCGCTCGTTCGCTCGACGGTCGGCACCAAGCGTGTCGTCCAGGTGTTCGAGTACGGAGCGCTCACCACTGCGAAGGGGAAGGCGGCTCCCTTCACGATGTCACCTTCCCAGTCCCCTTCGTCGTTCTGCGAGAAGTTGCTCGGATCGCCGAGAAATCTGAGTTCGACCGGCCATCGCGTGCCGGCGCGGTCATCCTCCTGGATGTGGAGCTTGCACCCGACCTTCACGCGGCAGGCATCGTCAGGTGCCGAGTCCAAGACTCCGACGTCGAAGGCGGCGCTGAGCGTCACCGTCGAATCGTCCTCGATCGACGGCTGGGGCCGCTTCGTCAGCTTCAGGCTGATCGGCTCCCCGCCAGCCGGGGGCGCGGGGTGCGGTCCCTTCTTGTCGCCGAAGAATCCCGTCATCAGCTTCGAGAAGTGCGTCAAGGATCGATGGTCCTTCGGCGGAGGTGGTGCCACCTCCTCCGCCATCTTCCTGACCGAGGATCGGATGCGGTCGAGGATGCGTCGCGCCTTCTGCGTCGCGGCTCGCGGCACATCGGCGCTGAAGTTCGTGGACCACGTCTCGTGCAGCGCTGGCTCGGTCTGCCGGAGCAGCTCGTTCGAAGCGTCCGAAGCGACGAAGGCACCGCGCAGCGACACCCGGTTCCTGCCGACCTTCAGGTACCTGATCACCATGCGCGGGCTCCTCATGAGGGCGATGAGCGCCTCGCCTTCGCCGTCGGAGCCGTCCTCGCGCAGAGGTCGATCAGCGACGATCAATCCGAGGTCACCTAGGTCCTCCGATCCCTCGCCGCGCACCCGCCAATTCTCGGACGGCCGCCGAGCCTTGTCCGAGTCTGCAGCGAGATCTTGACCGATCGCGATGCGGTAAGCAGGAAGGAACTGTGCAACGAAGTCGTTGTTGGCAGGTCGGGGGACGAGCGTGGAGCCATCGAAGTCGACGATGTCGACCTCGAACGAGTGCTCGTGCAATGCCGGCCACCACCACTTCTCGACCTCTTCCATGAGCTCCTTCGGATCGATCGCAGGATCGATCACCATGAAGGATGTCCCGAGATCGTCGGGGTCGGCATGGTTGCGGCGACTGAACCCCAGGCGGTCAGCCACGTCGATCGCGTCGCCGGCCGCGACCGGCTGGGCCCCATTGCCGTCCGAGACGCCGAACTGCGCGCGCCCCTCGAACGACTGATCCCCCTCGGTGTGCCCCGGCCACCACGTGAAGCCGACCAGTCGATTCGTCACGTCGTCGTGCGGGTCCTCTCGAGGTTCGAAGGTCGAATGAGCCACGACGGAATGGATCCTGCTGGCGCGTTCGAGCGCGCTCTTGCCGAATCCGTACGAACCCCCGGCTCCGACAGTCTTGTTCGATCCTCCGATGTAGTAGAGCGCGAGAAAGAGATGACTCTTCATGCCGAGATCCGGGTGCCCATGGAGCCCGTGGGTGCCGTAGTCCTCGACGAACAGCAGCCGCAGGGGTCGATCGTCATCTTCCAGAGCGTCGAGGATCGTTCCCTCCTGGACAGGTGGCTTGTCGAAGGCCGCACGCCGTTCCGCAAGCGCATCAAGGTCCAGAGCGTCGATCAACTCCTGCCGATCGGGACCGTCGACCTCCACGAAGCGGAAGCGCATCTTGAAGCGCACGTCGGGATGCTTCTCGCGATGTGCCTTCGCCGCATCCCATGAGTTCTGGATGGTCTCGCGAGCGAGCTGCGCCGTATCGGCGACCTCGCCGGAGTTCTTGAAGAGCTTCCCCATCGCGCTTCCGTCGACGCCACCCTTGGGGTTGGATAGGAGCCAATTCCATCCGACTGCCATGTCATTCACGCCGCAACTACCTTCCTGTCGACTCCCCCTCGGATCGAAGAAGCGCTCACGACCCTAGACGAGTGATGGGTGCAGCAGTGGGATCGATTCGACGATGTCGGACGATGTCCTCGATCGACTCGGCCACGGCCTGGACGTCTTCGTGCTCCCAGGCACGGAAGATGGTCCAGCCAGCCTGCACTAGTCTCAGATTCGTGTCCGCATCTCGGTTCCGATTGTCGCTGACCTTCGTCGACCAATAGGCGGCATTGGACTTCGACACCGTGTGGTGCGTCAGGCAGCCGTGCCAGTAGCACCCGTCGATGAAGATGGCGACCATCTCCCGGCGGAAGACGATGTCGGCACGTCGATTGAGCTGCTCCAAGGGCCGGGCGTCGACTCTGTAGCGCAGACCTCTGGCATGGAGCAGTCTTCGGACAGCGAGCTCCGGCTTCGTGTCCCGCCCCCGATTCGCCCGCATGATCGCGCGGCTGTTCGACGACGAGGCCCAGCTCATCGCGCGATCCTCTGAAGCTCGCCGAATCTGGCTCTCACGCATGCCCAAGCACCAGCCACTTGAACCATTCGGCCGGCCCGTGGTCGGACAAAGGCTCGTCCAGGCGGAGGGCATCGATCCAGCCGCGGCCGATGATCCGCGGACGAAGGACGTCGAAGGTGGCTTCGAAGTTGGAGACGGCGCCCTTGCCGAAATCGCGCGTCGTCTCGAGGAGCCCACTCCCATCGATCAGCGAAGGAACCGCGAGACCGTGGAAAATCATGTCCCGTCCGGTGCCGGTCTTCGTGAAGAGGAAGAAGGGCGGGATCATCGCTCGGTCGTCGACGCCACCCTCGGCTGCCAGGTCGAAGACGCGAGCAAGCAGTCGGTTGCCGCCCCTCGGAGTATCCAACACGGACAGCCCTGGCCTGCGCTGGTCGCCGTAGTAGACGAACCGACTCCCCTTGTCCACGAAGCGGTCAGGCCATTCCGTCTCCACTCCGGTGGAGAAGAGGGCCGCGTAGCGTGCGCGCCCTCTGCCCCACGCTCGAAAACCGCCCGCATTGCCTACACCGAGCAGTGGATGAAGGGGATCGTCTCCTTGGTGTCCTTTCGTTCCCCCGCGATACGTGCACCCTGGCACCAGGTCACTTCCCGCGAGATCCTCGAAGGCGATGTCGGCGGTGGTCATGACGACAACCTAGGGCGTGTCTGACAAAGATCGTCGGTCTGGTCGTCGAGGGTTGGGGTGTGTCCCGTTTCCAGATGCTCTCTGATGCCCAGTGGTCGCTGATCGAGGAGTTGCTGCCACAGCGGACGGGGCGGCAGGGTCGCCCGTTCGCCAATGCCCGGCTGATGGTCGAGGCGATCGTCTACCGGTATCGGACCGGGATCGCGTGGCGTGATCTTCCTGAGGTGTTCGGTCCGTGGCAGACGGTGTGGACGTGGCATCGCCGGATGGCCGGTGACGGCACGTGGGACACCGTGCTGGCCAAGCTGACCGCGGCCGCCGACTCCGCGGGCATGGTGGACTGGGCCGTGTCGGTCGACTCGACGATCGCGCGTGCGCATCAACACGCCACGAACGTCACCCGCCACACGGGGGGCTGGGTCGAATTACACGAAACCGGGCATCGAGCCGCCTGACCATGCGATCGGGCGTTCTCGCGGTGGTTTGAGCACCAAGGTCCATCAGCTCGTGGACGGCAACGGGCTGCCACTGGTGGTGCTGCTGACCGCGGGACAGGCCGGCGACTCACCGATGTTCCTGCCGCTGATGGAGCACCTGAAAGTCGCCCGCGCGGCCGGAAGGCCGCGGACCCGCCCCGATCTGGTCCGCGGGCACAAGGCCTACTCCTCCCGAGCGATCCGCGCCCACCTGCGCGACCGCAAGATCATCGCAGTGATCCCCGTCCCCGACGATCAGAAGGGCCACCGCCTGCGGCGGGGCTCAGCAGGCGGCCGGCCACCGAACTTCGACGCTGACACCTACCGAGGCCGCAACGTGATCGAACGACGCTACTGCGACCTGAAGCAATGGCGAGGCCTGGCGACCCGCTACGACAAACACGCTCTCACCTACCGCGCCGCCGTCGTGCTCAACGCCGTCATCGCTTGGACCAGGCATTTATCAGACATGCCCTAGGCCGTGCTTCTCCACGCGAACATTTCCTGCCGGCGACAAGAGGCTGATGAGAGTATCGCTTCGAGTCCGCCCACGGCCTCTTCGACGTAGAGGTCATATTGATTCCACGTGCCGTCGAGCGCGTGGATGCCGTCCGCGCCGGGCTGATCCATCGGCTGGTCGAAGGAGAACCATGAGAAACTGTTCCAGTTTGCGTGGTGCCGGCTCTTGGAAGCCTTGGCATGGTCAGACGAGCGTCCGGTGAACCGCCCGTAACCCAACGTCTTTCCGACGTAGTAGAGGGCGTTGTCTTGATAGAGAGCGTAGACGCCTCGTCCCGCCGAGAAGTCCGCGAGCGAGCGTGCGTCCCCACGACCGGCGCTCCACCCAAGCAGACGGCGACCTGCGACACGGTTCCACTCGTAGACCCCAAGGTCGCAGCCGATCCCGTACGCGCCGATCAGCATCGCCTCTCGCCTTCGGAAACGCCCATCTCCCCGATCACCCTTGCGCTGGCGCAGTCTCCCTCGCGCACGGATCTCACTCGACGTCATCCATCACGGGTCGGACTACGACAGCATCGTGCTCCCTACCAAAGCGGCTCCGGCGCCACGCGATATGGCTTGCCTCCTCGCTCACGAGTGGAGCGACCAACGAGTAGGCGTCGTCGATCTCAGCATCGGACAGTGGCCGCCCAGACGGGTGGGACGCCGTGCTTTCCACCGGTACTAGCCCCTCGCCCTCGAACCCGTACGCGATGCGCATCGAGCCCACGTCGAGCGATGAGCCTTGCAGCGCTGCGAACGCCTGTTTGGCCTCGAAGTCCAGCAACTTCTGCTCGGCAGCATCGCGAGCATCGAGGAGCGCCTGTCGTTGCGCGATGACCTCCGCGGGCAGCTGTTCCGCCGTCGGGCAGTAGGCGCCGTCGCCACGTCGGCAGTGATCTTGCGTGCAGGAGGTGTGCGACGACATCCGTGCCTTCTTTCGACGTTGTGGTGGTGCGGAGCTGGAAGGGCCGGGCACCGCAGTGCCCGGCCGTTCCCGCTGGATCAGCTGCAGCCGCTGGTGCTTCCGCAGCCCTCGCAGACGTGGCAGGAGCCGGCCGGGCGCATCTTGGTGCCGCAGGTCATGCACAGTGGGGAGTCGACCGCCGAGCCGGTGATCTGCTCGAGCAGCTCCGCGGAGGTGTGGGCCTCCGACGGGGCGGGCTTGGCCGTCTCGACCTGGAGCTCCGACGCTGCCGGGGCGACGTCGGCCTGGGTGGTCACTTCGGCTGCGGCCTGCTCCTTCAGCGACTCCGGGGCGGACTCGACGAGCTCGGCGGCCGTCGAGCCCTTGGAGACGGGCTGGTGGGAGCCGGTGTCGAGGTAGCGCTGACGCTCGTCGGCGGAGTAGATGCCGAGCGCGGAGCGGGTGTCGAAGTCGAGGTAGTCCAGCGCCAGGCGGCGGAAGACGTAGTCCATGATCGACTTGCTCATCCGCACGTCGGAGTCGTCGGTCAGGCCCGACGGCTCGAACTGCAGGTTCGTGAACTTGGAGACGTAGGTCTCCAGGGGCACGCCGTACTGCAGGCCGATCGACACCGCGATGGAGAAGGCGTCCATGACGCCCGAGAGCGTCGAGCCCTGCTTGCCGAGCTTGAGGAAGATCTCGCCCAGCTCGCCGTTCTCGTGCGCACCGGAGGTCATGTAGCCCTCGGCGCCGCCGACGCTGAAGCTCGTCGTGATCGACTGGCGCGACTTCGGCAGACGACGACGGATGGGCTTCTCCACCACGACCGTCTTGACCTCAGCCTCGCCGGCAGCCGCCGACGCCGCGGCCGACGTCTTGTCGTCCTGGCTCTTCTGGCTCGACAGCGGCTGACCGACCTTGCAGTTGTCGCGGTAGACCGCGAGCGCCTTCAGGCCGAGCTTCCAGCCCTGGAAGTAGACGTCGGCGATCTCCTCGACCGTGGACGACTCGGGCATGTTGACCGTCTTGGAGATCGCGCCGGACAGGAACGGCTGGGCCGCCGCCATCATCCGCACGTGGCCCATCGGCTTGATGGCCCGCTCCCCCACCGCGCAGTCGAAGACCTCGTAGTGCTCGGGCTTGAGGCCCGGGGCGTCGACGACGTGACCGTTCTCGGCGATGAACTCCATGATCGCCTCGATCGTCTCGCCGGTGTAGCCGAGCTTCTTCAGCGCCGACGGGACCGTCTGGTTGACGACCTGCATCGAGCCGCCACCGACGAGCTTCTTGAACTTGACCAGCGAGAAGTCAGGCTCGATGCCGGTGGTGTCGCAGTCCATCATGAAGCCGATCGTGCCAGTGGGAGCCAGCACCGACGCCTGGGCGTTGCGCCAGCCGTTCTTCTCACCGATCTTCAGGTTCTCGGCCCACTGCTTGGTGGCCTCGCGGTGCACCGCGATGTCCATGGCGTGCATGGTGCGGATGTCGTCGTTGGCCGCCAGGTGCTTGCGCATGATGCGCGTGTGCGGGGCGGCGTTCTGGGCGAACCCGTCGTAGGCGCCCACGACGCCGGCCATCTCCGCCGAGCGACGGTAGGACGTGCCCGTCATCAGCGACGTGATCGACGCGGCCAGCGCGCGGCCGCCGTCGGAGTCGTACGCCAGGCCCGAGGCCATCAGCAGCGCGCCGAGGTTGGCGTAGCCGATGCCCAGCTGGCGGTAGGCGCGGGTGGTCTCGCCGATCGGGTCGGTCGGGAAGTCGGCGAAGCAGATGGAGATGTCCATCGCGGTGATGATGAACTCCACCGCCTTGACGAACTCCGTGACCTTGAACGAGCCGTCGTCGGCCAAGAACTTCAGCAGGTTCAGGCTGGCGAGGTTGCAGCTGGAGTTGTCCAGGTGCATGTACTCGCTGCACGGGTTCGAGGCCGTGATGCGGCCCGTCTCCGGCGTGGTGTGCCAGTCGTTGATCGTGGAGTCGTACTGGATGCCGGGATCGGCGCACGCCCACGCGGCCTGGGCCATCTTGCCCCACAGCTCGTTCGCGTCGATCTCCTCGATGACCTCGCCGGTGGTGCGACCGCGCAGGCCGAAGGAGGTGTTCTCCTCGACCGCGCGCATGAACTCGTCGCTCACGCGGACGGAGTTGTTGGCGTTCTGGTACTGCACGGAGGTGATGTCGTCACCGCCGAGGTCCATGTCGAAGCCCGCGTCGCGCAGCACGCGGATCTTCTCCTCCTCCTTCTCCTTGGTCTCGACGAACTCCACGATGTCGGGGTGGTCGACGTCGAGCACGACCATCTTGGCCGCGCGACGCGTGGCGCCGCCGGACTTGATGGTGCCGGCCGACGCGTCCGCGCCGCGCATGAAGGAGACCGGGCCGGAGGCGGTGCCACCGGAGGAGCGCAGCAGCTCCTTGGACGAACGGATCCGCGAGAGGTTCAGGCCCGCGCCGGAGCCGCCCTTGAAGATCAGGCCCTCCTCGCGGTACCAGTTCAGGATCGAGTCCATGGAGTCATCCACCGCGAGGATGAAGCATGCACTGACCTGCTGAGGGCTGGAGGTGCCGACGTTGAACCAGACGGGGCTGTTGAAGCTGAAGTACTGGTGCAGGAGCATGAACGTCAGCTCGTGCTCGAAGATCTCCGCGTCGGTCTCGGAGGCGAAGTACCCGTGCTCGCGACCGGCCTTGACGTAGGTGAGCACGACGCGGTCGAGCAGCTGCTTGAGGCTGGACTCGCGCTGCTCGGTGCCGACGGCGCCACGGAAGTACTTGGTGGTGACGATGGTGGAGGCGTTGACGCTCCAGAAGTCGGGGAACTCCACGCCACGCTGCTCGAAGACGGTCTCGCCGGTCTTCCAGTTGGTCTGGACGACGTCGCGACGCTCCCACGTGACGGCGTCGTACGGGTGCACGCCCTCGGTGGTGAACACGCGCTCGATGGACAGGCGCGCGCCCTTGCCGGTCGCCTTCTTGGCGCCGCTCTTGCTGGTGGCCGAGCGCTGTGCGCCGCCGACTGTCTCCGTCATGACGTGCTCCTGTTTCGCGGTGGGTGCTGCTGATGTGTGAAGAAGATGGGGATCAGGTGGTGCGGGCGCGTTCCTCGGCAAGCTCGCCGTCGGCCGCCCGCGTCATGAGCCGGGCGATCTCGGCGGCGAAGTCGTCGACGGAGTCGAACGCCTTGTAGACGCTGGCGAAGCGCAGGTATGCGACCTCGTCGAGCGCCTTGAGGGGCTCCAGGACCGCGAGCCCGACCTCGTGCGCCGGCACCTCGGCCTGGCCGGAGGCGCGCAGCGCGTCCTCGACCTGCTGGCCCAGGCACGCGAGGTCGTCCTCGGAGACCGGTCGGCCCTTGCAGGCCTTGCGGACGCCGGCGACGGCCTTCTCGCGCGTGAACGGCTCGGTGGCGCCGGAGCGCTTGACCACGGTGAGCTGCATCTGCTCGATCGTGGTGAACCTCTTCTCGCAGGAGACGCACGAGCGACGGCGCCGGATGGCCCCGCCTTCGTCGGCCAGGCGGGAGTCCAGCACCTTGGTGTCGGTGTGCTTGCAGAACGGGCAGTGCATGGGTCCCTCCCTTGGGAAAACGTCGGGACGACGGTGTGGATTCCGTCGATTCCTGTGGATGAGGTGGATCATCTTGTGCACCTACATGTGGAGAACTACAACCGTGTAAGCACTAGATGTAGTGGCTACCGTATGCCTCGTGACGTGCCCACGCAAGCGAGTCTGATGCTTCGTGCTGACATTTCTGGACGGCCCCGCGTTTGCGCAGGTCAGGGGCGACCGAGGCCCGTGAAACCACCCTCGCGACGGCGTGGCGCACGCCCTCCCGAGCGCGTCGACCGCGTCTCGACGGCTCGCGCGGTCCTGTTTGCGACTCCGTGGCCCGGGTACGCCTGCGCGGTCCGTTCCGTCGCGCCGCAGAAGTCGTCATGACCGTCCGCAAGAAGCTGCAGGAGACCGCCGCCAAGGCCGTGGAGTCCGTCCAGGACGCCCTCACCCCCGACACCCCGCCGGGCCGACCCGGCCCCGTGCCGCCGCCGCTGGAGGAGCCGACCGAGCCGCACGACCCGCTCCCCCGCAAGCCCGACCAGCAGGCGCCCGACGCCCGCTCGGCGACCGGCGGACCGAGCGACGACCGTGCTCAGCAGGGCGCCTACGTCACCACTGCCCAGGGCGTGCGCGTCTCCTCGACCGATCACTCCCTGCGCGCCGGCGCCCGCGGCCCGACGCTGCTGCAGGACCACCACCTGCGCGAGAAGGTCATGCACTTCGACCACGAGCGCATCCCCGAGCGCGTCGTCCACGCCCGCGGGGCCGCCGCCCACGGCACGTTCGTCGCCAACGGTGCGGCGAGCAGCGTCACCAGCGCCGGGTTCCTCGCCGAGGGCGTCGAGACGCCGGTGTTCGTGCGCTTCTCCACCGTCCTCGGCTCGCGTGGCTCCGCGGACACCGTCCGCGACACCCGCGGCTTCGCCACGAAGTTCTACACCGCCGACGGCACCTTCGACCTCGTCGGCAACAACATTCCCGTGTTCTTCATCCAGGACGGCATCAAGTTCCCCGACGTCATCCACGCCGGCAAGCCGCACCCTGACCGCGAGATCCCGCAGGCACAGAGCGCGCACGACACGTTCTGGGACTTCGTCTCCCTGCACACCGAGGCCACCCACCACACCATCTGGAACATGTCCGACCGCGGCATCCCGCGCTCGTACCGGATGATGGAGGGCTTCGGCGTCCACACGTTCCGCCTCGTCGCCGCCGACGGCACCACGACGCTGGTCAAGTTCCACTGGAAGCCGCGCCTCGGCGTGCACTCCCTGACGTGGGAGGAGGCGCAGATGGCCGCCGGCGTCGACCCCGACTTCCACCGTCGCGACCTCGCCGACGCCATCGAGTCCGGCGCGCACCCGCAGTGGGACCTCGGGATCCAAACCTTCCCCGACACCCCCGAGCAGACGTTCGAGGGCATCGACCTGCTCGACCCCACCAAGATCGTGCCCGAAGAGCTCGCCCCCGTGCAGCCGATCGGCACGCTGACGCTGACCCACAACCCGACGAACTACTTCGCCGAGACCGAGCAGGTCGCCTTCCACACCGGCCACCTCGTGCCCGGCATCGACATCACTGACGACCCGCTGCTCGCGGCGCGCAACTTCTCCTACCTCGACACACAGCTGACGCGCCTGGGTGGGCCGAACTTCGCGCAGATCCCCATCAACCGCCCGCACGCGCCGGTCAACGACATGCAGCGCGACGGGTTCCACCAGCACGCCGTGCACGAGGGCGTCGCGCCGTACCGGCCGAACACGCTCGACGGCGGGTGCCCGTTCATCGCCGGGGAGGACGTCAGCCGCTACGTCGAGGCGCCGGTGACGGTGCCGGAGGCGGCCAAGGTGCGCGCCGACCCGACGTCGCCGACGGCGGCGATCTCCTTCGACGACCACTACACCCAGCCGCGGCAGTTCTACCTGAGCATGACGCCCGTCGAGCGCACCCACATCGCGCAGGCGTACACCTTCGAGCTGGGCAAGTGCTACGAGCAGGCGATCAAGGAACGGGCGCTGCGCACGCTGGCGAACATCGACACCGACCTGTGCCTGACCGTCGCCAACGGTCTCGGCCTGGAGCCGCCGACCACCGGCGCGCTCGAGCAGCCCGAGCCGAGCCCGGCGCTGTCGCAGGTCGGCGGCGCCTGGCCCGTCGACGGTCGCCTCGTCGGCATCCTCGTCGACTCCGGCGGATCGCTCGAGGGCGTCCGCGCCGCCCGCGACGCCGTGGCCGACGCCGGCATGGTGCCGCTGGTCGTCAGCGACCGCGGCGGCGTGCTCGACGACGGCGACGGCGAGCCGATGGCCGTCCAGCGCACGTACACGACCGTTCGCTCGATCGAGCTCGACGCGGTCCTCGTCGCCGGACCGCTCCCGCCCGGACCGGACGCCGTGCAGGCGCTCGACGCGGAGGCCGGCGCTCCACCGCCGGCCGACGGTGCGGGAACCGGCCCCCAGGCCCAGCGCCTCGACCCGCGCATGGCCCTGCTGCTCGGGGAGATGCACCGCCACGCCAAGGCCATCGGTGGCTGGGGGCAGGCCGAAGCGGTCCTCGCCGCCGCCGGACTGAACCCCAGCGGCGCGGGCGTCGTCATCGGCGACGACGGCGCGCAGTCCGTGGACACCCTGATCGGCGTGCTGGCCGGGCACCGGGTGTGGGAGCGGTTCCCGCCGCCGGCGCTGTGAGCCGCGAACCGCGAGGGCCCGAGGTCAGGACGGATCCGGGCCCTCGCGGGACGTCCCACCGAAACGGGCCGGGCGCACCATGGCCTCCGACACCCCACCGGAGGCGCCGGACCCGGTGACCGGCACGTCGATTAACGTCTCCCTCAGCGGCGACGACGAGCGGATCCGCGAGTACTGGGACGGGCTCGCCGAGGGTGCCGACGTCGTCGTCCCGCTCGGCCCGGCGCCCTGGGGCGACGAGCTCGGCCGGCTCGACGACCGCTTCGGCGTCGCCTGGCTGGTCGACCTCGCCATCAGGCGAACGGTGCCGACGTCAGCGCCGCGCCCCGGTTCGCGCCCTCGGGGGCGTCGCGGCCCCGTTGCTAGGATCCTGGTTCGTCCCGATCCCGACGGAAGGTCGCCATGCCCCGGCCCGTGTCCCCCTGGTCCCGTGCACGCGATGCCGCAGACACCGCGTCGCCGTTCGCTGCGAGCGTCCTGCGTCGTGGTGCGGCGGGTCTCGCCGTGGGCGTGCTCGTGCTGGCCGGTTGCACCGGCGGCGGCACGGACGTTCCGGAGGAGGTGCCCACCCCGGCCGAGGCCGAGGACGCCGACGAGCCCACCGGCGACGCCCTGCAGCGCATCACCGAGCTCGACGCCATCAGCCTGCGTGGCCTCGAGCTGCCCGACGTGCCCGAGGGCATGGACCCCGTCGACGTGCGCACCGCCGCCGACACCGTCCGGGCCCTCGCCGTCGACGCCTTCACCAACCGGACGCTGTGGGCCGAGAGCCCGACCAGCGAGGTGCAACGCACCCACCTCGGCATCGGCGGGCCCACCTTCGCCGAGCAGGTCGAGACCAGTCCGCTGCTCGCCGACGGCCCTCCGACCGCACAGCTGTTCGTCTCCCTCTTCGACGCCGAGGCCCAACCGGTCGAGCTGCCCGTCGTGGTGAGCGCGGACTGGCAGGTCACCGAGGCCGCTGCCGAGGACGTCGACCCGGACGAGGAGCCCGGCGACGCAGGGAGCCCCGACGAGGCCGCCGGCACCCCCGCTCCGCTGGTGACGCTCGAGGTGCACGCGGTCTACTACGTCGGTGACGTCGACGAGCCGCGCATCGTGCTCATGCGCCGCACGATCGGCATCGGCGGGAACGACCTCGGCCGCATCGACGCGCCGAAGACGTGGCTCGTCGACACCGACCTCGTCGGCGCCGACGAGTGCGCCTTCTACACCGACGGCTTCGTGCGGCCTACCGAGGAGGAAGTGCCGGCCGTGGAGTACCTGCGCTTTCTCGAGGAGGTCGAATCCGAGGAGCAGGACGCCGCACTGACCGCCATGACACCGCTGGCGGACCTGCGCGCCGCGGCGTGCGACTGAGGGCGAGCGTCCTCGGCCGACGTGGCCCTCAGGTCTGCGGTGAGGGCCGACGCACCCGCAGGTAGGCCAGCGCGGCGTCGACGAGCTGGTGTGCCGACGCCTCGGCACGACCCGCGCTCAGCAGGGCGTGACGCCTCAGCAGCGACGGGTCGGCGCCGGACAGTCGGACGGTGTCGGCGTCCTCGTCGACCCACCGCGCATAGGTCTGCGGCGTCACCTCAGGGTGGAACTGCCACGCGATGGCCGGGGTGCCGAGGCTCTCGTCGGTGAAGCACTGCGGACCGAACCAGCTGCTGCCGAGGACACGGGCCTGCTGCGGCGGCACCATGACGTCGCGGTGGAACTGCGCCCAGGGACCCTCGGGGCACAGGACCGGGTCGACGGTGTCGACCCGCTTGAACCCCACCTCGGGGTCGTCGCCCCGGTAGGAGGTGCCGCCGAGGGCGCGGGCGAGGACCTGCGCGCCGAAGCAGATGCCCATCACCGGGGTGCCGGCGCGCAGCGCCGCACGGACGAGCGCCTCCTCGGCCTCGACCGACGCCTGCCAGCGAGGCTCGTGGGCGCCGCGCTCGGAGCCGAGCAGCAGCACGAGGGCCGACTCGCCGAGATCGGTGAAGACCGGCAGCTCGTCGCGGTCGAGCCACTCGGGGCGGTAGCCGAGCTGGGTCAGCCGAGCGACGACGTACCCGCCGTCGCGATCGGTGTCGTCGGCCACGACGTGGAAGCGCATGGCGTCATCATGCCCGTCCGCTCGTCGCCTCGACGCGCGCAGGGTCGGGACCGCCGGCTGCGGGGACGTCACGCCTGCGGCGGCAAAGGTGAACCCGACAGAGAGCCCGATCCGCGCACGACAACGGACACGGTGAGGGGTGCGGACCGCTCGGGCCGCACCCCTCACAGCGTTCTCGAGTGCCTCACTCGTAGACGGGCACCGCGAGCTCGCGGCCCATCTGCAGGGCACCGGCGCTGGAGAGCGCGTTCATGCGCATGATGTCGTCGACCGTGCGGCGCGGGTCGCCCGTGGGGTTGGCCTCGACGGCGATCTGCCAGAGGGTCTGGCCCGGCTGGACCGTCACGACCGTGGTGGCCGGGACGTCGCCCCGCTCACCGGAGGCGACGACCGACGGGCCGAGGGCCACGACGGCGAAGGCGATGACGGCGAGGGCCGCTGCCAGCACGACGAGGCGACCGCGACGCGTCAGGCGCACCGCGCCGGCGGAGCCGGAGGTCGAGGAGATGGGCCGCGTCGACGTGCGGGGCGCAGTGGTGAAGTGGCCGGGAGCGAGGGTGATGGTGCTCATGGGTGCCTCCGTGGGGAAGGGAACGGGTGCTGTGGAGTGAGGTGTCCGACCGAGGTCCGCGATGTCACTCGATCCGGGCCGCGGGGTGGTGCGACGGGGAACAGACGTTCGATCGAACACGTGTACGACACTACGACAGACCTCGGACAAAAACAGCCCCGAATCGAACGCGGGAGCGACATCGACCCCATCAGGCCTGGAATCGCGGGCAGAAATTTTTCGCAAGAAGTTTCGCGAGGCGTGTTCACGACACGCCGATCGAACAGATGTTTGGATCTGTCCGTGGAGGTCGTTACGGTGATCACATGAGCGACGACACGAAGACCTCCGACTCCCCCGAGGCTGGTACGCCAGCGGGCACGACCGCCCAGGCACCCCGCCGCGGCCGCCCGAAGGGTTCCAAGAACTCCCCGCGCGAGCTGCCCGACGGTCCGGTCGACGAGATGACCGGCCTGACCGAGCGGCAGCAGAAGATCCTCGTCTTCCTGCGCGAGATGATCGAGAAGCACGGCTACCCGCCCAGCATGCGCGAGATCGGTGTCGCCGTCGGCCTGGCCAGCACGTCCTCGGTCGCGCACCAGCTGCGCGTCCTGGAGCGTCTGGGCTACGTCCGGCGCGACCCGAACCGGCCGCGTGCCCTGGAGATCTTCCTGCCCGAGGTCCTCAAGGCCCGTCGCACGCTCGGTCCGGCCGAGGAGGACGAGGCCGACTCCACCGGCATCGGCGACGCCCGCCCCGCCGCCACGTACGTCCCGATGGTCGGCACGATCGCCGCCGGCGGGCCGATCCTCGCCGAGGAGCGGGTCGAGGACGTCCTTCCCCTTCCTGCCTCCATCGTCGGCGACGGCACCCTGTTCCTGCTGCAGGTCCAGGGCGACTCGATGATCGACGCGGCGATCTGCGAGGGCGACTTCGTCGTCGTGCGCCAGCAGCCGATGGCCGAGAACGGCGAGATCGTGGCCGCCATGCTCGACGGCGAGGCCACCGTCAAGACGTTCCAGCGCAAGGACGGCGCCACCTGGCTGATGCCGCACAACGAGAACTACTCCCCGATCGACGGCACCCACGCCACCATCTTGGGCAAGGTCACCGCGGTCCTTCGTCGTCTCTGACCCGGGGGCCGACCAGCGCAGGGCGTCAGCCCTGACCCACCGACCGCGACGTCAGGACTCGTCGAGTCGTCGCAGCGCGCCGAGCACGGCGTCGCGGTCGGTGGTGCGCCACATCGGCGGCAGGGACGCTGCCAGGAACGACCCGTACCGGGCGGTGACCAGTCGGGGGTCCAGGACCGCCACGACCCCGCGGTCGTCGGCGCGGCGGATCAACCGCCCGGCTCCCTGGGCCAGCAGCAGCGCGGCATGGCTCGCCGCGACGCTCATGAACCCGTTGCCCCCGCGCTTCTCGACCAGACGCTGGCGGGCGCTCATGAGTGGGTCGTCCGGGCGCGGGAACGGCACCCGGTCGATGATCACCAGCTGACACGTCGAGCCCGGCAGGTCGACGCCCTGCCACAGGCTCAACGTGCCGAACAGGCAGGTGGAGTCCGTCACCGCGAATCGCCGCGCCAGCTCCGGCAGCTGCGCGTCGCCCTGGCACCAGATGTCGAGGTCCGGGAGTCGCTCGCGCGTCGCCGCGGCAGCGGCCTCGGCGGCCCGGCGCGAGGAGAACAGCCCGAGGGTGCGTCCGCCGGCGGCCTCGACGAGCGCGGCGATCTCGTCCAGCTGCGCCTCCTGCAGCCCGTCGCGGCCCGGAGCCGGCAGGTGCTTGGCGACGTAGAGGATGCCCTGGCGGCCGTAGTCGAAGGGCGAGCCGACGTCGATGCCGCGCCACGACTCCTCGTCCCCGGCAGGCAGGCCGAGCGAGACCGCCAGCGGGTCGAACCCGCCGCCGAGGGTCAGCGTGGCCGAGGTCAGCACGACGGTCTTCTCGGCGAACAGTCGGTCGCGCAGCGCGAGGGAGACGTCGATCGGCGCGATGCGCAGCAGCGGCGCGCCGCTGCGCGTCTCTGCCACCCACAGCACCTCCGTCTCCTTGCCCGCAGCCATCCGCTCGGCGATCGTGCGCAGCTCCTCCAGCTGCGCCTTGGCCTGCTGACGGCCGGCGTCCTCACCGTCCTTCTCGTCGGCGGGCTTGACCAGCGCGGAGACCACGTTGCGGGCCGCGTCGCGCACCATCGCGAGGGCCTCGGACAGCGCCTCCTCCGCTCGCTCGATCCGACCCACCTGCGTGTGGCTCAACGCGTCACCGAGCGCGTCGGCGGCCTCGGTGAGGTCGTCGACGGCACGGTCGGCACGTTCGCCCCGCACCTGCGAGCGGGCGCGCCGCGCCGCGCGCTCGACGGCGCCCGCGTCGAGCTCCGCGGTGGCAGCCTGCGTGACGCGCGCGGCCAGCTCGTGGGCCTCGTCGACGACCACGGCGTCGTACTCGGGCAACATCGGGACGCCGTCGATCGCGTCGATCGCCAGCAGCGCGTGGTTGGTGACGACGACGTCGGCCTGCGCGGCGTCGTCGCGGGCACGCTCGGCGAAGCACTCCTCGGCGTAGGAGCAGCGGGTGGCGCCCAGACACTCGCGGTGGTTGACGCTGATCTGGCGCCACGCCCGCTCGGAGTGCGCGGGGGCGGAGTCGCGGTCGCCGACACTCTCCTTCTCGGCCTGGTCCTCGGCCCAGCGGCGCAGCGTCACGACCTCCGCGCCCAGCTCGCCCTCGGGCACCTCCACGAGCACCCCCTGGTCGTCCGGGACGCCCTCGCGCACCCGGTGCAGGCAGGCGTAGTTGGCCCGGCCCTTGACCACCGCGCAGTGCGGCACCTCGGCACCGACCGAGGCAGCGGCCGACCGCAGCGCGGGGATGTCGCGCTCGATGAGCTGGTGCTGCAGGGCGAGCGTCGCCGTCGCGATCACGACCCGCTCGCCGTGCAGCATGCTCGGCACGAGGTAGCCGAGGGACTTGCCGGTGCCCGTCCCCGCCTGCACCAGCAGGTGTCGCTCCTGGTCCAGCGCCTCCGCGACGGTCTCGGCCATCGTCACCTGGCCGGGCCGTTCGCTGCCGCCGACGGCGTCGACGGCGGCGTCGAGGACGGTACGCACGGTGGGCCGCACGGTCGGAGCAGTCGTCGGCTCAGGCATGCACGGAAGCCTAGGTCAGCACCCGCGTGACCCGGCCCGGGCGTCCACAGCGCAGCAGGCGACGAGGGCCGCTCAGGCGTGCTGCAGCTGGTGCGCGAGGTCCTCGGGCACCCGCGCCACGAGGTGGGTGCCGTGAGCGCCGTGCTCCAGCGTCTCGATGTCGCCCTGCTCGTGCACCTGGCTGAGGAGGTCGCCGCGGGCGTACGGGACGACGAGGTCGACGAGCACCGCAGGGCGCGGCAGGTCCGCCTCGACCGCCAGGAGGAGCTCCTCGATGCCCTCCCCCGTGCGCGCACTGACGAGCACCGCGTGCGGCTCGGCCGCCAGGAGCTCCTTGACGGCGAGCTCGTCGGCGGCGTCGGCCTTGTTGACGACGATGATCTCCGGCACCCCCGTGGCGCCGATGTCGGCGAAGACCTCCCGCACCGCCGCGACCTGGCCGCGAGGGTCGGGATGGGAGCCGTCGACGACGTGCAGGACGAGGTCGGCGTCGGCCACCTCCTCCAGCGTGGACCGGAACGCCTCGACGAGCTGGTGCGGCAGGTGGCGGACGAACCCGACGGTGTCGCTGAGGGTGTAGACGCGACCGTCGGAGGTCTGGGTGCGGCGTGTCGTCGGATCCAGCGTGGCGAACAGGGCGTCCTCGACGAGCACCCCGGCGCGCGTGAGCCGGTTGAGCAGGCTGGACTTGCCGGCGTTGGTGTAGCCCGCGATGACGACGGCCGGGACGCCGTGACGACGACGCTGCGCCTTCTTGATGTCGCGCGTGACGCGCAGGTCCTTGAGCTCGCGGCGCAGCACGGCCATGCGCGCCTGGATGCGCCGACGGTCGGTCTCGAGCTTGGTCTCGCCGGGGCCACGACCACCGATGCCCTCACCGCCGGCCGCGCGGCCACCGGCCTGACGCGACAGGTTGCCGCCCCAGCCGCGCAGGCGCTGGGTCTGGTACTGCAGCTGGGCCAGCTCGACCTGCGCCTTGCCCTCGGAGCTCTTGGCGTGCTGGGCGAAGATGTCGAGGATCAGCGCGGTGCGGTCGACGACCTTGACCTTGGTGCGGTCCTCGAGGTTGCGCAGCTGGCTGGGCGCGAGCTCGCCGTCGCAGATGACGGTGTCGGCGCCGCTGGCCTCGACCGCCTCCTTGAGCTCGAGCACCTTGCCGCTGCCGATGTAGGTGGCCGGGTCGGGGCGCTGGCGACGCTGGATCATCGCGTCGAGGACCTCCGAGCCGGCGGTCTCGGCGAGCAGCTTCAGCTCGGCCAAGGAGTTCTCGGCGTCCTGCGCGGTGCCCTCGGTCCAGACGCCCACCAGCACGACGCGCTCGAGGCGCAGCTGGCGGTACTCGACCTCGGTGATGTCCTCGAGCTCGGTGCGCAGGCCCGCGACCCGGCGCAGCGACTGGCGCTCGGCGAGGTCGAGCCCGGTGGTCTCGATGTCGTCGGCATCGCTCATGCCATCCACTCCATCTCGCCGCGGGCCACGATGACGGCAGGGCCGGTGAGGACGAGGCCGTCGTCGTCGCGCCAGGTCACGTGCAGGATGCCGCCGGGCACGTCGACCCGGTAGGTCGCGGGGCGCTCGACGCCGTCGAGGCGTGCGGCGGTCAGGCCGACGGCGCAGGCGCCGGTGCCGCACGAGAGCGTCTCCCCCGAGCCGCGCTCGTGCACGCGCATGGCGACGTGCGCGGGCCCGACGCGACGGACGAACTCGACGTTGACCCCGTCGGGGTAGGTCTCGGGGTCGTGCTCGGGCGCCTCCAGCAGGGGCCCGGCCTGGGCGAGGTCGTCGACGAAGACCACCGCGTGCGGGTTGCCGGTGCGGACGTCGTGGGCCTCCCAGACGCGCTCGCCGGCGCGGACCTTGGAGAAGCCGCGCACCTCGCCCCTGCCCATGTCGACGCTGATCTCACCGTCGGGCAGCGGGGTGACGTGCTTGTCGCCGTCGCGGGTGCCGATGACGAACGGGGCCTCCGGCACGAGCTCCTCGTCGATGAGGTGTCGGGCCAGCACGCGGATGCCGTTGCCGCACATCTCGCTGACCGAGCCGTCGGCGTTGCGGTAGTCCATGAACCACTCGCCGTCGCTGGGCATACCGAGTGCGGCGGACCGGATCACTCGGATGACGCCGTCGGCGCCGATGCCCGCCCGACGGTCGCACAAGGCGGCGACGAGCTCCGCGGAGAGCTCGCCGTGGCGCTGCCCGTCATGGTCAGGGAGCAGCACGAAGTCGTTGAGGGTTCCGTGCCCCTTGAGCCATGGAAAGGTCATTCGACCAGTCTACGCGCGTCCGCCAGGCTGGTCCGAACCGTCGGTGCCGCGCAGCCGGTTCGTCTCGACGACCGCGACGGCGTCCTCGACCAGGCTCGGGCTGTCGAACGGCATCCAGGTGATGCGCGGGTCCTTGCGGAACAGTCGGTCCTGGCGCCGCGCGAACGCCGACGTCGCCCTTGCCGTGGTGGCGCGCGCCTGCTCCTCGCTGAGCTCCCCGTCGAGCTGGGCGGCGGCCTGCGCGTACCCCAGGGCCCGGGCCGCGGTCGGGGCGTCGTCGAGGCCCTGCTCCCGGAGCCGTCGGACCTCCTCGAGCAGGCCCGCCTCCCACATCGCGTCGACACGCTCGGTGATGCGGACGTCGAGGACCTCGCGCGGGACGTCGAGGCCGATCATCCTCACCGGACCCACCACGGAACGGTGTGGCGGCATCGTCGCGCGGAACGGGCGTCCGGTGATCTCGGTGACCTCGAGGGCCCGCACGAGACGACGCCCGTTGCTGGGCAGGATGTGCGCGGCCGCCTCGGGGGCGACCCGCGCGAGCTCCGCGTGCAGCGCCTCGGCGCCCTCGGCCTCCAGCCGCGCGGCGTACCGGGCCCGCACGTCGGGATCGGTGCCAGGGAAGTCCAGCTCGTCGACGACGGCCCGCACGTACAGCGACGACCCTCCGACGAGGACCGGCACCACACCACGGCCGCGGCAGTCGGCCACGACGGCACGTGCCTGTTCCTGGAAGGCGGCCACCGACGCGGCCTCGGCGACGTCGAGCACGTCGATGAGGTGGTGCGGGACGCCACGACGCTCACCGGGCGGCGTCGTCGCCGTGCCGATGTCCATACCGCGGTACAGCTGCAGGGCGTCGGCGTTGACGACCTCGCCCCCGAGCCGCAGGCACAGCTCCACCGCGAGCCTCGACTTGCCCGAGGCCGTCGGACCGACGACGACGACCAGCGGCACGGCGGACTCCATGGCGAGAAGTCTCCCAGTCTCCTCGCCCCTTCCCCCGTCCGGTCGGCGCGCCTGTTCCTGATGGGCGTCGGACGTCCGCAGTAGGCTCGAGCCAGCCACCCGCGCGGGTGCGAGAAGGAGGCATGTCATGGGATTCATCGACCGGTTCAGGACGCTGGACACCACGGAGCTCAAGGCCAAGGCCGCCGAGCTCGCCCGCGAGCACCACTCCACGATCGACTCCGGCATCGACAAGGCCGCGGGGCTGGCCGACAAGGCCACCAAGGGCAAGCACGGCGACACGGTCTCGAAGGCGGCCGCCAAGGCCAAGGACGTCGTCGACGACGTCAGCGACGACGGTCGCGGGCGCGGCGGGCGTCCGGCCGGCTGAGGCTCAGCCGAGGTCCCAGGCCGCCACCCAGTAGCCGACGCCGAACGGCGCACTATGGTGCAGCAGATCCGCGCGGCGCTCGGCGGTGCGCGGCAGGGTCGTCGCCGCACGCGCCAGGACGCCGAGCGTCGTGACACCGCCGGCGCCGAGCTCGTCGGCCAGCTCCTCGTCGAGCGCGGCGAGCACCGTGAGGTCGGCCGCGGCCAGGGCGTCGGCCACGAGCTCGTCGAACGGCTCACCGCGCTCGTCGAAGGGTCGCGGTGCTCGATCCGTGCGGCACGTGGTGCCGTCCACGAGGGCCAGCACGGCATCGGCCTCGGCCACGGCGACCTCGTCGTCCGCCGCGACGTAGCGGCGTCGTCCCGTCCAGCCAGCGTCGTCGAGGAGCCACGCTCCCACCGTCTGGTCGCGCGAGAGCACCGGGTCCGCTCCCCCCGCGTGCACGTCGTGCCCGTAGCTGCCCAACGTGCCGCCGGCGGACTCGTCGGTCGCGGCCGCGTCGGCCGACGCGGTCACCACGGTGACCGTCTCGACGCCGGGCCGGACCAGGCTCAGCGCGGCCTCCCGCGCCGCGCCACGCACCGGTTCGAGCTCGGGCAGGGCACGTGGGTCGAAGGCCGGCAGCAGCAGCGGGGTCCGAGGGACGACGGCGACTCTCACCCCCCGAGCGTAGGGCCGTCCTGCCGAGCCGGCCGGGCATCGTCGTGACACCATGGCGTCCGTGAGCCAGCCGCCCCCGGTGACGTACCCGCCACCGGTCCAGCGGTGGCGCTTCGCCGAGCCGCCCGTGCGTCGCCGCTGGTTCTGGGTGGCCGTGATCGCCGGGCCCGCGGCCACCGTGACGATGGTCGTCGCGTTCGCCGCGATGATCGCCCTCGACGCCCGCGACGCGCCCGGCCTCATCGACGACCCCGAGGTGATGTCCGTCGTCGACGCCGAGTGCCGGTCGATGACCTCCACGGTCGAGGGACTGCCCCTGCAGGGGGATGCGGGTGCGCAGGCTCGCCGGGTCCTCGACCAGAACTCCGCCGTGAAGCAGATGGTCGAGGCCGTGCGCGACCTCGGCGAGGACGTCCTGGCCCGTGACCGGCCCACGGCGCAGTGGCTCGAGGACTGGGAGCGTCTCGTCGAGGCCCGTGCGACGTTCGCCCGCGACCTCGCCACGGAAGATCGCGCCGCGCTCGACGTGCCGCGCGTCGACGGTCAGCGCATCACCGAGCGCATGGACGAGGCGATGCTGCTCATCGAGTGCGTCGTGCCCGAGGAGCTCACCGAACCGGTCTTCGCCGACAGCCGCTCGATCTGACCTGCCCGCCCGAGGCTGGTCAGGACCGCGCTGCGGCCTTCATCGCCTTCTTGTGCTCGCGCACCTTCTGCAGCGACTCCGGGTCGACGACGTCGGCCACGGACCGGTACCCCTTGCGGCTGTAGTCGCCGGCCACGGTGGTCCAGCCGCGCGGCTTGACGTCGAGCTGCTTGGCCAGCAGCGCGACGAAGATCTTGGCCTTCTGCTCCCCGAAGCCGGGCAGCGCGGTGAGCCGGCCGAACAGCGCCTCGCCGGTCCTGGCCTCGGTCCAGATGCGGGACGCGTCGCCGTCGTAGTCGTCGGCGACCACCCGCGCGAGCGCCTGGATGCGCCCGGCCATGGACCGGCCGTAGCGGTGGATGGCCGGCGGCGTGGCGCACAGGTCGGCGAACTCCTCGGGATCGGCGTCGGCGATGCGCGCCGGGTCGAGCGTGCCGAACCGCTCGAGCACCTTGGCGGGCCCGGCGAACGCCCGCTCCATCGGGAACTGCTGGTCCAGCAGCATGCCGGTGAGCAGCGCGAAGGGGTCGTCGGTGAGCACGCGGTCGGCGTCGGCGTCCTGGGCGATCTGGAGGGCCATGCGACCGATCATCCCACGGGCGCCGCGCCCCCACCGGCCGCGCCCGAGCCCCCGATCGGTGCCTGAGCAACCCATTCGGCGTCGTGGCCGCTGATCGGTGCCTGAGCAACCCATTCGGCGTCGTGGCCGCTGATCGGTGCCTGAGCAACGCATCATCCCGTCAATCGGTTCCACTGACACCGATCGCGTCAAGACAGCCAATCGGTGCGTCACCAACCCAATGAGCCACGTTTCGGTTGCCCAGGCACCGATCGGGATCCCGTCGCGGCATTCGGTTGCACCGGCACCGATCGACCGTCTTGACCCGATCGGTGCCTCATCAACCGGATGGGACATCATCCGGTTGCTCAGGCACCGATCAGGACTCGCCCCGGGCTTTCGGTTGCCCAGGCACCGATCAGGGGGTCAGTCGGCGGGCTCGGTCGCGGCGAGCAGGAGGGCGGGCAGGGTGACACGCAGGAGGTCGGCGTCCAGGGGACGGTCCTCCACGAGGGCCTCGCGCAGCTCGGCGTCGTACGTGCCGAGCAAGATGGTGACGAGCTGGCGGACGGGGATGCTGGTGCGCAGCCCGAGGTCGGACAGCACCCGCTCGACCACCGCCGAGATGCGCACCCCCACCATGCGCCACAGGGCGTTGAACTCCTCACCGCCGATGTCACCGCGCAGACCCCGCAGCTGGAACTCCGCGTGCAGCAGGAAGAAGTCGCGGTCCGGCGGCCGCAGCTCCAGGAAGCGGTCCATGATCCGACCCAGCGACTCCCCCGGCGCGAGCCCGGCGTAGGTCTGCGGGTCGACGGCCTCCTCGATGCCGCTCATGAGGTCGGCGAACTCCCGCTCGAACAGCGCCTGCACGAGCTCGTCCTTGCTCGCGAAGTTGGAGTAGAAGGCGCCGCGCGTGAAGCCCGCGTGCTCGCAGATGTGCTCCACCGAGGCCCCGTGGATGCCCTCGCGCGCCAGCACGTCGCGCGCGGCGTCGAGCAACCGCTCGCGGGTCGCCGACCGCCGGCGCGTCGTCCCTGGGGTCTCGCTCATCCCTGCATCCTCCCGCATCGGCCGGTCGGGTCGAGGATCGCGGCGGCACGGGAGGTCATCGTGTGACCAGTCCCACGCTGTTCGATACATTGTCGCACTCGATACACAACTGTATCCTAACGCGGTGTCCACCCTCCTGTACTCCCTCGGTCGCTGGAGCTTCGCCCACCACCGTCGCGTCGTCGCCGGGTGGGTCCTGCTGCTCCTGGCCAGCGGAGCGCTCGCGGGGGTGTTCACCACCGGCACGAACGACTCCTTCGACATCCCGGGCACCGAGTCCCAGACGGCCATCGACGCCCTCGAGCGGACCTTCCCCCAGCTCGCCGGCACGTCGGCCTACCTCGTCGTCGAGGCGCCCGACGGGGCCCGCATCACCGACCCCGAGGCGCGCGCCCTCGTCGAGCGGACGATCGCGGAGATGGGGCAGGTCGAGGGCGTCGACGACGTCGTCTCGCCCTTCTCCGACCTCACCGACATCGGCATCTCCGAGGACGAGCGGGCCGCGCAGGTCCAGGTGCAGTTCCTCGACGACCTCCCCGACCTCACCGACGACCAGCTGACCAGCCTCCAGGAGACGGGCGAGGCCCTGGACGAGGCCGGTTACACCGTCGCGTTCGGTGGCGACGCCTTCACCAACACCGGCCCGCAGCTCTCGATCGTCGAGCTGATCGGCGTCATCGTCGCGTTCATCGTGCTCTACCTGATGTTCCGCTCCCTGCGCGCGGCCGTCATGCCGATCATCACCGCCGTCGTCGGCGTCGGCGTCACGATGGGGCTGACCTTCGCCCTGACACCGGTCGTGGTCATCTCCAGCGCCTCGCCCCTGCTGGCCCTCATGCTCGGCCTGGCCGTCGGCATCGACTACGCCCTGTTCATCGTCTCGCGCTACCGCGAGCTCCTCGCCGCGGACGTCGACCCGCAGGAGGCCGCCGGGCGCGCCGTCGCGACCGCAGGCTCGGCCGTCGTGTTCGCCGGCGCCACCGTCGTCATCGCGCTGCTCGGTCTGGCCATCGCCCAGATCCCGTTCCTGACGGTCATGGGCGTCATTGCCGCCGGTGCCGTCACGATCGCCGTCGCGGTCGCCCTCACGCTGCTGCCGGCCCTGCTCGGTCGCGCAGACGAACGACTGCGTCCCACCGACAAGGAACGCCCCCCGGGCGGTTTCTCGAGGCGCTGGGTCACCGCCGTCACCCGCTTCCCGGTCTTCTCGATCGTCATCATCGTCGTCGGTCTCGCGATCGTGACGATCCCGACGAAGGACCTGCAGCTCGCCCTGCCCGACAACGGTGCCGCACCCGAGGGCTCGACGCAGCGCGTGGCGTTCGAGATGGTCGAGGACTCCTTCGGCCCCGGCTACAACGGTCCGCTGCTCGTGACCATGGACCTCATCACCTCCACCGACCCGGTCGGCGCCGTCGAGGCCATCGAGGCCGACGTCCGCCAGGTCCCGGGCGTGGCCGCGATCGGTCTGGCGACGCCCAACGAGACCGGCGACACCGGCCTGATCCAGGTGGTGCCGACGTCCGGGCCCGCCGAGGTCGAGACCGCCGACCTCGTCCAGGCCATCCGCGACCGCGCGCCCGGCTGGGAGACCGAGCACGACATCCGCACCATCTCCGTCACGGGCCTGACCGCCGGCGGCATCGACGTCTCCGACCGGCTCCGCTCCGCGCTGCTGCCCTTCGGCGTCGTGGTGGTCGGCCTGTCGGTGCTGCTGCTGATGATCGTCTTCCGCTCGATCGTCGTCCCCATCAAGGCCACGCTGGGCTTCCTGCTCTCCACCGGCGCGTCGTTCGGCGCCGTCGTGGCGGTCTTCCAGTGGGGCTGGTTCGCCGACGAGCTGCACGTGCTGCAGGTGGGGCCGTTGATCAGCTTCCTGCCGATCCTGCTCATGGCGGTGCTGTTCGGGCTCTCGATGGACTACGAGGTCTTCCTGATGTCGCGCATCAAGGAGGAGTACACCCGCACCGGCGACCCCGACGAGGCGATCCTGACCGGCTTCGTCGGCAGCTCGCGTGTCGTCACCGCCGCCGCCGTCATCATGCTCGCGGTCTTCGCCGCCTTCGTGCCCGAGGGCGACGCGAACATCCAGCCGATCGCCTTCGCGCTCGCGATCGGCGTCTTCGTCGACGCGTTCCTGGTGCGCATGCTGTTCGCCCCTGCCGTGATGCGCCTGACCGGGCGCACCGCGTGGGCCCTGCCCGGCTGGCTCGACCGCCGGCTCCCGCACATCGATGTCGAGGGTGACGCCATGCACCGGCGCATCGCACTCGAGGCGTGGCCGAGCCGACCCGCCGCCGTCACCGCCGCCGGACTGACCGCCGCCACCACGACCGGCCCCGTCTACAACGACGTGAACCTGCGCGTGCCCGCCGGTGACTGGCTGCTCGTGCACGGTCCCGCACGCGCCGGGAAGACGGCCCTGCTGCTCACCCTCGCCGGCCGGATGGGCTTCGACGACGGCCGCCTGCGGGTGGCCGGCAAGCTCCTGCCGCAGGAGACGCGCGCCGTCCGCCAGCGGGTGAGCCTGGCCGAGGTGGCCGGCGTCAACGACCTCGACGACGCCCTGAGCGTCGACGAGCACATCGCCGAGCGCCTGTCGATCCGCACGTTCGGCCTGTGGGTCCCGCGCCGGCGCATCGCACCGGTCCGCCACGAGCTGAACCGTGCCCTGGAGCACGCCCACGAGGCCCGCGGCACCGTCGTCGCCGAGGTCGACGGCGCGACCCCCGTCGTCGAGCTCGACGGCGTCGCGCGCATCGTGCTGGGCGTCGTCCTGGCCCTGCTCGACGAGCCGGAGATCGTCGTCGTGGACGACGTCGACCACCTGCGCGTCACGGACCAGGTCGAGCTCGTCTGGTCGGCCCTGGCCTACCTGCTCGAGGACCGTGGCACCACCGTGATCGCCTCCGTCCGTTCGGCCGACTCGGCGCCGTCGAACCCCGGTCCGCTGCCGACGGAGAGGCTCCACCTCGTCGAGCTCGACACGCACCGCACCCTGAGTGAGCTGATGTCCTGATGCTGCCCTCCCCCGCCCTGCCCTGGTTCGAGCTGGCGCGCTTCCGGCGCAGCCGTCTCACCCGGGCCGCCGTCGCGGCCGTCGTCGTCGTGCCGCTGTTCTACGGCGGCCTCTACACGTGGGCCAACATCGACCCCACCAACAACCTCGACCGCGTCCAGGCCGCCGTCGTGAACCAGGACGAGCTCATCGAGGTCGAGGGCCCCGACGGCGAGACCGAGCCGGTCTCGGTCGGCAGGCTGCTCGCCGCCAACCTCATCGGCGACGACTCGCCGGAGAACTACGACTGGGTCCTCACCGACGCTCGCGATGCCCAGGACGGCCTCGCCGACGGCGACTACAAGGCCGTCCTCACGATCCCTGCGAACCTCTCCGCCGCGGCGACGTCGACCGACGACCCGGAGTCAGCCGTCCAGGGCGAGCTCGACCTCAAGACCAACGACGCCGTCAACTACGTCAACGGGCAGGTGGCGCGCAGCATCCTGCAGGCCGCTCGCCAGGCGCTCAACGCCCAGGTCACCGAGACCTACCTCGACAACATCTACCTGAGCTTCTCCGACCTCAAGGTCTCCCTCGCCGAGGCCGCCGACGGGGCCGGTGAGCTGGCCGACGGGGCCGAGCAGCTCGCCGACGGCAGCGCCGAGCTGGCCGAGGGCACCGGGCAGCTCGCCGACGGCGCCAACGCCCTGGCCGACGGCAATCGTCAGCTCGCCGACGGTGCACGGCAGCTCGATGCGGGCGCCGGAGAGCTCGCCGACGGTCTCGGCGAGCTGCGCCGGGAGACCGCGGCGCTGCCGGGACAGACCCGCCGGCTCGCCGACGGTGCACGTCAGGTGGCGGGAGGTGTCGACCAGCTCAACGCCGTCGTCCAGCAGGTCGTCTCCACGATCCTCCGCGGGACCGAGGACGCCGATGCGTTGGCTGCGACGTTGCGAGCCCTGGCGGCCCAGTGCCGGGACGCGGCGCCCGAGGGCTTCGACTGCGGCGCGATCGACCAGGCGGCCGCCCAGGCGACGACCATCGTCGGTGGCATCCGCGACGAGGCGCGAACCGTCGGCGGGCAGACGCAGGAGCTGAGCGACGGCGCCCGCCAGGTGGCCGACGGTGCCGCCGAGCTCGCCGGCGGTGTGGGGCAGCTCAGCGCAGCCATCGGCCAGGCGGCCGGCGGTGCGGCCGAGCTCGCGTCCGCCACGGGTCAGCTCAGCGACGGCGCCACGGAGGCCGCCCGTGGAGCGGACCAGCTGGCGGCCGGGGTCGGAGAGCTCGCGGCAGGCGCCGGTCAGCTGGCTGACGGTGCCGCCGAGCTCGCGCAGGGAGCGCGCGAGCTGCGCGACGGGCTGCGCGAGGGTGCCGGCGAGATCCCCGACTACACCGAGGACGAGCGCGAACGACTCGCCCAGACCGCCGCCACCCCCGTGGAGGACGCGATCGAGCGAGTCAACGGCGTCGACTCCTACGGCGCCGGACTGGCCCCGTACTTCATCGCGCTCGCCCTGTGGGTCGGTGCGATGGCCATCTACCTGCTGCTGCGTCCCTTCCCCCGACGCGCCCTGGCATCGACCGCGGGCGGCTGGCGCACCGCCCTGGCCGGCTACGCACCCGGTCTGCCCCTGGCCGCACTGCAGGCGCTCCTGCTCGTCGGTCTCGTCGTGGGCCCGCTCGGCATCTCCGCCGCCCGGCCTCTGTTGTTCGTCGGCTTCGCCCTGCTGACGTCGGCCTGCTTCCTGGCGATCAACCAGATGTTCGTGGCGCTGTTCGGCGCGGCAGGGCGGTTCGCGGCACTGGTCTTCGTCAGCCTCCAGCTGACGTCCGCCGGTGGCACCTACCCGGTCGAGACCGCTCCGGGGTTCTTCGGCTTCCTGCACTCGCTGATGCCGATGACCTACGCCGTCTCCGGTCTGCGCAACGGCATCGCCGGCGGCGACGTCGGCGTCTGGGCCGCGGCCGTCGTGCTGATCGCCTTCACCCTCGGCGCCCTCGCGGTCACGGTGCTCACGGCCGTGCGGCGCCAGAGCGTGACGGTCTCCCGGCTGCACCCGACGCTCACGCTCTGACCGAGCTGCACCCTGGTGGAGCCGCGGGCCGAACCATGGTGCGATGGATGCTCCGGCAGCACGAGGAGGCCGGGTGACCGACATCCGCCCCACCGCACCGTGGCCGTTCGTCGCGAGCATCGTCGTCCTGGCCATGAGCGCTGCGAGCCTACTGTCGCTGATCCCGACGACCCGCCGTTGTCAGCGTGCGCAGGCAGGCGCCTCGACCGCGGACAGCGGCTCCGGTGCGCCGACCGAGGGCATGCCGAGTCCGACCGAGCGCACCTCGGTGCGGCCCTGTCGCGACTCCCAGGCGTCGCCGGCGCGGGTGCGCCGGTAGGAGACGGGCGCGTCGTCGCTGACCAGGTGGTGCGGCGCGGCATGGGTGACGACGACCTCCACCACGTCACCGGGACGGACGTCGCGGTCACCCGGCACGAAGTGCACGAGTCGGTTGTCGCGAGCCCGTCCCGTCAGGCGTCGGGTCTCGTGGTCCTTGCGGCCACCGGCGGCCTTGTGGTCGGAGACGAGGAGCTCGACGGTGCGGCCCTCGAGGCGCCGGTTCTCGGCCCAGGCCACCTCCTCCACGAGCGCGGCGAGGCGCTCGTAGCGCTCCTGCACGACGGCCTTGGGCAGCTGGTCGGGCAGGTCGGCCGCCGGCGTGCCGGGTCGCTGGGAGTACTGGAAGGTGAAAGCGCTGGAGAAGCGCGCCTCCCGCACGACGTCGAGCGTCGCCTGGAAGTCCTCCTCGGTCTCGCCGGGGAACCCGACGATGATGTCGGTGGTGATGGCCGCGTCGGGCATCGCCGCGCGGACCCGCTCGAGGATGCCGAGGTACTTCTCCCGACGGTAGGAGCGGCGCATGGCCTTGAGGACGCGGTCGGAGCCGGACTGCAGCGGCATGTGCAGCTGCGGCATGACGTTCGGCGTCTCGGCCATGGCCGCGATGACGTCGTCGGTGAAGTCCTTGGGGTGCGGACTGGTGAACCGCACCCGCTCGAGACCCTCGACCTGCCCGCACGCGCGCAGCAGCTTGCCGAACGCGAGCCGGTCGCCGAACTCCACGCCGTAGGAGTTGACGTTCTGGCCCAGCAGCGTCACCTCGACGACGCCGTCGGCGACGAGCGCCTCGACCTCGGCGAGCACGTCGCCGGGGCGCCGGTCCTTCTCCTTGCCGCGCAGGCTCGGGACGATGCAGAAGGTGCACGTGTTGTTGCAGCCGACGCTGATGGAGACCCATGCCGCGAACACGGAGTCGCGCTTGGTGGGCAGCGTGGACGGGAAGACCTCGAGGGACTCCAGGATCTCGACCTGGGACTCCTCGGCCACCCGCGCGCGCTCCAGGAGCACCGGCAGCGAGCCGATGTTGTGGGTGCCGAAGACGACGTCGACCCACGGCGCCCGCGCGGTGATCGTGTCCTTGTCCTTCTGCGCCAGGCAGCCGCCCACGGCGACCTGCATGCCGGGGTTGCGCGCCTTCACGCTGGCGACGTGCCCGAGGTTGCCGTAGAGCTTGTTGTCGGCGTTCTCGCGCACCGCGCAGGTGTTGAAGACGACGAGGTCCGGGTCGCCGCCCTCGGCCGCGTCGTGCGCCTGGTAGCCGGCGGTCTCCAGCAGCCCCGAGAGCCGCTCGGAGTCGTGGACGTTCATCTGGCACCCGTAGGTGCGCACCTCGTAGGACTTCGTCATGACCGCCCCATCGTACGACCGGGCCCCGGGCGGGTCGCCCGTGTGCTCAGCGGCGCGGTCGCAGCGTCGTCGCGACGACGCCGGAGCCGAGCGCGCGTCGACCGACCGGCTCGAGCTCGATCCGGTCCCGCAGGCCGTCGAGGAGCCGCGGGCCGTGCCCGGCCACGACGGGGTGGACGAGGAGCTCGTACTCGTCGATGAGGCCCAGGTCGGCCAGGGCGGTCGGCAGCGTCACGCCCCCGACCCACAGGCCGTCGCCCGGTTCCTGCTTGAGCCGTCGCACGGCGGATCCGACGTCGCCCGTGACCAGCTCGGCGTTCCAGTCGACCTCGTCGAGCGTGCTCGAGACGACGTGCTTCCTCGCACCGTCGATCGCCTCGGCGAAGGGCACCTCCCACGCCTGCATCCAGTCAGGCCACTGCCCCGACGCGGGCCGACGCCAGGCGGCCTCCATCATCGCGTACGTGGTCCGACCCAGCAGGAGCGCGTCGGCACGGCGGAACGCGTCGGTCCAGTACGCCATCGACTCGGCGTCCGGCGCCAGCCCCGCCTCGTGGTGGCAGCATCCGTCGAGCGTGACGTTGATCGAGTAGCGCAGCGGCCTCATCGCACCAGTGTGCTCGCGCTGGGACCATCCGTCACGGACCGGGGCCGTTCACCCCATTCGTGCCAACAGCTGGTTCATCCGGTCGATCTCCGAGCCCTGGTCCGAGGCCATGCCGGCGGCGAGCTTGCCCAGCTGGGTGTCCGAGCCCTCGGTGAGGACGTCGGAGATCATCTCCAGCGCGCCCTCGTGGTGGCGGACCATGAGCTGCAGGAAGAGGACGTCGAAGTCGTCGCCCCTGGCACGGCGCAGGGCAGCCATCTGCTGCTCGGTGGCCATGCCCATCATCGCCTCGCCCTCCCCACCGTGATCCCCGTGCGCGTGGGGCATCGGCAGGTCCCCGGACTCGATCTGCTCGCGCGTGGGAGCGCGTTCGCCCAGCTCGTCGAGCCACCCGGCGAGAGTGAGGATCTCCGGCCGCTGTGCGCTGACGATGCGATCGGCGAGGCTGCGGATCTGCTCGCTGCCGCCGGCCGAGGGAGCCAGCTCGCCCATCTCCAGTGCCTGCGCGTGGTGCGGGATCATCATCTGCGCGAACCGGACGTCGGCGGCGTTCGCCGCCGCCGGCGTGATCACCGGTGCCTCGTCGAGCTCCTCGGCCGGCTCGCCGGGCTTGCCCGGCTGGATGATCGTGCCGTCGACCTCCGGACGGTCGTCGGTCTGGCCGCCGCACGCCGTCAGCGTGAGAGCGGCGGCCACCGCCACGGCCGCCACGGCGGTGCGTCGACGTCGTTGCCAGCGCGTCATGGTCCCTCGATTCCCCTCGATGCCCCTCGATGCACGTGCTCGTCGGACGGCGGGTCCGGCGCCGACGCTCGCATGATGTCGAAACGATGACGTCGCGCGCGTCCCCTTGTCGGCGACCCCGTGGTGAGGTCAGGATAGAGGCCTTCGGGGGAAGGACAACAACCCATGGTGCACTCAGCACGTCAGTCACGAGTCGTCCGCACGACTCTCCTGACCGCGACCGCCGGCCTCCTGGCCGCCGGTCTCACGGTCCCCATCCAGGCCAGCGCGGCACCGGAACCGCCGCCGGATCCGTGCGAGGGCGCGCAGACGTTCTCCGAGGCCGACCGCCTCGCGGGCAACTGTCTGCCCGGCAACGACGTCGCCCGCCTCTTCCAGGCTCCCGACACGTCCGGGCTGCTCGGCGTCGACGAGGAGGCCAAGAGCGACAACGTCCGCGTCCTGGCCAACATCCCCAAGCAGGGAGCCTTCGCCGAGGAGAGCGCCTACAACAGCGACCTCGCCTTCCAGGGCCGGTACGCCTTCGCCGGCAACTACAACGGCTTCACCGTCTACGACATCGCCCAGCCGACGCGCCCCAAGGTCGTCTCCCAGGTGGTCTGCCCTGGTGCGCAGGGCGACGTCTCCGTCTACGGCGACCTCCTCGTGGTCAGCGTCGACGCCGCCCGCAGCGACGACTCCTGCTCCAGCGAGCCGGACAGCGCCACCAACGCCGACGCGTGGGAGGGGGTGCGGATCTTCGACATCTCGAACGTCCGCAAGCCCGAGTACGTCGCGGCCGTCGCGACGCCGTGTGGCTCGCACACCAACACCATCGCGCCCGGTCCGGCGGTCAAGCCGGGCAAGAGCGAGGGCAAGGGCAACGGCAAGGGGCCGAAGGGCAAGGTCCAGGACCTCTACGTCTACGTCTCGTCGTACTCGCCCAACGCCGCGTTCCCGAACTGCCAGCCGCCGCACGACCTCATCAGCGTCGTCAAGGTGCCCCTGAAGGCGCCCCAGGACGCAGCCATCGTCGCCACGCCGGTGCTCTTCCCCGACGGGGGCAACCCAGGCCTGGGCTACTCGCGCCAGACCAGCGGCTGCCACGACCTCACCTCCTACCCGGAGAAGGACCTCATGGCCGGCGCCTGCATGGGTGACGGCATCGTGCTCGACATCAGCGACCGCGAGGCGCCCGTCGTCACCGAGCAGGTCCGCGACGAGGAGAACTTCTCCTTCTGGCACTCCGCGACCTTCAACAACGACGCCACCAAGATCGTCTTCACCGACGAGCTCGGCGGCGGCGGCGCGCCGGTCTGCAACGAGGAGACCGGCGACACGAAGGGTGCCAACGGCATCTACGACCTCGGGTCCGACGGGCAGCTGGAGCTCAAGAGCTACTACAAGATCCCGCGGCCGCAGTCGAACACCGAGAACTGCGTCGCCCACAACGGCTCGCTGGTCCCGGTCGCGGGTAAGGACATCATGGTCCAGGCCTGGTACCAGGGCGGGTGGTCGATGTTCGACTTCACCGACTCCGAGAACCCCGTGGAGATCGCCTGGCACGACCGCGGCCCGCTCTCCGACGAGCGGCTCGTGCTCGGTGGGGCGTGGTCGACGTACTACTACAACGGCCACATCTACTCCAACGAGATCCAGCGGGGCTTCGACGTCTTCCGCGTCGACGACCGACGGATCGCGGGAGCGGAGAAGGTCCGCTTCGACGAGCTGAATCCGCAGATGCAGCCGAGCTACCCCGAGAAGGGCAAGCCCGGCAAGCGCTGAGCTCGCGTCCCACGCGGTACTCACGAGGGCCGCGCCTGTCCTTCCCGACGGGTGCGGCCCTCGTGCGTGCGGTATCCATGGCGCTGGACGTCGCCGCGGCCGGGGCGACGTCACTGGTCGTGACCGGATCGGTCACAATGGACCCACGACGCCGCCGACGCCGAGGAGGACCGCATGACCGACGACACCTCCGCCTTCGACCTCATCGACGACGCCCTCGACGAACGCGACCTCACGGCCCTGGCGCGCATCGCCGGTGACCTCGACCCCGGACCTCTCACCGACGTGCTCGAGCGGCTGGCACCGGCGCCACGCGCCGTCGTCTACCGCGTCCTGCCCAAGCTCGTCGCGCTGGAGGTCTTCGAGCGGCTCGACCCGGCGCTGCAGGCCGAGATCCTCGACGCGTTGCGCGACGAGGAGGTCACGGCGGTCTTCACCGAGCTCGACCCCGACGACCGCGTCGGCCTGCTCGACGAGCTGCCGGCCTCGGTGGCCTCGCGTCTGCTGCGCGGGCTCCCGCGCGCCGAGCGTGACCTGACCGCGATCGTCCTCGGCTACCCCGCCGGCTCCATCGGTCGTCGGATGAGCCCGGAGTTCGTCTCGGTGGCCGCGTCCAGCACCGCGCAGGACGCGCTCGAACGGGTGCGTCGCGTCGGCGCCGACCTCGACTCCGCCCACACCGTGCCCGTCGTCGACGGGAGCCGGCGCCTGCTCGGCACCGTCCCGCTGCAGTGCCTGCTGTCGGCCGCCCCGACGGTCGCCGTCGCCGACCTGCTGCAGGAGGTCGACACCGCCGAGGCCAGCGACGACGCCGAGGACGCCGCGCGACGCTGCGTCGGTTCCAAGGCCCTCGCCCTGCCGATCGTCGACGCCGAGGAGCGGCTCGTCGGCCTGCTGACCGTCGACGACGCCCTCCGGCTGCTGGAGGACGCCGACTCCGAGGACCAGGCGCGCATCGGTGGTGTGGAGCCACTGCGCCGTCCCTACCTCTCGACGCCGATCACCGGGCTCGTCCGCTCGCGCATCACGTGGTTGTTCGTGCTCGCCATCGGCGCGACCCTCACGGTGCAGGTGCTCGAGGTGTTCGAGGCGACGCTCGAGCAGCTCGTGGTGCTGTCGTTGTTCATCCCCCTGCTCATCGGCATCGGCGGCAACACCGGCAACCAGGCCGCGACCACCGTCACCCGCGCGATCGCGCTGGGCGACGTGGGGACGCGAGAGATCGGCACCGTCGTGTGGCGCGAGCTGCGCGTCGGCCTGAGCCTCGGGCTCGTCCTCGGAACGATCGGCGGGCTCGTCACGACGCTGATCTACGACGGCGACATCGGCCTGGTGATCGGCCTGACGCTCGCCGCGGTCTGCACGATGGCCGCCACCGTCGGAGGCGCCATGCCCTTGCTGGCCAAGGCGCTGCGCGTCGACCCGGCGGTCTTCTCCAACCCGTTCATCTCGACGTTCGTCGACGCCACCGGCCTCGTCGTCTACTTCCTCATCGCGCGCGCCGTCCTCGGGATCTGAGCCCGCGCCGCGTCACGACACGGTGACAATTCGGTTGCGGACTTGCCGGTAGGGGTCGATGAGCAGATAGGTTTCCGTCCATGGTCGACACACCCATGGTGGCGATGCGGGGGGTGCAGAAGCACTTCGGCTCGTTGCACGTTCTCCAGGACATCGAGCTCGAGGTCGGGCGCGGCGAGGTCGTCGTCGTGATCGGACCCTCCGGCTCGGGCAAGTCCACGCTCTGCCGCACCATCAACCGGCTCGAGACGATCGACGAGGGTGTCATCGAGGTCGACGGCGACGTGCTCCCGGCCGAGGGCAAGCCCCTCGCGCGGCTGCGCGCCGACGTCGGCATGGTGTTCCAGTCCTTTAACCTCTTCGCGCACAAGACGGTCCTGGAGAACGTCACCCTCGGGCCCATCAAGGTGCGTGGCCAGAAGAAGGCCGAGGCCGAGAAGCGCGCCATGGAGCTGCTCGAGCGCGTCGGCGTCGAGGCCCAGGCGCACAAGCTCCCGGCCCAGCTCTCCGGGGGTCAGCAGCAGCGCGTCGCGATCGCGCGCTCCCTGGCCATGGACCCCAAGGTCATGCTCTTCGACGAGCCCACCTCCGCGCTGGACCCGGAGATGATCAAGGAGGTCCTCGACACCATGGTCGACCTCGCCAAGGGTGGCATGACCATGGTCGTGGTCACCCACGAGATGGGCTTCGCGCGCACCGCCGCCGACCGCGTCCTGTTCATGTCCGACGGGCGCATCGTGGAGGAGAACACCCCCGAGGAGTTCTTCGCGAACCCGCAGACCGACCGCGCCAAGGACTTCCTCAGCAAGATCCTCAAGCACTGACCGTCACATCCATCCATCGGAGGCACACACCATGAAGTTCCGCACCACCCGTTGGGCGGCCGTCGCGGCCGCCACCGTGCTGACGCTCGCCGCCTGTGGCGACGCCGGCAGCGACTCCAGCGAGAGCGGCGAGTACGACGTCGTCGAGAACCCCGAGTTCCCCGAGGGCTCGCGCATGGCCGAGCTCGCCGAGCAGGGCACGATCACGATCGGCGTCAAGTACGACCAGCCCGGCATCGGCTTCCGTGGCGCCGGCCAGGACGCCCCCACCGGCATCGACCCCGAGGTCGGCAAGATCATCGCCGCGGAGCTCGGCATCGCCGCCGACGACATCGAGTGGGTCGAGACGATCTCCGACAACCGCGAGCCGTTCCTGCAGAACGGCACCGTCGACCTCGTGATCGCGTCGTACTCCATCACCGACGAGCGCCGCGAGCTCGTCGGCCAGGCCGGCCCGTACTACGTCACGGGCCAGGACCTCCTGGTCGCCGCCGACGACGACAGCATCAACGGCCCCGACGACCTCGAGGGCAAGCGCGTGTGCTCGGTTCGCGGGTCCACCTCCATCGCCACCGTCGAGGAGGAGTACGGCGCCACCCCGGCCGGGTTCGACACGTACTCCGAGTGCAACGACCAGCTGCTCAACGGATCGGTCGACGCCGTCACCACCGACGGCGCGATCCTGCTCGGCTACGCCGCCGAGAACCCCGACGAGCTGCGCGTCGTCGGGGAGCCCTTCTCCGAGGAGCGCTACGGCATCGGCTACAGCCCCGACGCCCCCGAGATGTGCGAGTTCCTCAACGAGACCCTCGAGCAGGCCTTCTCCGACGGTCGGTTCGAGCAGGCCTTCGACCTCACGCTCGGCCAGTCCGGCAACGAGGTTCCCGAGGCGCCCGAGCTCGACGCCTGCCCCAGCTGATCGTGACGGTCGTGGGCCGGGCGCCTCGCCCGGCCCACGACCCCTGGACCTGACCGAACCTCGGAGGTGAGCAGTGGAGGGACTGGCCGCTAACGCGGACCTCATCGTGCGGGGCTTCTGGGAGACACTCAAGCTCCTGGCCGCCTCCGGTGCGCTGGCGCTCGTGCTGGGCACGCTCGTCGGCATCGCCCGTGTGAGTCCGATCGGGATCATGCGCAGCTCTGCGGCCCTGTGGGTGACGACCTTTCGCAACGTCCCCCTGCTGATCCTGCTGTTCTTCACCTACTACGCCCTGCCGCCCATCGGGATCGACTTCGGCTTCTTCGTCATGGTCACCATGGCGATGGGCCTGTACACCTCGGCCTTCGTGGCCGAGGCGATCCGCTCGGGCATCAACGGCGTCGGTGTCGGTCAGGCCGAGGCGGCCCGTTCGATCGGCATGCCGTTCTCGCTGACGATGAGCCAGGTCGTGCTGCCGCAGGCGTTCCGCCTGGTCGTGCCGCCGATGGCCAGCGTCTTCATCGCCCTGACGAAGAACACCTCGCTCGCGGCCGGCTTCGGCATCGCCGAGGCGACCTTCCGCCTCAGCGGCAGCCTGCGCGACTTCCCCGGCGACCGCGTCGTGCTCTTCCTCGGCATCGCCGTGGGCTACATCATCATCGTCGAGACGATCTCGCTGGGCGCGACGTTGCTCGAGCGTCGCTGGAGGGTGGCCTGACATGAGTGCGGTGCTCTTCGACGTCCCTGGGCCCAAGGCCCGTCGCCGCTACCGGATCATCGCCGTGGTCTGGGTCGGCGTGCTCGTGGCCGCCGCGGCCGCCGCGATCTGGAAGCTCTACACCGAGGACCAGTTCACGGCCCGGCAGTGGGAGCCCTTCGTCACACCCCGTCTCATGCTGGAGCTGCTCAAGGGGCTCGGCTGGACGATCCTCGCCGCCGTGCTCGCCATCATCCCGGCCGTCTTCTTCGGCCTGTTGTTCGGTGTCGGCAAGCTCTCCGACCACGCCGTGGTCCGGTGGCCGTCGTGGCTCGTGGTGGAGTTCTTCCGCGCCGTCCCCCTGCTGATGCTCATCATCTTCATCTGGAGCATGCGCGGCTTCCCCCGGGGCGACTTCGTGGCGCTCGTGCTCGGTCTGATCCTCTACAACGGTTCCGTCCTCGCCGAGATCGTGCGGGCGGGTGTCAACGCCGTGCCCAAGGGCCAGGCGGAAGCGGCGTACTCCGTCGGGCTGCGCAAGACGCAGGTCATGACGATCGTGCAGCTCCCCCAGGCGATCAAGATCATGCTGCCGTCGCTGGTGAGCCAGTGCATCGTGGCGCTGAAGGACACCAGCCTGGGCTTCTACGTCCTCGCGCCCGGGCTCACCTACGCCGGTCGCGAGCTGTGGCGCACCTTCAACAACTACCTCGCCGTCGCCATCGTGCTCGGCCTCATCTACATCATCTTGAACCTGCTGCTGACGTGGCTGGCGTCCTACCTCGACCGGCGCTACAACACCTCCGGCGGGTCCCAGGTGCAGATCGTGGCCGGCCAGATCCAGACCAAGGCCTGAGCGGGGTCCCCAGCCGCGCGCCCGCGTCGGGAGGTTCAGACCGTCTTCTTCGCCTTCGACTTCTGCGTCACCCACAGGTGAATCGTGCCCTCGACGGTCACGGTGCCGTCGGGCAAGGTCGCCTCGACGGTGATGGGCACGTCCGGCCCGTTCGCCCAGTCCTCGGGCGTGGAGGTGGCCGTGCAGGTGAGCGGGCCGTCGGACTTGGCGACGTAGCGCACCTCCATGCCCTTGGGCAGCCAGCGGGAGTCCTCAGGGCAGGTCGCCTCGGCCAGCAGGCCCATCGCGGCCTCCAGACCATTGCAGGCGGCGATGGCGTGGACGGTGCCGATGTGGTTCTGGACGCTGCGACGCTTGGGGATGCGCACCTGGCCCCGGTGCGGCGCCATGTCCTCGACCATCATGTGGATCGAGGCGAAGTAGGGGGCCTTCTGGCCGAACGCGATGGAGAAGAGTCGCTTGCCCTGCGGAAGGGCCGTCATCCGACGGTAGAGGGCGTAGGTCGATGCCATGACCGCATGTTACTGGTAGGTAACCTTTGGCGGCAAGCGACCCACGCCCTCGTGCCCTCGACGTGCGCTCAGGTGTCGCGCCCGTCGGGTGCGAACAGCGCCGCCCCCGCCCCGATCGCGACGCTCCCCGCGCCGACGAGCAGGGGTCGCCGCCCGACTCAGGAGACCAGGGTGCCGACGGCGCGGTCGGCACCCTGGTGCCGTGCTCCTTCACGCCGGAGAGGCTCGCACCCTGACCCGCGAGAGGCTCCGCACCTCAGGTGGCGTCACATCGAGTCCAGCGGCTCCCGCTCGGCCTCGAGCTCGGCACGCACGACGTCGAAGGCCACCTGGGCCGGGTAGCCCTTGCGCGCCAGCATGCCGGCGAGCCGACGGATCTGGGCGCTTTGGTCCAGCCCCTGGACGCTGCGCAGCTTGCGTCGCACGAGGCGATGGGCGGCAGCCCGCTCGTCCTCGGGGTCGAGGTCGGCCAGGACGTCGCCGACGAGCTCCTCGTCGATGCCCTTGCGGCGCAGTTCGACCGCCAGCACCGCTCGCGCTGCGCCTTTGCTGCGCTGACGCGACTCCACCCATGCCCGGGCAAAGCGCTCGTCGTCGATGAGCCCGACCTCGGTGAAGCGGTCCAACAAGGTCTCGGCGACCGTGCGGGGCACGTCCTTGGCCGCGAGCGCCTGGGCGAGCTCGGCACGGCTGTGCTCGCGCATCGCGATGCGCCGCTCGAGCACGGCCCGGGCCACCGACTCGTGGTCGGTGGCCGTCCCCGTGGCTGCCATCAGAACTCGGTGGCCGGCAGGTCGCCGCCCTCGGCGAAGCCGTCCTCGGCCTCGTCCTCGGCAGCACCGGGACCGACACCCAGGTGGTCCTTGATGCGCTTCTCCAGCTCCTCGGCGAGATCGGGGTTGTCACGCAGGAACTGACGCGCGTTCTCCTTGCCCTGGCCGAGCTGGTCGCCCTCGTAGGTGTACCAGGCGCCGGCCTTGCGCACGAAGCCCGCGTCGACGCCGAGGTCGATGAGGCTGCCCTCGCGGCTGATGCCCTGGCCGTACATGATGTCGAACTCGGCCTGCTTGAACGGCGGAGCCATCTTGTTCTTGACGACCTTGACGCGGGTGCGGTTGCCGACCATGTCGGTGCCGTCCTTCAAGGTCTCGATGCGGCGCACGTCCAGGCGCACCGAGGCGTAGAACTTCAGCGCCTTGCCGCCGGTGGTGGTCTCCGGAGAGCCGAACATGACGCCGATCTTCTCGCGCAGCTGGTTGATGAAGATGGCCGTCGTGCCGGAGCCGTTGATGGCACCGGTCATCTTGCGCAGGGCCTGGCTCATGAGCCGGGCCTGCAGGCCGACGTGGGAGTCGCCCATCTCGCCGTCGATCTCCGCGCGCGGCACGAGCGCGGCGACGGAGTCGATGACGATGATGTCGAGCGCACCGGAACGGATCAGCATGTCCGCGATCTCCAGTGCCTGCTCACCGGAGTCGGGCTGGGAGATCAGCAGGGCGTCGGTGTCGACGCCGAGCTTGCGGGCGTAGTCGGGGTCGAGGGCGTGCTCGGCGTCGATGAACGCCGCCACGCCGCCGGCCTTCTGCGCGTTGGCCACCGCGTGCAGGGCGACCGTGGTCTTGCCCGAGGACTCCGGACCGTAGACCTCCACGATGCGGCCGCGGGGCATGCCCCCGATGCCGAGGGCGACGTCGAGCGCGGGCGCGCCGGTGGGGATGACGTTGACCGGCACACGGCCACGCTCGCCCAGGCGCATGACCGCACCCTTGCCGTAGGAACGGTCGATCTGGGCGATCGCGTTGTCGATCGCCTTGGCGCGCTGGTCGACATCGACGGCCGTGACGGGGGCGAGAGGGGACTTGGGAGGCATCGGCGGTTCCGTTTCTACTGGTGGGGTGGCCGGTCATCTTCGACGCTACGAGATCCCTCAGACATTCCTGGGCCTCGTCGACCCGCCTGTGGATCCGACCTCGATCGCGTCAGACCTGTGGACAGGCTAACCCGAACACGTGTTCGAGCCACTCATCGCCGGCGGCGTGTCGCGACCGGGCGGGGACTCAGCCCAGCGCGAGGACGGTGCGCAGCAGGTCACGCTCGAGCGGTCGGTCGGCGTGCACCACGCAGCTGGTGCCGTCGGGCCACGGCTCGACGTGCACCGGGGCCAGCCCGCCGTTCTCGCAGGCCCGTCCCGACGCCGGGTTGGTCGACGACGACCGGGCCACGACCGGCCAGTCCGGCTTCGTGCGGTGCGCGGCTCCGAGGGCCACCTCCACGACCCAGGTGGCCAGGCCGTGTCCCCAGACGTGCGGGGACAGCCGGGCGCCGAGGTCCCACCACCGCGTCATCGGGGTCACTCCCCCGAGGCCCACGAGCTCGTCGGCCACGAGCACGGCCCACGGGCCGAGACCTTCGGCGCGCCACGACGCGACGGCCTCGCGCACGAGCGCCCCGCTCCGCTCGACGCGCTCGAAGCAGCCGCCCGGCTCGTGGACCCACGTGTCGGGATCGGAGACGATGGCGTGGACGTCGTCGACGTCATCGTCGACGAGTGGCCGCAGCCCCCAGGTGTCCGGGTTCACCGGCACGACCCGCTTCCCCGACGCCCGGTCATCGCTCGGACGCGGGGAGCTCGAGACGTGCGTGCACCGCACGCCACACCTGCTTCGGGGGGACGCCGGCCTCCAACGCCTCCAGGGCGGTCCGGCCGTCGAGGTCGGCCATGGTCTGGGTGTCGGCCCACACCCGCGCGTACCCCTCGCCGAGGTGGTGGTCCATGCGCTCCCAGAACTCGCTGTGCCTCATCGCGCGCCAGCATGCCACGCGCCCGAGTAGGCGCAGCAGCACCCCCGGGCCCGACCGTGTGGCACCGTCAGGCCGCGGAGACCTCGACCTCGGGCGTGATGGAGGAGACGCTCGCCAGGTCGGTGGCCTCCTCGATGGCCAGCAGCGTGCTGACGTCGAGCAACACCTTGGACAGCGGGACCTCCAGCGCCGACGCGAGCGCGGCCAGCAGCTCCGAGCTCGGCTCCTTCTGTCCTCGCTCGACCTCGGAGATGTACCCCAGGCTCACGCGTGCGCGGGCGGAGACGTCGCGCAGGGTCAACCCTTGCGAGAGCCGACGAGCGCGGAGCACCTCGCCGACGAGCTGTCGCATCGTGGTCATCGCGCTTCCTCTCGGTCGGTCGTCGTGGTCAACGTCACTACCCCCGGCTTTCTTCCCCCAGCCTAGCGACCACGAGCGACAACGCGGCACGGACCGTCTGCTCGCGGATGGATCGGCGGTCGCCGGTCAGGTGCAGGCGCTGCGCGACGGTGCCGTCGGCGTCGGCGACAGCGACGTGCACGGTGCCCGCCGGGTGACCCTCGCTCGGGTCCGGACCCGCGACCCCGGTGGTGGAGACCGCGATGGTGGCACCGTCCACGCGGCGCAGCGCCGCCTCCGCCATGGCGCGGGCGGTCTGCTCGTGCACCGTCCCATGACGCTCGACGAGGGCACGGTCGACGCCCAGCAGCCCGGTCTTGACGGACGGGTCGTAGGCGACCACGGCACCGACCACGACGTCGGAGGCTCCGGGGACGTCGACCAGGGCCGAGCAGACCAGCCCGCCCGTCAGGGACTCGGCCGACGCGATGCGGTGCCCCCGCGACCGCAGGCCCGCGACCACGCGCTCGGCCGGTCCGGTCACGAGCCGGTGCGCGCCGTCGACCGGTGCTGTGCCCGCAGGTCGCGCGCGTCCCTGACGTACTGCGCGGCCGTGTACATCGTGATCGCGAACGCGGCGGCGAACACGACGTGGGTGAGCACCAGGAGCACGTCGCTGGCGGTGTTCTGCCAGAGCTCAAACGGCAGGACGTAGCCGCCGATCGCCAGCGCCTGGAGGGTCGTCTTGATGCGTCCGCCCTGGCTCGCCGGCATGACGCCGTACTTCTTGACGACGAACCGCATGAGGGTGATGCCCCACTCGCGCAGGAGGATCAGCACCACGGCGGCCCAGAACCACCAGGCGGAGAAGATGATCGCCAGGCCGACGAAGGCCATGCCGGTCAGCGCCTTGTCGGCGATGGGGTCGGCCAGCTTGCCGAAGTTCGTCACGAGGTTGCGGCTGCGCGCGAGGTCCCCGTCGATGCGGTCGGTGGCCATGAGCAGGGCGAACGCGACGAACGCCCAGACGCGCATCTCGATGCTCTCGCCACCCTGGGTGAGCAACAACCACCCGAAGACCGGGACGCCCAGGATCCGCAGGACCGTCAGGGCATTGGCGATGTTGAGGTTGCTCGGGGCGGTCTCGGCCGAGGACATACGGACCTTCCAGGCAGCGGGAGTGAACGTCTCAGTATGCGACAGCGTCGAGGACGCGCGCCAGCTGGTCCTCTGCCTCGGCCACCGAGACCGTGGTGGTGATGCCGACTGGCGAGCGGTAGACGCGCGAGCCGTCGGGGCTGACCACCTTGATGCACGGGTCGTGCCGGCCGCTGCGACCCTCGACGTGGATGCCGGCCATCTCGCTCCACAGCAGTCCCACCCACAGACGTCCCGAGCGCATGCGCACCCCGTGGGCGTCGGCGACGAACAGGGGGGTGCCGAGGTCGCGCAGGCCGGGCATCGCCGTCAGGGCGGTGAGCGCCAGGAGACCGGCGACGCCCGCCCACACGACCTCGCCCTGCGACCAGGCCAGCCAGCCGAGCACGACGGCGAGCACGGCGGGCACGAGGAACGCGGCGACGTACAGCGCGGCACGGCGGCGCACCTCGAACTGCTCGACCTCGACCGCCAAGGAGGCGGGCACTCGGGGCTGCGTCATGACGCTCATCTTCTCAACCGGCCTGGATCGAGGCCAGGACGTCCTCGAGGTCGTCGGGCTTGATCAGCACGTCGCGGGCCTTGGACCCCTCGCTCGGGCCGACGACGCCGCGGCTCTCCATGATGTCCATGAGGCGACCCGCCTTGGCGAAGCCCACCCGGAGCTTGCGCTGCAGCATCGACGTCGACCCGAACTGCGTGGTGACGACGAGCTCGACCGCCTGGAGCACGAGGTCGAGGTCGTCGCCGATGTCGTCGTCCAGCTCGCGCGACGACTGCTGCGGAGCGGTGACGTCCTCGCGGTAGGTCGGCTGCAGCTGCTCCTTGCAGTGACGCACGACCTCGGCGATCTCGGCCTCGGTGATCCAGGCGCCCTGCATGCGCATGGCCTTGTTCGCCCCCATGGGCAGGAACAGCCCGTCACCCTGGCCCACGAGCTTCTCCGCTCCGGGCTGGTCGAGGATGACGCGACTGTCGGCGAGGGAGCTGGTGGCGAAGGCCAGCCGGCTGGGGACGTTCGCCTTGATCAGGCCGGTGACGACGTCGACGCTCGGTCGCTGGGTGGCGAGCACGAGGTGGATGCCGGCCGCGCGGGCGAGCTGCGTGATGCGCACGACCGAGTCCTCGACGTCGCGCGGAGCGACCATCATGAGGTCGGCGAGCTCGTCGACCACCACCAGCAGGTAGGGGTACGGCGCCAGCTCGCGCTCGCTGCCCGGCGGCACCGTGACGGTGCCCGCGCGGACGGCCTTGTTGAAGTCGTCGATGTGACGGAAGCCGAAGTTGGCGAGGTCGTCGTAGCGCATGTCCATCTCGCGCACGACCCACTGCAGCGCCTCGGCGGCCTTCTTGGGGTTGGTGATGATCGGGGTGATGAGGTGGGGGATGCCCTCGTAGGCGGTGAGCTCGACACGCTTGGGGTCGACCATGATCATGCGCACCTCGTCGGGCGTGGCACGCATGAGCAGCGAGGCGATCATGGAGTTGACGAAGCTCGACTTGCCCGAGCCGGTGGCGCCGGCGACGAGCAGGTGGGGCATCTTGGCGAGGTTCGCCACGACGAAACCGCCCTCGACGTCCTTGCCGAGACCGACGATCATCGGGTGGTGGTCTCCGCGGGCCTTGCCCGAGCGCAGCACGTCGCCGAGGGAGACCATCTCCTTGTCGACGTTCGGGATCTCGACGCCGATGGCGGACTTGCCCGGGATGGGGCTGAGGATCCGCACCTCGTTGGAGGCCACGGCGTAGGAGATGTTCTTGCTCAGCGCCGTCACCTTCTCGACCTTCACGGCGGGGCCGAGCTCGACCTCGTACCGCGTCACGGTCGGACCGCGCGTGTAGCCGGTGACCTGGGCGTCGATCTGGAACTGCTCGAGCACCTCGGTGAGCCGGTCGACGACGGCGTCGGAGGCGGCTGACCGCGCCTTGTGCGGCGAGCCCTCGCGCAGGACGGTGGAGTCCGGAAGGGAGTACACGATGTCGCCGGACAGGGCGAGCTGCTCGGCGCGGGCCGGCAGCGGCTCCATCGGCGGCGCCTCGACGACCTCGGCCTCGCCGGCCTCCGCGACGCCGACAGGGGCCGCCTCGGCGACGTCGACGGGGTCCGGCGCACGGCGCTTGCGGGCGGGCTTCTTCTCCTCGGCCGGATCCTCGACCAGCGGGTTGTCGTACGGCTCGTCGGGGGTGGTGCGCGGGTGACGCCGCGTTGCGGCGCCCTGCGTCTCGGAGTCCTGCGCCTCGTCGGACGAGCGGCCCAGCAGGCGATCGCGGCCCTCCCTCAGGCGGACGGGCACGGCGTGCAGCGGCGTGCCTGTGACGACGAGGACACCGAAGAGGACGACGAGCACCAGGATCGGTGCGACGACGAACGACGTCCGCAGCAGGTCCATGAGGAGGGCGGAGAAGAGGAAGCCGAGGGCTCCTCCGGCTTCGCGGAGCGCACCCATGTCGTCGGGGCGAGGAACGCCATGGGCGAGGTGGACGAGCCCGAGCACCCCGCCGCAGATCGCGGACCACCCGATGACCTGACGCCCGACGGGACCGTTGCGGTCCGGGTGGCGCAGGGTGCGCCAGGCGACGACGAGGAGCACGAGAGGCACGGCCCAGGCCAGCAGGCCGACCGTCCCCGTGGTCGCGGCCCGCACGCCCTCGGCGACGGGTCCGGGGATCTGCCACCACACCGAGGCGGCGACGACGATCGACAGCGCGACGATGGCGAAGCCGGCGCCGTCGCGTCGCTGCTCCGGCTCGAGCTCGGACGCCGAGCTGCCGATGCCGCGAGCGAGCGCGCCGATCATCCCGGCGATCGCGAGCCACACCGCGGCGACGCCACGCGCGAGACCGCCCACCACGACGGCGACCGGACCGGGGCCCGGGGAGGCAGGCTTGCGCCGAGCCGTGGAGGAACCACGCGACGCAGGCCGCTTCTTCTTGGCCTGACTGCCGGACGGCCGCTTGCGCGGCTGTGCCGAACTTCGCTGACGCGAGGGGGAAGACGTTCGGGTCGCCATGGCGAAAGCCTAAAGCACAGGTCGAGGGTGGACCGGTTCCCGCGCCGCGGGCCGGCGTCGGCGCGTCGCCACCCGGTGCGGACCTGCGGGACCGCGCGTCATCGACGTGTCGAGCGAGCCTGACGACGACGTCCGCTCACAGGGACGGAGCACCCACGCCGAGCGCCTGGTGGAACCGCGTCACGACGAGCGCGACGATCCGCGGGTCGGGGGTCCCCCCGTCGAGCAGTGGTGCCGTCACCAGGTCGGCACCGCAGTGGCGCAGGAGGTCGGCGTACCGGCCGGGCGTCAGGACGTAGGAGGCGACGACCACCCGGCCGCCGTCCTTGTGCGCCAGGTCGACGGCGTCGGTCAGCGCGGTGCCCGGTCCGGCGACCACCCCGATGTGCACGGGCCCTCCCCAGACGGCACTGACGAGGCGTGCGGCGCGCTGGTACCCCTGGAGCGACTCCGCGCCCTGGCCACCGGCGACCCCGAGGACGATCGTGTCCTCCTTGCGGCCCCCCGCCTCGATGAGGCGCTGGACGCAGATCTCCGCGAGGCTCCAGTCCGGTCCGAGTGGCGCGGCGACGCTGAGCCCGGGGTCCCCGCGACGCGCCACGGCCAGTGCCGCGGCGACGTCCGTGCCCTCGGTGAGCGTCAACGGCACGGCCACGCGCACCGGCGCGCTGTCCTCGGTGCTGGCCAGCATCTCCACCGGCGTGTCACGGACGTCGACCGACGGCGCGTCGCGCCGCACGGCGGTCACCAGATGACCGAGGGCGGCCCGCTGGGCCGGATCGGCACTCCCGGACGAGCACGCGTACAAGACCTCGCCGGTCTGTCGGATCGACACAGGCCCCGCCCTCCTCCGGAACCGGCGACGCGGCCGACGAGGTCCGTGCGCAACATCCCTCGTCGACCGCGGCCGGTGTCCCACCAGAGTTCGGCCCCGCGCCGAACACCCGTCACGCTAGGCAGCGCGTGTTTCGCGACCGCCAAGTCGGTGTTTCGGCGCGGTAACAGTTCGCGCGGCGTGCCGACGGCTCGCCGGATGCGCGGGTCAGGCCTGCAGGACGATCGGGATGATCATCGGTCGGCGGCGCAGGCGACGGCCTGCGTACGACCCGACGACCCGGCGCACGACCTGCTGGAGCTGTTGGGTGTCGCGGGTCCCGTCGGCCAGCGACTGCTCCAGGGCGTCGATGAGCTTGGGCACGATCTCGTCGAAGGCGGACTCGTCCTCGGCCAGGCCACGGGCATGGATCTCCGGGCCCGTGACGATCTTGCCGGTCGTGGAGTCGACGACCGTGACGATCGAGATGAACCCCTCGTCGCGCAGGATGCGTCGGTCCTTCAGCTCGGAGTCGGTGATCTCGCCGACCGACGAGCCGTCGACGTAGACGTAGCCGCAGTCGACGGCGCCCACGATCGAGGCGTGACCGTCGACGAGGTCGATGACGTAGCCGTCCTCCGCGAGGAGGACGTTCGGCACGCCCGTCTTGGTGGCCAGGGCACCGTTGGCGTGCAGGTGACGGATCTCGCCGTGCACCGGCAGGACGTTCGTGGGCCGGACGATGTTGTAGCAGTAGAGCAGCTCACCGGCCGAGGCGTGGCCCGAGACGTGCACGAGAGCGTTGCCCTTGTGGACGACTCGCGCGCCGATCTTGGTGAGGCCGTCGATGACGCGGTAGACGGCGTTCTCGTTGCCGGGGATGAGCGAGGACGCGAGCAGCACGGTGTCACCGGGCTCCAGGCTCACCTGCGGGTGGCTGTTGTTGGCGATGCGCGAGAGCGCCGCCATGGGCTCACCCTGCGAACCGGTCGACATCAGCACCATCTCGTGCGGCGGCGCGGCGTCGATCCGGTCGACCACGACGCCGTCCGGGACGTGCAGGTAGCCGAGCTCGCGGGCGATCTGCATGTTGCGGACCATGGAACGACCGACGTACGCCACCTTGCGGCCGTGCCGGTGTGCGGCGTCGAGGACCTGCTGCACGCGGTGGATGTGCGAGGCGAACGACGCCACGATCACGCGCTGGGCGCTGGAGGCGAACACGGCGTCGATCGCGGGCGTGATGTCGCGCTCGGGCACCGTGAAGCCGGGGACGTCGGCGTTGGTGGAGTCGGTGAGGAAGAGGTCGACGCCGGCCTCGCCGAGCCGGGCGAACGCGCGCAGGTCGGTGATGCGGTCGTCGAGCGGCAGCTGGTCCATCTTGAAGTCGCCCGTGTGCAGCACGACGCCTGCCGGCGTCGTGATCGCGACGGCCAGTGCGTCGGGGATGGAGTGGTTGACGGCGACGAACTCGCACGAGAACGGACCGAGCTCCAGCACGTCGCCCTCGGACACCTCGTGCTTGGGCGCCTGCTTGAGTCGGTGCTCCTTGAGCTTCGGCTCTACGAAGGCCAGCGTGAGCTTGGACCCGACGATCGGGATGGTGCCACGCTCGCGCAGCAGGAACGGCACGCCGCCGATGTGGTCCTCGTGGCCGTGCGTCAGGACGACGCCGACGACGTCGTCGAGCCGGTCCCGGATCGGTTCGAAGTCCGGGAGGATGAGGTCGACGCCCGGGTGGTTCTCCTCCGGGAAGAGCACGCCGCAGTCGACGATCAGCAGCTTCCCGCCGAACTCGAAGACGGTCATGTTGCGACCGATCTCGCCCAGACCGCCGAGCGGGATGACCCGCAGGGCGTCGGGGGCGAGGGGGCCGGGAGCGGGGAGCTCGAGGTGCATGTGGCTCATGAAGGGTGGTGCCTCAGTTCGTGAGTAGGCCCGCCGTCACCAGCGCGTCACGCACGGTGGTGACCTCGTCGTCGGTGGCGGCGGGGAGGGGGGCGCGCATGGTCCGGTGCTCGATGACGCCGAGCAGCTGCATGGCCGCCTTGGCGGTGATCGCACCCTGGGTGTGGGTCATGATCGCGCGGACCACCGGCAGCAGCCGGTCGTTGATCTCGCGCGCTGCGGGGAGGTCGCCGGCGTCCACCGCCGCCACCATCTCCGCGTACTGGCGTCCCGCGACGTGACCGACGACGCTCACGATCCCGGCGGCGCCGACGGCGAGCCACGGCAGGTTCGCGGCGTCGTCGCCGGAGTACCAGCACAGACCGGTCTCGCGCATGATCCAGGCGCCGCGCTCGAGGTCGCCGACGGCGTCCTTGACCGCCACGACGAGGGGGTTGCGAGCCAGCTCGGTGTAGGTGGGCTCGGCGATCTGCACCGCCGTGCGACCCGGGATGTCGTAGAGCATGACGGGCACGTCGACGCCGGCGCGGGCCACCTGGGTGACGTGATCGACGATGCCGGACTGCGGGGGCTTGCTGTAGTAGGGCGTCACCAGCAACAGCCCGTGCGCGCCGGTGGTGCGCGCCTGGGCGGCGAGCTCGACGCTGTGCCGGGTGTCGTTCGTGCCGACGCCGGCCACGACGGTGGCCCGGTCGCCGACGGCCTCCAGGACCGCCGCGAGCAGCCGTCCGTCCTCCTCGCCCGTGGTCGTGGGCGACTCCCCGGTGGTGCCGCTGACCACGAGCCCGTCGTTGCCCGCGTCGACGAGGTGCGTCGCGAGCCGCTGGGCGGCGTCGGTGTCGAGGCTGCCGTCGGAGGCGAAGGGAGTGACCATCGCGGTGAGCACCCGTCCGAAGGGGGCCGACTCGCTGGCGTGCGGGGAGGTCATGGGGCGAGGCTACCGCGAGCCGAGCACGGGCCTCGGTGCAGGATGGGCGCATGTCCACCTCGACTCCCCCACCGCCCCACGAGCTGGATCGAGCCGTCGCCAGCACCCTCGGCGCCGACGGCGCCCGGCACCTGGAGCTGACCGCCGACTGGAACACCCCGAACGGCACCGCCAACGGCGGCTACGTGCTCGCGGTGGTCCTGCGGGCGGTCCTCGACGAGGCCGCGACGAGCGCACCGGACCACCCCGACCCGTTGTCGGTCTCGGTCAACTACCTCAAGCCGCCGACCCCGGGACCCGCCGCCGTGGCCGTCACGACGGTGCGCGTGGGCCGGCGGGTCTCGGTGCACCAGGCGGTCCTGAGCCAGGCGGGCGGCGCCGTCGCGCACGCCGTGGTGACGCTGCACGACTGGGACACGACCGGGGACGCCGAGCACACGCCCCACGCAGCGCCCGCGGTCCCGGGACCCGAGGAGGGCCACGACCTCGCCGAGAGCATCCCGGCGGGTGCCGTGCCCATCGTCGACCGCTACGAGGTCCGCTCCCCCCACGTGCCCGGTTGGCTGCGAGGCGAGCCGAGCGGCGTCCCCGAGGCGACCGTGTGGGTGCGACCCGAGGACGGCCGCCGGATCGACGCCGTCGCGGCGGCCGCCATCGTCGACGGCTACCCGCCGGTGACCGCCGACCTCGGCCTGCTCGCCTCGGCCACCGTGCAGCTGACGGTGCACCTGCGGCGGCGACCGGACACCGACTGGGCCCTCATGCACGTGACCACGAGGCACGTCATCGACGGCTACCACGACGAGGACGTCGAGCTGTGGGACCGCGAGGGTCGACTGATCGCCCAGTCGCGCCAGCTGGCGATCCTGTCCTGAGCCACTCGGGCGTGGCCAGCGGGGTCAGGCGTCGCGGACCACGGCGACGTCGACGACGCGACCGATGCCGATCACGACGGCGGCCAGGACGACGACCATGACCGCGGCGAGCGTCGCGGTGACCGGATCGGCGACCACGAGCTGTGGGATGTCGCGCTCGGGGATCGCCGAGGCCGCCGCTCCGGCGCCGAGGAGACCGATCCAGTTGCCGGTCATGGCCGCACGGTGCGAGGCGATGCGTCCCTGACGCGCCCCGAGCACGCCCAGGGGAACCGTCACGAGCGTGACGATCGACAGGGCGTGCAGGGCACTGAAGGAACCTGGGGTGATCTCGCGGATCCAGAAGGACGACGCGGCGACGAACAGGATCGCGACGACCCACACCCGGCCGGCGAGCCGGTGTCCCGGGGTACCGCGGGGGCCGATGAACAGCTGCCACCCCCCGACCAGGAGGGCGACCAGGGCGGCGAACGCGTGCGTGGCGACGAGCGGGGTCATGGCATCTCCGGGTCGAGGACGGCGAGGAGGGGGTCGGTGACGGCGAGGACGTCGGCCTCGGAGACCTGCGCGGCCTCGAGAAGACGAGCGAAGGCGCCCCCGAGGAGCTCTCCGCCGGCGGTCACGAAGCGCTCCCCCGCCGACGTCAGGGCCAGGGTGCGCCGGTTGCCTTCCCCCGGGGACCTCTCGGCGAGCAGGAGGCCGTCGTCGACGAGCGCCTGCACCATCCGGCTGGTGGCCGGCGCCGAGGTGCCGCGCGCCGTGGCGAGGTCGGCCTGGGTGGGCCGCTCGAGCGCCTGCACCGTGACGAGGGTCAGGAAGCGCGCGTACCCGGTGCCGTGCGCCTCCAGCAGCATCCGGTCGGCCGCGGTGTCGAGCGTCGCCACCAGCGTGTGCAGACGATAGGCGGGCCGGGAGGCGTCGTAGGACACGCGAACATGTTGTCACGGGTAAGTTACCTAGGTCAACATTGTGCCGTCGGTGTGTCCGCGGCGCCCAGTCAGGGCGCCGATGCGTCCCTGTCCTCCGGCGACTCCTCGTACAGCCCGAGGACGTTGCCGTCCGGATCGGCGACGAGCGCCCACGAGGACGTCTCGCTGATCGGAGCCTTCGCAGCGACGACGCGACCACCGTGCGACTCCACCACGGCGAGCGTGTCGTCGATGGAGTCGACCTCCACCACCGAGCGCGGCTGGGCGAACCCGTCCTCGCGGGACGTGAGGGCTCCCCCACTGATGCCGTTGGGGGCCTGCCACATCGGGTACCCCTCGAACCCGGGGGCCTCCTCGATCCGCCAGCCGAAGACGCTGCCGTAGAACCGCGTGCCCGCAGCGAGGTCGGAGACAGGGATCTCGAGGTGGGTGATGTCGCCGTGGGCCATGGTCGTTCCCCTTCTCGCCGCGTCGGACAGGCTCATCGTGCTCCGTGACGGCGGCGGCGGCAAGGGCCGGCGACGACGGTCGTCAGGCGCGGCGGTAGGTGACGATGTCGAAGGCGACTCGCTCCGGCTCGGGACCGACGTGCGGGACGCGGCCCACCTCGTGCCACGCCTGCCAGTCGATCCTCGGGAAGAACGTGTCGCCGACCGGCGAGGCGGCGACACGGGTGACGACCATGAGGTCGACGCGACCCTCCTCGAGCGCCTGGGCGTAGACCTGCGCTCCCCCGACGAGGAAGACCTCGTCGTCGAGCTCGGCGCCGCGACGCAGCGCACCGTCGAGCGAGTGCACGACCTCGACCCCGTCGACGTCCCCCGCGGACCAGTCGGTGTCCCGGGTGACGACGATCGTGGTGCGCCCCGGCAACGGCCGGCCGATCGACTCGTACGTGGCCCGACCCATCACCATCGGGTGGCCGAGGGTGAGGCGCTTGAAGTTCGCGAGGTCCTCCGGCAGGCGCCACGGCAGCGAGCCGTCGACCCCGATCACCCGGTTCGCACCCATCGCGACGACGAGCGTGACCGTCATACGGCGATCGGCGCCTTGATCGCCGGGTGGGGGTCGTAGCCGGTGACCTTGATCGAGTCGAGCGTGAAGCCGTCGATGCTCGTGACGGAGGGATCGAGCCACAGCTCCGGCAGCGGGCGGGGCTCGCGGGTGAGCTGCTCGCGAGCCTGGTCGAGGTGGTTGAGGTAGAGGTGGGCGTCGCCGAGGGTGTGCACGAAGTCGCCGACGCCCAGGCCGGTGACCTGCGCGACCATGTGCGTCAGCAGCGCGTAGGAGGCGATGTTGAACGGCACGCCGAGGAAGACGTCGGCAGAGCGCTGGTACAGCTGGCAGGACAGCCGGTCGGGCTCGTCGCCGCCGGTGGGCGTGACGTAGAACTGGAAGAACGCGTGGCACGGGGCGAGGGCCATGGCGTCGAGGTCGGCGACGTTCCACGCGCTCACGACGTGTCGGCGCGAGTGCGGGTCGGACCGCAGGTTCGCGACCACGCCGGCGAGCTGGTCGATCGTCTCCCCCGACGGCGTCGGCCAGCTGCGCCACTGGTGGCCGTAGACGGGGCCGAGGTCGCCGCGGTCGTCGGCCCACTCGTCCCAGATCGTGACGCCGTTCTCACGCAGGTAGGCGGTGTTGGTCTCACCCGCCACGAACCACAGCAGCTCGGCGACGACGGACTTGAGGTGCACCTTCTTGGTGGTCACGACCGGGAAGCCCTCGGCGAGGTCGAAGCGCATCTGGTGGCCGAAGACGCTACGCGTCCCGGTGCCGGTGCGGTCGGACTTCTCGACCCCCTCGTCGAGGATCCGCTGGACGAGGTCGAGGTACGTGCGCATGGGGGCATGCTACGCGGGGGTGCGGACGGCTGTGCGAAACTCAGCCGCATGTTCCCCGACGAGTACGACGCGTCGCCGGGCGAGGTCCGTCGGTTCGTCGCCCTCCAGGTGGTCATCACCGCCGGGTTCGTGGTGGTGCTGTTCTTCGCCCTCGGTGGAGCCGACGACGCCCGCCCGCCGTGGTGGGCGATGGTGCTGATGGTCGCTCCCGTGGCCGTGGCGGCCTTCTTCGCCGAGCGCGTGTGGATGGACGCTCCGGCGCTGGACCCCGCCACTCCCGCGACGGAGCAGCGACGTCGGGGCGTCGCCGTCTACGCCGCGCACACGGTACGCCGGCTCGCCATCTGCCAGGCTCCGGTGATCATCGCCGTCCTGGTGACGTTCGTCGCTCCCTGGGGCGCGTGGTCCCTCGTCGTCGGTGCCGTGCCGGGCATCGCCCTGCTGGCCTTCGAGGCCACGCCGTCGCTGCGGACCACCACCCTGACCGAGGTGGTGCTCGACGCCGACGGCGCCGAGTCGGGCCTCGTCGAGCAGTTCGCCGAGCGCTGAGACCCGCCCCACCGGCCCCGGCCGGCCCGTTCCCCTTCGACTTGCAGGAGGCCCGCCCATGAGCGCCGACGTCAGCGTCCGCCTCGCCTGGCCCGACGACGCCCCGGCCGTGGCCGACGTCCAGCTGCGGACGTGGCGGGCCGAGTACGCCGACGTCCTCGGTGACGACGTCGTCGCCGGTCTCGACCCCGAGGGGGTCGCCGAACGCTGGCGAGCGTCGGTCGTGGCACCGCCGGAGGCCCGGATGCGTGTCCTCGTGGCGCTCGAGCGGGCCACCGTGCGCGGCTACGCCGTCGTCCACCCGTGCTTCGACCCCGACGCCGACCGCGTGGCCGACGGCGAGGTCGGCGGCTTCGTGGTCGATCCCGAGCACCGTCGCGCCGGGCACGGGTCACGCCTGCTCCAGGCCGCCGTCGACACCTTGCGCGCCGACCGTTTCACCCGCGCCGTCTGGTGGCTCTCCTCCACCGACGACGTGCTGCGGCGATTCCTCGTCGAGTCCGGGTGGGAGACCGACGGCGCCCACCGCGAGCTCCAGGACGAGACCGGCCGGGCCATCAAGCAGGTGCGCCTGCACACGGCACTGACCGACGAGTCCGAGCTCACCGAGGGATGAGCCGGCGGACCCGCTCCGTCCGTGCCGACTCACTCGGCGTCGGCCTCGCCACCGGCACGTACGGCATCTCCTTCGGAGCACTCGGCACCACCTCGGGCCTCGACGTCGCCCAGACGTGCGCCCTGTCGCTGCTGGCGTTCACCGGAGCCTCGCAGTTCGCGTTCGTCGGGGTCGTGGCCGCCGGTGGTGCACCGCTGACCGGAGCACTCACGGCCGTGCTGCTCGGGTCGCGCAACCTGTTCTACGGTGTCAGCCTCGCCGCGCTGCTCCGCCTTCGCGGCCTCGCCCGACTCGCCGGGGCGCACCTGGTGATCGACGAGTCGACCGCCATGGCGGTCGCCCAGGAGGACGAGCGTGACGGCCGCACCGGCTTCTGGTGGACCGGGCTCAGCGTCTTCCTCCTGTGGAACCTCGCGACGCTGGTCGGCGCCGTCGTCGGCTCGGCGATCGGAGACCCGAGGACGTACGGACTCGACGCAGCCGTCGCCGCCGCCTTCCTGGGACTCCTGTGGCCACGGCTGAGCACTACGGCGGGACGGCTGTGCGCCCTCGTCGGGGCCTCGGTCGCCCTGGTGCTCGTGAGCTGGACCCCGGCCGGTGTGCCGATCATCGCCGGTGGTGCCGTCGCGGTGCTGGTCGGACTGCTGTGGCCGGTCAGGGAGGGGTCGTGACCGGGCTGTGGGCCGGCGTCCTGCTGACGGCGGCCGGCTGCTACGCCCTGAAGCTCGCCGGGCTCTCGGTGCCCGAACGGTGGCTGGAGCACCCCCTCACCCGACGTGCCACCCTGCTCATCCCGGCCGCCCTGCTCGGGGCGCTGCTCGCCGTGCAGACCCTGGGCGCCGACCATTCGCTGGCGGTCGACGCCAGGGTCGCTGCCCTCGGCGTCGCGGCGGTCCTGCTGTGGCTACGGGTGCCGTTCCTGCCGATGGTCGTCGTCGCGGCCGCGACCGCGGCGCTGCTGCGACTCTGAGCGTCTCGGCACCAGCTCGGCCAGTGTCACCCACTGCTCGACGTCGAGGTCGCGCGGCAGGTCCCGCGACCCGACGGAGGACGACCTCGCCCAGAGGTCTCGCACCGATCGACCGTGGCGCCGTCCCACCACGTCGAGGACGCCGCGGCCCCTGCCGGTGAAGGTCTCGGTCACGACGGAGCGGTGGTGGACGGCGTCCGCGACCAGCGGGACCGGTCGACGTCGGACCTCCAGCAGCCCACCGTCGACCGACGTCACCGGCCGGAACGACGTCGCCGGCACCCGGTGGACGAGCCCGAAGGTGAACCACGGCCACCACTGCGCCGCCATGAGGGTCGTCCCACCGACGCCGGCGCGCTTGCGCGCGACCTCCCACTGCAGCAGGAGGATCGCGTGGTGCCAGTGCGGTGCACCGAGCAGTCGGCGCAGCAGCGGCGTGGTGATGCCGTAGGGAACGTTGGAGACGATGTCGGCACCGGTGTCGAGGCGGTGTCGCGCCAGGTCGCCGCGGACGACGTCCACGCGTCCGGCGAGCCGGCGCCGCAGACGGGCGGCGCGGCGCGCGTCGATCTCGACGGCCGTGACGGGACGCCCCAGGGCCGCGAGAGGGCCGGTGAGGGCACCGTCTCCTGGCCCGAGCTCCAGCAGTGGGCGGTCGTCGGGCCATGTGGCCACGACGGAGAGGACGGTGTCGACCACGCGGGGGTCGACGAGGAAGTTCTGGCCGAGCTCGTGTCGGCCGGTCGTGTGAGGCATGCTGGCTCCTGGGTGAGGAGCCGGACGCAGTCGAGCGATGCCGCTCGAGGATCGAGACGGTGGCGGGTAGGAACGCGCCGCGCTGCATCCGGCAGGTGGGGTGGACCTGCGGGACGGCGCGCGCCCACGACTCGGCACGCTCGAGCGTGCGGAGTCGGGTGCTGGCTGAGCAGTGGTGGGCGCGGCCGTCAGGCGGCGCGCAACCTCAGCGAGTTCGTCATGGCGCCAGGCTATCGCGGACCCGGTGCCGGCGGTCGGTCGAGCCCGAGCACGGCGTCGAGACCCACGGTGACGCCCGGACGGTCGGCGACTCCGCGCAGGGCCGCGACGACCCCGGGCATGAACGACTCGCGCGTCGAGGAGTCGTGGCGCAGCGCGAGGATCTCGCCCTCACCGCCGAGCAGCACCTCCTGGCTCGCCACGTAGCCGCGTGAGCGGACGGCGTGGACGCTGATGCCGTCGACGCTCGCACCGCGGGCGCCGTCGGGGTCGTGCGTGGTGGCGTCGGGGATCGCGGGGCTGCCGGCCTCGGCGCGCGCCTGCGCGATCAGCTCGGCGGTGCGGACGGCGGTGCCGGAGGGCGCGTCGACCTTGCCCGGGTGGTGCATCTCGATGACCTCGACGGACTCGAAGAACGGTGCGGCGACGGCGGCGAACCGCATCATGAGGACGGCGCCGATGGAGAAGTTCGGGACGACGAGGACGCCGACGCCCTCGTGCTGCGCCGCGACCTCCCGCAGTCGCTCGACGCGCTCCTCCCCGAAGCCCGACGTGCCGATGACGACGTGCACGCCCTGTCCGATCAGCCACTCGGCCTGCTCCGGCGCGACGTCCGGCGGGCTGAAGACGAGCGCGACCTCGGCGTCGGCCCCGGTCACCGCGGACAGCTCGTCCCCGACGTCGACGCGGGCGACGACCTCGAGGTCGTCGGTGGCCTCGATCGCGGCGGCCGAGGTCGAGCCCATCCGTCCGTCGGCACCCAGCACAGCGACTCGTGTCATGGGCCTAGCCTAGGGCCCGCCCTCGTGAGCCGGGAGCTGCCTCATCGCGTCGAGCGGACCACGTCGAGCATCGCCTCGACGCCCACGACCGCCTCCTCGAACGACGTCGTGAGCGGGGAGAGGCCGAGGCGGACGAGGTCGGGCTCGCGGAAGTCCGGCAGGACGCCTCGCTCGGCCATGCGTTCGGCGACGTCGCGCGCACCCGGGAGCCGCACCGTCACGTGGCTGCCGCGCGAGGCCGGGTCGCGCGGGGTGACGACGTCCAGGCCCTCGGCGTCGAGCAGGTCGAGGACGAGGCCGGTGAGCAGGACCGACTTCGCTCGGATCGCCTCCACGCCGGCCTCGTCGACCATGGCGACGCCCTCGCGGACCGCGAGCAGGCCCGCCACGTTCGGCGTGCCGGACAGCAGGCGGCGCGCGTCGGGGGCGGGTCGGTAGTCGTCGGCCATGGCGAAGAGGTCGTCGGCACTCCACCAGCCCGGGAGGGGCTGCTGCAGGTGCGGCAGGTGACGGGCGGCTGCGTAGAGGAACGCCGGGGCTCCGGGGCCGGCGTTCAGGTACTTGTAGGTGCATCCCAGGGCGAGGTCGACGTCGGCCTGGTCGAGGGCGATCGGGACGACCCCGACAGAGTGGCACAGGTCCCACACCACGAGCGCGCCGGCGTCGTGCACGCGTCGGGTGAGACGCGGCAGGTCGAGCAGGGCTCCGCTGCGGTAGTCGACGTGGCTCAGCAGGACGACCGCCGTCCGCTCCCCCAGGACGTCGGTCAGGTCCAGGGTGCCGTCGTCGCGCAACCCCACGGTCCGAAGGGTCCTGCCGGTGTCGGCGGCCACCCGTTGGGCGAGGTAGCGGTCGGTCGGGAAGTCGTGCGCAGCAACCACGATCTCGTCGCGCTCCGGACGCAGTCGGACCGCGGCGTGCAACGCCTTCGCGATGGCGATCGACGTCGAGTCGCCGACGACGGTCTGCCCCGCCGCGGCCCCGACGAGGCGTCCCACCTCGTCACCGACGGCGGTCGGCAGCTCGGCCCAGCCCTCGGACCACCCCCGAATGAGGCGGCCGCCCCACTCGTCGCGCACGAAGGTCTGGAGCCGTTCGACGGTTCGCCGCGGCAGTCGGCCGAGCGAGTTCCCGTCGAGGTAGGCCATGACGTCAGGGTCGAGGACGAACTCCCGGCGCCATCGGGCCAAGGGGTCCGCAGCGTCGAGGCGGGCGGCGCGTCGTCGGAGGTCGATCATCGTGGCCGATCGTCTCACGAGACCGGCGACCTGGACCTGCGGCGAGCCGTGGGACGGCGCAGGGCGAGGCAGGAGGCGCCGGGTGCTGCGGCCGGGCGGGAAGCGTGGATGATGTGGGACACGCACGGCAGGGACCACGGTTCCTTGCCCCCGACCCCGGGAAGCAACCCTGGTGCGGTGCACGGAAGCCTGGCCCTGATTCCTGATTCCCAGGACCTCCTGGGAATCAGCGAGCCGTCAGTGACGGGTGCGACTCACGTGGTCCGCCCCGGGTGGAACGGACCGCCCAGGTGGTGGTCGTGCGGGAGCCGGGACGGGCAGCACGCCTTCCTGGCACCGACCCCGGGAAGCAACCCATGGTCTGCGCAGGAGAACCGGGCCCGGCTACCCGATTCCCAGGACCTCCTGGGAATCAGCGAGTCGTCGGGCGGGACGGCGACGCCCGGTCCACCCCGCGGGGTGGACCGGGCGTCGAGGAGCCGATGGCTCAGGCGTCGGCCGGAGCGGTCTCGTCCTCGGTGGTGTCGTCCGCGGCGTCCTCGGACTTCTCGACGACGGGGATCAGCGAGAGCTTGCCTCGGTCGCCGAGCTCGGCGATCTCGACCTGGATCTTCTGACCCACGCTCACGACGTCCTCGACGTTGTTGACCCGCTGGCCACCGTTGAGGTCGCGCAGCTTGCTGATGTGCAGCAGGCCGTCCTTGCCGGGCAGGAGCGAGACGAATGCACCGAAGTCGACCGTCTTGACGACGGTGCCGAGGTAACGCTCACCGACCTCGGGCATCGTCGGGTTGGCGATCGCGTTGATGGCGTCGCGTGCGGCGTCGGCGGCGTCGCCGTTGTCCGCGCCGACGTAGACGGTGCCGTCGTCGTCGATCGAGATCTTCGCGCCGGTGTCGTCCTGGATCTGGTTGATCATCTTGCCCTTCGGGCCGATGACCTCACCGATCTTGTCGACGGGGATGCGCACCGTGATGATGCGCGGCGCGTAGGGGCTCATCTCGTCCGGGGTGTCGATGGCCTCGGCCATGACGTCCAAGATCGCGAGACGGGCGCCCTTGGCCTGCGTCAGCGCACCGGCCAGGATCTCGGCCGGGATGCCGTCGAGCTTGGTGTCGAGCTGCAGCGCGGTGATGAACTCGCGCGTGCCGGCGACCTTGAAGTCCATGTCGCCGAACGCGTCCTCGGCTCCCAGGATGTCGGTCAGCGTGACGTACTCGGTCCGGCCGTCGACCTCGCCGGAGATCAGACCCATGGCGATGCCGGCGACCGGCGCGCGCAGCGGGACGCCGGCGTTGAGCAGGCCCAGGGTGGACGCACAGACCGAGCCCATCGACGTGGAGCCGTTGGAGCTCAGCGCCTCGGAGACCTGGCGGATCGCGTAAGGGAACTCCTCGCGCGAGGGCAGCACGGGCAGCAGGGCCCGGCCGGCGAGCGCGCCGTGGCCGATCTCGCGACGCTTCGGCGACCCGACGCGACCGGTCTCGCCGGTCGAGAACGGCGGGAAGTTGTAGTTGTGCATGTAGCGACGCGTCGTCTCCGGGGAGAGCGTGTCGAGCTTCTGCTCCAAGTCGAGCATGTTCAGCGTGGTGATGCCCATGATCTGGGTCTCGCCACGCTGGAACAGCGAGGAGCCGTGGACGCGGGGCACGACGCCGACCTCGGCCGACAACGCACGGATGTCCGCGAGGCCGCGGCCGTCGATGCGGACCTTGTCGCGCAGGACGCGCTGGCGCACGAGGCTCTTGGTGACGGCGCGCAGGGCGGCGCCGACCTCCTTCTCGCGACCCTCGAAGCGGTCACCGAGCTGGTCCAGCACGTCGGCCTTGATCTGGGACTCACGGTCCTCGCGCTCGGCCTTGGAGACGATGGTGAGGGCCTCGCCCAGGGGGCCGGAGGCGATCTCGGCGACGGCGTCGTAGACGTCGTCCTGGAAGTCGAGGAAGACCGGGAACTCCTGGACCGGCTTGGCGGCGACCTCGGCCAGGGCGGCCTGGGCCTCGCAGAGCTGGCGGATGACGCCCTTGGCGGCCTCCAGGCCACCGGCGACGATCTCCTCGGTCGGCGCCTGGACGCCGGACTGGACGAGGTCCCACGTGGACTCGGTGGACTCGGCCTCGACCATCATGATCGCGACGTCGTCACCGGCGACGCGGCCGGCGACGACCATGTCGAAGACGGCGGTCTCGAGCTGGCTGTGCGTCGGGAACGCGACCCACTGGCCCTCGACGAGCGCGACGCGGGTGGCGCCGATGGGGCCGGAGAACGGCAGGCCGGAGATCTGCGTGGACGCCGACGCGGCGTTGATCGCCAGGACGTCGTAGGGGGTGTCGGGGTTGAGCGCCAGGACCGTGATGACGACCTGGACCTCGTTGCGCAGCCCCTTCTTGAAGGTCGGGCGCAGCGGGCGGTCGATCAGGCGGCAGGTCAAGATGGCGTCCTCGCTGGGACGACCCTCACGACGGAAGAACGAGCCGGGGATGCGGCCCGCGGCGTACATGCGCTCCTCGACGTCGACCGTCAGCGGGAAGAAGTCGAAGTGGTCCTTGGGGTGCTTGCCGGCCGTGGTGGCCGAGAGCAGCATGGTGTCGTCGTCGAGGAACGCGGACACGGAGCCGGCCGCCTGCTGGGCGAGCTGGCCGGTCTCGAAGCGCACGGTGCGCTGGCCGAAGCGGCCGTTGTCGATGACGGTCTCGGTGGAGTGGATCTCGGACATGGAGTCCCTTCGTTCGGCGAGCCGGTTCGGCTCGCGATGAGGGACGGGACGCAGGCAGGCGGGGTGTTGCATCGGTCTTCGATCGAGGCCCGCGGAAACGATTCCGAAGGCCACTACCGAGGACCGAGACGGCGTGCCTGGCTCCCGTCCTGGAGTGGTGTTCAGTTGTGGTCGTGGTCCTCGCTCCGAGGAGCCGGGACCGATGGGACGGGGCGACCACCCGGTGGGTGGTCGCCCCGATGCCTCAGCGGCGCAGGCCGAGTCGCTCGATGAGCGAGCGGTAGCGCTCGATGTCGGTGTTCTGCAGGTAGTTCAGCAGACGACGACGCTGGCCGACGAGCAGCAGCAGACCACGACGGCTGTGGTGATCGTGCTTGTGCTCCTTCAGGTGCTCCGTCAGGTGGGCGATGCGCCCGGTCAGCAGAGCGATCTGCACCTCCGGAGAGCCGGTGTCACCCTCGGCCGTGGCGTACTGCTCGATGATCTGCGCCTTGGGCATGTTGGCCACGGTGGGCGCAGCAGTCTTCTTCGACATTCGGTCTCCTCTGGAGGTCGTTGCACGGCGCGCCCGGGCCTGTTCACCGGGGCACTCGAATCCGTGGCCGTTGCACGGCAGCGACCACGATATCAGCGCCCACCCTCCAGGACCCAATCGCCGCGACGGTCGCCGTGGTGCGGGTCACCTCCTCGATCAGCGTGCGAGGACGGCGCGGACCGCCTCCACGTCGTCGCGCATCTGGACGACGAGGGCGTCGACGGAGTCGAAGGAGGCCATGGGGCGGACCTGCTCGACGAGCTCGACGCGGGCGTCGAGACCGTAGAGGTCGAGGTCGTGGCCGTGGTCCATGACGTAGGACTCGACGCGACGTTGCGTGCCGTCGAAGGTGGGGTTCGTCCCGATCGAGACGGCAGCCGGGTAGCGGGTGCCGGCGACGACCAACCGCCCGGCGTACACGCCGTCGGGCGGCACGGCGAAGCGCTCGTCGACGGGCACGTTGGCCGTCGGGTAGCCGAGGTCGCGTCCTCGCTGGTCGCCCGGGGTGACCGTCCCGGACACCTCGTGGGGCCGACCCAGCACCCTCGCCGCGGCCAGCAGGTCGCCCGCCGCGACGTGGCGACGGACCTGGGTGGAGGAGAACTCACCGTCGCGCAGCAGCGTGAGGGGCTCGGCCGAGACACCGAGCCGGGCGCAGTGCTCGCGCAGGAAGTCGGTGTCCCCGGCGGCTCGGGCCCCGAAGCGGAAGCTCTCCCCCACCACGACGTGCCGCGCCTCGAGGTCCTCCACGAGCGCTCGGTCCACGAACTCCGCGGGACTCCAGGCGGCCATCTCGGCGGTGAAGCCCAGGACGCGGACCTCGTCGGCCCCGTGCTCGTGCAACAGCTCGACACGCCGCTCGACGGTGGTCAGCAGCACGGGGGCACGGTCCGGACGCGTGACGGCGAGCGGGTGCGGCTCGAAGGTGACGGCGACGACCGGCAGACCGTCGGCGACCTCGCGCGTGCGGGCGAGGAGGTGCTGGTGACCGCGGTGCACGCCGTCGAACGTGCCGATCGTGACCGCCGCCGGCGACGTCCTGCGCCCGGTGCTGGATCCCGCCACCTCGGCCCACGTGTCCACGGGCGAAACTGTGCCACACCCCCCGACGAGGGGCTGCGCCAGCGCCGCCGGAGATGAGAACCTTCTCATCGGCGCCTCATGCCGATCCCATCGACCGCCGCCAGCCTGGAGCCATGAACCGATCACGCATCATCGTCGCCGCCCTCGCCGCGGTCGCCGTCGTGCTGCTCGGGCTGACGTGGGCTCGCGTCCTGGCCGACGACGAGGGTCCCGAGCCGACCTTCACCCCGATCAGCGTGACGACGCCTCCCGGCAGCTCTCCCTCACCGTCGCCCTCGCCCTCCCCACGCCCGAGCCCGTCGCCGAGCGCCGACGCCGACGACGACCGCTTCGAGCAGGTCACTCCAGCGCCTCGCGACATCGACGACGACGATGACGACTGGGACGACGACGATGACGATGACGACGACTGAGCGCCGATGAGGCGGACGTGAGCGGGACGGCCCGGGCCGGCTTCTCCGTCCGCCAACGTCTCACCGCCGCCGTGGCCGCCCTGTCCACGGCGGCTCTCGTCGCGGTCGGGGCGACCCTCTACGCGGTGGAGTCCCGCGAGCTGGGGCAGAGCATCGAGGCCGGCATCGGCCAGGAGGTCGACGAGCTGCGCCGGCTCCAGGCCGACGGTCTCGACCCCGAGACCGGTGAGCCGTTCGACTCCCCCGACCGTCTCGTCACCTTCTTCCTGACCCGCAACCTGCCCGACCCCGACGAGATGCTGTGGGCCTTCCCGCAGTCCGACCGTCCCTCGTTCGTCGGCGAGCCCGACCCGCGCCTGTCGCGCAGCCCCGAGTTCCCCGCCCTCGTGGCCGAGCTCTCCGAGACCGGCGGGATCCGCGACCTCGTCGTCGACGGTCGCCGCTACCGCGTGGGGGTGCAGCCGGTCGTCCAGGGCGAGGACCGCGCCTCCTTCGTGGTCACCTCCGACGTCACCGCGGCGCGGACGGCGCTGCTGGAGCTCATGGTCACCTACGCCCTGCTCGCGGCACTGTCGGTCATCGTCATCGCCGCGATCGCGTCGTGGGTCGCCGGTCGACTCCTCGCCCCGGTGCGCGAGCTCCGCGAGACCGCGCAGGGCATCAGCGAGGGCGATCTCACCGGACGCATCGAGGTGCGCGGCAACGACGACCTCACCGAGCTCCAACGGACCTTCAACGCCATGCTCGACCGCCTGGAGGAGGCGTTCGCCAGCCAGCGCCGGCTGCTCGACGACGCCGCCCACGAGCTGCGCACCCCCCTGACGGTGCTGCGCGGCCACGTGGAGCTGCTCGACGCCCACGACCCCGACGACGTCGCCTCCACCCGTGACCTGCTCACCGACGAGATCGACCGGATGGCCAGGCTCGTCTCGGACCTGCTGCTGCTCGCGAAGGCGGAGCGGCCGGACTTCGTGCAACCGTCCCCGCACGACGTGGAGGCCGTCACCCTGGGAGCCCTCGAGCGTGCTCGCGCACTCGCGCCGCGCAGGTGGGTGTTGGACGCGGTCGCACGCAGCACCCACGTGCTCGACGAGCAGCGGATCATCCAGGCACTGCTGCAGCTGGCGGACAACGCCGTCCGCCACACGCGTGAGGACGACGAGATCGGCGTCGGCTCGCGCGTGACGGAGGGCCGCCTCGAGCTGTGGGTGCGCGACACCGGCACCGGCGTGCCCGACGACATGCGCGAGCGGGTCTTCGAACGCTTCAGCCAGACCGAGGGCGCGACGGAGGGCTTCGGGCTCGGGTTGTCGATCGTGGGTGCCATCGCCGAGGCCCACGACGGCCGACTCGACCTGGACCCCGCGCCGGTCGACGGGCGCGGTGCTACCTTCCGAGTCACGATCCCCGCGGGAGGCCAGGCATGAATCGGATCCTCGTCATCGAGGACGAGCAGCGCATCTCCTCGTTCGTCGCCAAGGGCCTCAAGGCCGAGGGCTTCACCCCCACGGTCGTCGAGGACGGCATCACCGGGCTCGACTACGCCCTCACCGGTGACTTCGACCTCGTGGTCCTCGACATCGGGCTGCCCGGCAAGGACGGCTTCGAGGTGCTGAAGCAGGTGTCCGCCGACCGCCCCGAGCTGCCCGTCCTGGTGCTCACCGCCCGCGACTCCGTCGACGCCACCGTGACCGCGCTCGAGGGCGGTGCGGCGGACTACATGAGCAAGCCGTTCAAGTTCGCGGAGCTGCTCGCCCGCGTGCGGCTGCGGCTGCGCCCCGTCGCCGCGTCGGGACCGCCCGACGACGTGCTGACCGCCGGTGACGTCCGCCTCGACCTGCGGAAGCGGCGCGCCTACGTCGGGGAGCGGGAGGTCGAGCTGTCGGCCCGTGAGCTCTCGCTGGCGGAGGTCCTGATCGGTCACCGCGGGCAGGTGCTCTCGCGCGAGCAGCTGCTCTCCCACGTGTGGGGCTACGACTTCGACCCCGGGTCGAACGTCGTGGACGTCTACGTCGGCTACCTGCGCAAGAAGCTCGGTGCCGACCTCGTGACGACCGTGCGCGGTCTCGGCTACCGGGTCGACTGAGCGGCGCCCGGTCGCCGGCCCTGCGGAAGCGGCCCTCAGCCGCGCAGGCTGAAGCCGGACAGCCGCGCGCTCGGCAGCGTCTCGATGAGCGGCTCGAGCCGGTCGGCCACCTCGCGCGGGGTGGGCCGGTCGACCGGGTCGGGAGCCATGCAGTCCAGGACGATCCGCTGGAAGCGGGGGTCGACCGACGTCGGCATCGCCTTGGGGGCCTCGCGCAGCTGCGGGAACTCGACGTCCCGGTCGAAGGCGCGGTACCCGCAGGCCGCGCGGAACAGCGTCGCCCCGAGCCCCCACACGTCGCTCGCCGTGCCGGGCACGCCGCGCTCGCCCGGAGCGCACTGCTCGGGTGCCATGTACTCCTCGCTGCCGACCGGGTGGTCCAGCGCGGCGGCGGCGTCGAGGCCCATCGCCACGGACAGGTCGATGAGCTTGGCCGGGGACCCGGCGATGATGTTGCTGGGCTTGACGTCGAGGTGGGCGACGCCCTCCCCCGCCAGGTAGTGCAGGGACGACGCCAGCTCGAGCGCGACGGCGTACAGCTGGTGCGCCGACAGCGCGCCGAACCGGCCGATCTGCTGCGACAGCGTGGTGCCCTCGACGTGCTCCAGCACCAGGTAGGGCCGCTCGCCCTCGTCGTCGTAGGCGAACAGCCTCGTCAGGCCCGGGTGGTTGAGCCGGGACAGCAGGGCGACCTCCCGGTCGAACGACAGCCGGGTGTCGACGTCGTCCACCTTCGACGGACGCACGATCTTCACGACGACCGGCGCGAGCAGCCGCTCGTCGTGCGCGAGCCACACCTCGTAGGCCACCCCGCCACCGAGGTCCTTGAGCACGACCAGACCGGGGGCGATCTCCTCGCCCCCGGTCAGGCCCCAGATGTCGGTGGACATCAGTTCGTGTCGCGCGAAGGAGCGGACGGAGCCGACGGGGCGCTCGGCTTCGACGGGGCGCTGGGCTTGGACGGAGCGCTGACCTTCGACGGGGCGCTCACCTTCGAGGGGGCGCTCACCTTCGAGGGGGCGCTCACCTTCGACGGGGCCGAGGCGACCGTCTTCACCGACTGGCGGGTCGGGGCGCTCTGGCGCGTCTGGATGCTGTTGCGGGTGTCGCGGCTCAGGCGGGTGTCACGGTCGTCGTCGCGGTCACGGTCGTCGTCGGCGGCCGGGACGGTCCAGCTGGTGGAGGTGTCCTCGCGCTTGAGGGCGGGGTCGGTGTCGGCCTGCGCGGTCGAGGCGAGCCCGAAGGCGACGGTCCCGAGCCCGACGGTCCCGGCGACGGCGGCGATCCCGGTGCGGATGGTGGTGTTCATGATCTTCTCCTCTGAGGGGTTCTGTCTCTCTGACATCCCCTACATTGACCGTCGGCGGTGAGGTCCCCGTGAGAGTTCCGTGAGAGGCCTCTCATGGTCGCCGGGACTGGGGCGAAGGCGTCAGAGCAGCGGCCTCAGCGGCCTCAGGAGGATCTCGCAGGCACGGGCCACGACGGTGCGGCGCTGCCACTGCGCGAGGGTCAGCTCGGTGCAGTTGCCGAGGTCCGTGGCGAAGACCTCCTCGAGGTCGCGGGCGAGGCCGTCGTCGAAGATCTCGAGGTTGATCTCGTAGTTGCCCGACAGGCTCAGCCGGTCGATGTTGGCGGTGCCGATGGTCGACCACGAGCCGTCGATCGTCGCCGTCTTGGCGTGCACCATCGCGTCCTCGTACTGGTGCAGCCGCACGCCAGCGCGCAGCAGCCCACCGTAGAAGCCTCGCGACAACCAGTCGGCCAGGACGTGGTTGCTCACCTTCGGCACGATGATGTCGACCTCGACGCCGCGGCGACGTGCGTCCTCCAGCGCCGCGAGGATGTCGTGGTCGGGGATGAAGTAGGCCGCGGTCATGTGGATGTGCGACGACGCCCGGTCGATCGCCTCCAGGTACATCCCGCGGATCGGGAACACCAGCTGACGGGGCACGTTCCGGTGCGCACGCACGTACGGCTGCCAGGTGGGCGTCCCGTTGCTGGGCAGGGGGTCGCCGGGACGTCGCAGGTTCCAGAAGTCGATGAAGGCGTTCGCGAGGTCCCACACCGCCTCGCCCTCGAGGCGCAGGTGGGTGTCGCGCCAGGAGTGCTCGTACAAGGCGCCGATGTTGTAGCCCCCGACGAACCCGACCCGGTCGTCGACGACCAGGATCTTGCGGTGGTCGCGCCCCCAGCGACGACGGTTGAAGACCTGCCAGCCCGCGTTGAAGACCGGGTAGCGCAGCACCTTGACCGGTCGTGGGAAGCGCAGGAAGCGGGGGTCGACCACGAGGTTGGCGAAGCCGTCGTAGATCACCCGGACGTCGACGCCTCGCTCGGCGGCGGCGACGAGGGCGTCCTTGAAGCGACGTCCGGTCTCGTCGGACTTGATGATGTAGGTCTCGAACAGGATCCGGTCCTCGGCCTGCTCGATGGCGCGCAGCATGTCGGCGTAGAGCCAGTCGCCGGCCATGTAGACGGTGGCGCGGTCGCCTCGGCCGACGTCCGTGCGCAGTGGCGCGAGCCGAGGGAAGGGGCGCACGACCTCGCGGCCACGCAGGAGCTTGCGGACCCGGCTCGTGCCCATGAGGGCGGCCGAGATCGCGAGCGCAGAGAAGAACCAGCCCTGGAAGGTCCGCCACAGGATGGCCCGCACCGGGATTCGCGTCATGGTGGCTTCACCCTAGCGATGCCGACGGTCGGGCGCGGACCTAGCCGGGACCCTGGACGAAGACCGCGACAGGTCTGGCGTCGGCACCGCTCTGCTCGTAGAGCGCGAGGAAGGTGCCGTCGGCGAACAGCGCGACCGGTCCGGCGGCCCCGAGGTCGGTGTCCGGCAGCGTGCGGCCGAAGCCGACCGCTCGTGCGGCGTCGGGGGCGAGGTCGTGGGACGGGAAGCAGGCACGCGCCGCGTCGTCGAGTCCGGTCATCTGCAGCTGCTCGGCATGCTGCTCCAGCGTGCGGGCGACGTCGATGCCGAAGCCACCGACCCTGGTACGCCGCAGCATCGTCAGGTGGCCACCGACGCCGAAGGCGTCGCCGAGGTCGCGCGCCAGCGCCCGCACGTAGGTGCCGCTGCTGCACACGACCCGGACGTCGACGTCGAGGACACCGGCGCCGGGACGGAGGTCCTCGACCTCGAACGTCGAGACCGTCACGCGTCGCGACGGGATCTGCACGTCCTCCCCCGCCCGGACGCGGGCGTAGGACCGCACGCCGTCGATCTTGACGGCCGAGACCGACGACGGCACCTGGTCGATCTCGCCGGTCAGTGCCCGTGCACCGGCGGCGACGGAGCGGGCGTCGACACCCGAGGCGTCGACGGTTTCGACGACCTCACCTTCGGCGTCGTCGGTCACGGTCCGCACGCCGAGGCGGATGGTCGCGAGGTACTCCTTGTCGGCCAGCTGCAGGTGGCCGAGCAGACGGGTCGCGCGTCCCACGCCGAGCACGAGCACGCCGGTCGCCATGGGGTCGAGGGTGCCGGCGTGACCGACCTTGCGCGTCCCGGCGAGACGACGCATGCGTCCCACGACGTCGTGGGAGGTCCATCCGGCGGGCTTGTCGACGACGACGAGCCCACTCACCGAGACTCGTCCTGCCCCTCGTCGTCCTCGTCGTCGCGCGGCGCGCGGTAGGGGTCGCCGGCGTACTCGGCACCCGCGGCACGGGAGGCGACCTCCTCGTCGGCCGCACGCGCCTTGGCGAGGAGCTCCTCGATCTGCTGGGCCGTCTCCGGCACCGCGTCGAGGAAGAACTCCAGGCTCGGCGTGTGCCGCAGGGACAGCTGGTGGCCGACCTCCTTGCGGAGCAAACCGGTCGCGCTGCTCAGCGCAGCGCCCGTGTCCTCGATGGCGCGCTGGTCGCCCAGGACGGTGTAGAAGATCGAGGCGTGCTGGTTGTCACCGGTCAGACGGACGTCGGTGATCGTGACGAACCCCAGCCGCGGGTCCTTGACCCGACGCTCGAGCATCTCGGCGACGATCGCCTTGATGCGGTCGGCGAGCTGGTGGTTGCGGTGCCCTGGCATGGGACCTCCTGGTCACGGGCGTGGGTGATGACGGGGTGGACGTGCCCGGGGCCGGTCCGGTGGGACCGACCCCGGGTCGTCTCAGCTGCGAACCTTCTCGCGCAGCTCGAACATCTCGACGACGTCGTCGATCTTGATGTCGCTGTAGCCGCGCAGCACCAGACCGCACTCGAAGCCCTCACGGACCTCCGAGACGTCGTCCTTCTCGCGACGCAGGCTCGAGAGGTCGAGGTTGTCCGCGACGACGGAGCCGTCGCGCAGCAGCCGCGCCTTGGCGTTGCGCCGCAGCGTGCCGCTCGTGACCATGCAGCCGGCGATGTTGCCGATCTTCGAGGAGCGGAAGATCTCTCGGATCTCCGCCGTGCCCAGCTGGTGCTCCTCGAACTCCGGCTTGAGCATCCCCTTGAGGGCCGCCTCGATCTCGTCGATCGCCTGGTAGATGACCGAGTAGTACTTGACCTCCACGCCCTCGCGGTCGGCCAGCTCGGTCGCCTTGCCCTGCGGTCGCACGTTGAAGCCGATGATGACGGCGTTCGACGCGGCCGCGAGGTTGACGTCGGTCTCGGTGATGGCACCGACACCACGGTCGATGACCCGCAGCGAGACCTCCTCGCCGACGTCGATCTGGGCCAGGGAGTCCTCGAGGGCCTCCACCGAACCCGAACCGTCGCCCTTGAGGATGAGCAGCAGCTCGTCGGTCTCGCCCTTCTCCAGCGAGGACATGAAGTCCTCGAGGGTGCGGCGCCCGCTGCGCTTGGCCAGCAGGGCGTTGCGCTCGCGGGCCTCGCGCTTCTCGGCCACCTGGCGGGCCAGGCGGTCGTCGGCGACGACCATGAAGTTGTCGCCGGCGCCAGGGACGGCCGTCAGGCCGAGCACGAGCGCCGGACGCGACGGCGTCGCCTCCTCGATGTTCTCGCCGTGCTCGTCGAGCATGGCGCGCACGCGGCCGAACGCCGGACCCGCGACGACGGAGTCGCCGACCCGCAGGGTGCCTCGGTGCACCAGCACCGTGGCGACCGGCCCGCGACCGCGGTCCAGGTGCGCCTCGATGACCAGGCCCTCGGCGTTCTGCGACGGGTTCGCGCGCAGGTCCAGCTCGGCGTCGGCGGTCAGCACGACGGCCTCCAGCAGGGAGTCCATGCCGGTGCCGGCCTTGGCCGAGACGTCGACGAACATCGTGTCACCGCCGTACTCCTCGGGCACGAGGCCGTACTCGGTCAGCTGGCCGCGAGCCTTCGTGGGATCGGCGTCGGGCTTGTCGATCTTGTTGACCGCCACCACGATCGGCACGCCGGCGGCCTTGGCGTGGTTGAGCGCCTCGACCGTCTGCGGCATCACACCGTCGTCGGCAGCGACCACGAGGATCGCGATGTCGGTCGCCTGGGCACCGCGAGCACGCATGGCGGTGAACGCCTCGTGACCGGGGGTGTCGATCAGCGTGATGCGACGCTCCTCGTCCTCGACCTGCGTCGCGACCTGGTAGGCGCCGATGGTCTGCGTGATGCCACCGGCCTCCTTGTCGACGACGTTGCTGGAGCGCAGCGCGTCGAGGAGCTTGGTCTTTCCGTGGTCGACGTGACCCATGACGGTGACGACCGGCGGCCGGGCGATGAGATCGTCCTCGCCGCCCTCGTTCTCGCCGAACTCCAGCGAGAACGACTCCAGCAGCTCGCGGTCCTCGTCCTCGGGCGAGATGACCTCGACCTCGTAGTTGAGCTCCTCGCCGAGCAGCTGCAACGTCTCGTCGTTGACCGACTGGGTGGCCGTGACCATCTCACCGAGGTGGAACAGCACCTGCACGAGCGACGCGGCGTCGACGCCGATCTTGTCGGCGAAGTCGCTGAGCGACGAGCCACGCGTCAGGCGGACGGTCTCGCCGTTGCCCTTGCGGACCCGCACGCCGCCGATCGCCGGCGCCTGCATCTGGTCGAATTCCTGACGCTTGGCGCGCTTGCTCTTGCGGCCACGGCGCGGCGGACCGCCGGCGCGACCGAAGGCACCCTGGGTGCCGCCACGACCACCGCGGCCGGGACCGCCCGGGCGACCGCCCGGGCCACCGAAGCCGCCACCTGGACGACCGCCACCGGGGCCACCGCCGAAGCCGCCGCCGCCACCGGGACGTCCGCCGCCGCCGGGGCGAGCGCCACCGGGGCCGGGACGCCCGCGGCCGGCCGCAGGACGCTGCTGCGACAGACCCGACTGCTTGGGCATCATCGCCGGGTTGGGGCGCGGCATGCCCGGACGCGCCGGTGCACCGCTGCTGCCACCCTCGCGAGCGGCCGGCGGACGCGGCGGACGGTCCTGCTGCATGCCCTGGCGCGAGCTGAACGGGTTGTTGCCCGGTCGCGCGCCCCCGCGGGGACCCGGCATGGGACCGGGCTTCGGGCCGGGCTTGGCCGGCGCCGAGGACTCCTCGCCACCGGACGTCGGTCCGGACTCCGGTGCGGACGGTGCGGTGGAGGCAGGACCCGGGCGCGGACCCGGCATCGGGCCCGGCTGCTTGGGACCGGGCTGCTTGGGACCGGGTTGCTTGGGACCGGGTTGGGGAGCCGGGCGCGCGGCTGCCGCCGGGGCGGACTGCTCCGCGCCGGCGCCGGCGGGCGCGGACTCGGACGTCGCCTGGGGCTCGCGCTCACCGGTGGGCGCCGCCGGCGCAGCGGCCGGGGGTGCGGCGGGAGCCTTCTTGGCCCCCTTCTTGGCCCCCTTCTTGGCACCCTTCTCGCGCAGGGCGTCGCCGTGCTCCTCCTTGAGACGACGGACCACCGGCGCCTCGACGGTGGAGGAGGCGGACTTCACGTACTCACCCATGTCCTTGAGGGTGGACAGGATGTCCTTGCTCGCTACTCCGAGCTCGCGGGCGAGCTCGTGGACTCTGACAGCCACTGTTCTCCTTCGGGGAGTCCGAACCCGAAGAAGGCTCGAACCGTTAGTTGACGTGCAGGCTCATCGGAAAGTACTCATCGAGTGCTCATGAGCGTGTGCTCCGATTTCGGTCTGGGGACGGGGGTCCGGGGTGGTTGGTCGCTGGCGGGAGGAAGGCGACGACCGCGTCCAGGTCCAGGGGGCCCTCCACCCGGAGTGCCCGCCCGAAGGCCTTGCGCTGTCGTGCTCGCTCCAGACACCGGGGATCGGGGTGCAGGTGCGCCCCTCGCCCCGGCATGGTCCGCCGCGGATCCGGGACGACGGCGACGGGCGTCGTGCCCCGGACGGCGACGAGCCGCACCAGAGTGGTCGCCTCCGCACGCTCTCGGCAACCGATGCACGTGCGGACGACCGAGCCCACTGTACCCGCTGTGCCCTCACCCGGGGCAATCGCGTCCGTCACGGCGTGCGACGAGGCGGTGACGTCTCGGTGTCGGAGCGGATGTCGATGCGCCATCCCGTCAGCTTCGCGGCGAGCCTGGCGTTCTGGCCCTCCTTGCCGATGGCGAGCGACAGCTGGAAGTCCGGGACGACCACGCGCGCCGCCCTCGCCTGCTCGTCCACCACGGTCACCTTCTTGACCTGCGACGGTGACAGGGCGTGGCCGATGAACTCCGCCGGGTCCTCGCTGAAGTCCACGATGTCGATCTTCTCGCCGTGCAGCTCGTGCATGACGTTGCGCACGCGCTGGCCCATCGGACCGATGCAGGCGCCCTTGGCGTTGACGCCCGGGACCGTCGAGCGGACCGCGATCTTCGTGCGGTGACCGGCCTCGCGGGCGATCGCCGCGATCTCGACCGAGCCGTCGGCGATCTCCGGCGCCTCGAGGGCGAACAGCAGCCGGACCAGCTGCGGGTGGGTGCGCGAGACCTTCACGCGGGGTCCGCGTGGGCCCTTCTCGACCTCGTAGACGTAGGCCTTGATGCGCTCGCCGTGGGTGTACTTCTCCTCGGCGACCCGCTCGGCGGCCGGCAGCAGGGCCTCCACCTTGCCCAGGTCGATCAGCACGTCGCCGGGGCGCGAGCCCTGCTGGATGACGCCCGAGACCACGTCGCCGACCCGCCCGGAGAACTCCCCGAACGTCGCCTCGTCCTCGGCGTCGCGCAGACGCTGCATGATGAGCTGGCGGGCGATCGAGGCGGCGAACCTGCCGAAGTCCTCCGGCGTGTCGTCGAACTCCTTGCTGAAGCGGGGCGCGGGGCGTGGGACGCGCAGCGCCGACGCGTCGTCCCCGCCCGTGGCCTCCGTCTCCGCGGAGTCGGAGGAGGAGCGGGGCGTCGGGTCCGCCACCGGGTCGGGCGTCGGCTCGTCGGCCAGGCGTTCCTTCGCCCAGACCGTCACCCGCCCGCTCGTGCGGTCGAGCACGACGCGGGCGTTCTGGTGCGCCCCGGGGGTGCGCTGGTAGGCGGTGAGCAGGGCGCTCTCGATGGCCTCGACGACGACGTCGAAGGAGATGTCCTTCTCCTGCTCGAGGGCACGGAGGGCACGGATGTCGATATCCACGTCAGGACTCCTTGCGCGGCTTGAGCTCGGGGACCACGACGGCGGTCTGCACCTCGTCGTAGGCCAGGCGGCGCGGCTCGGTGCCGACGGTGAGGTCGACGCCATCGGGATCGCTCCCGGCGACGCGTCCGGTGACGGAGGCACCGTCGGCGAGCGTCACTGCGACGAGGCGACCCGCAGCGCGACGCCAGTGCCGCTCCGCGGTGAGCGGGGCGTCCAGGCCGCGGGAGGTGACCTCGAGGGTGTAGGGCTGCTGACCCATGACGTCGCTCTCGTCGAGTGTCGCCGAGACCGCACGCGAGGCCTTGGCGATCCGGTCGATGCCGACTCCTCCGTCGGCGTCGACGGCGATGCGCACGATCCGCTTGGACCCACTGCTCGACACCGCCAACGACTCGACGTCGAGGCCGAGGTCCTCGATCGGTCCGCGCACCACCTCGCGGATCGCGTTCTCCCTTGCGTCGGCCATGTCGACACTGCCTCCCGTGTTCTGTTGTGCTGGTCGGTCCCGGACGGACCCCGAAGGTCCGTGTCGCGGCGTCGGCGCCGCGGGTGTCCCACCCTAGCGAACCGTGCTGGACTACCCTGCGGGTGTGATCAGCCGCCGAGGACTCGTGGGGGCAGCGGCGCTCACCGCGGTCGTGGCCACGGTCGCAGGGACCCGGGCCCTCGGCTACGACGACGACGTGCTCCGGGCCCTCGGAGCCCGGCCCAGGCCGATCCCGGACGAGCAGGACACGGCGCTCCTGGAGGCCGCGGCCCTCGAGCAGGCGCAGCTCGCCGTCGACCTCGAGGCCTTGGCCGAGCGCCACGGCCTCGACGTCGCGGCACTCGTCGCGATCGCCGACGAGCAGCTCGCCGCGCTCGGGGGTGCTCCACGACCCGCTCCCGCGGCGGTGGTCCACGATCCTGCGGACGCGTTGCGGTCGGCCGCCGATGCATGGCAGGCCGTCTCCGAGCGTCGCCGCGAGGACGTCGCGCTCGCCTCGTCCTCAGCGCTCGTGACGGTGCTGGCCTCGCTCAGCGCCGCCCAGGCCGTCGTCTCCGACGTGCTGCGGAGGGACGCATGACGGCGGCATCCGACCCGGCACCGGACACCGGCCGACTGGTCGGCGCACGGTTGAACCAGCTGGAGCTCGAGCACGAGGCCGTGTGGCTGCTCGGACTCGTCGGGGGCCGCGAGGCCGCGCTCCGCGACCGGGTCGCCGACGAGCTGGACCGCCACCTGGCGCAGCGCGACGTGCTGCTGGCGGTCCTCGACGTCGAGGACGTCGACGCCGGTGCACCACGGGCCTCCTACGGTGTCCCGCCGGCCGACGCGGACGCGGCGCGTCTCGCGATCGCGGACGTCGAGAGACGTCTGAGCGCGGCGTGCCTCGCGATCGTGCCCCTGCTCGTGCGTGCGGAGCGGGGCGACGGCGTCGAGGCGGTCGCCGTGGCCGCCCGAGCCGCGGTGCGGTGGGGCGAGTCGCCCCGGGCGTTCCCCGGTCTGGACTGAACGGGGTCGTCCGCTCCGAGCCGTCCGGTCAGCGGCAGGTGCCGCGCAGCTCCCCCACGAGAGCGTCGACGGCGACGTCGCGACGCTCGCCCGTGGCCCGGTCCTTGACCTCGACGACACCGTCGGCGAGACCGCGACCGACGACGACGATCGTCGGCATCCCGAGCAGCTCGGCGTCCTTGAACTTCACGCCCGGCGAGACCTTCGGACGGTCGTCCAGCAGGACGCTGATGCCACTGCCCTCGAGCTCTGCGGCGATCTGCTCCGCCGCCGGGAGGATCGCGGGGTCCTTGCCGGCCGCGACGAGGTGCACGTCGTACGGGGCGAGCTCGCGCGGCCACACGAGGCCGAGCTCGTCGTGCGATCCCTCGATCACGGCGGCGACCGCGCGGGAGACACCGACGCCGTAGGAGCCCATCGTGACGGTGACGAGCTTGCCGTTCTCGTCGAGCACCTGGAGCCCGAGCGCCTCGGCGTACTTGCGCCCGAGCTGGAAGATGTGGCCCATCTCGAGGCCCCGGGCGAGCTCCAACGGTCCGGAGCCGTCGGGGGCGGGGTCACCGGCCCGCACCTCGGCCGCCTCGATCGTCCCGTCGGCGGTGAAGTCACGTCCCGCGACGAGGTCGATGACGTGCGATCCCTCCTCGTTCGCGCCGGTCACCCAGCGGGTCCCCTCGACCACCCGCGGGTCGACGAGGTAGCGGATCCCGGACGCGGAGTCCGTCCCGAGGACACCGGGGCCGATGTACCCCTTCACGAGCGTCGGGTGCGCGGCGAAGTCGTCGTCGCCGAACGGCTCGACCTCCGCCGGTGCGACCTGGGTCTCGAGGCGCTTGGGATCGACCTCGCGGTCACCGGGGACGCCGACGGCGAGCGGTTCGCGGGTGCCGTCGGGGTGGCGCAGCACGACCAGCACGTTCTTGAGCGTGTCCGCGGCCTGCCAGGGCCGGTCGTCGCGCGGGAAGTGCTCCTGCAGGTGGTCGACGAGCGTCTCGATGGTGGGGGTCGCGGGCGTGCGCTCGGCGTGCGCGGGCGGCACGTCGTCGTAGGGAAGCGGCTCGGGCACGACGGTCGTGACGGCCTCCACGTTCGCGGCGTAGCCACCGGGCGACCGCACGAAGGTGTCCTCACCCGTCTCGGCGACCGCGAGGAACTCCTCGCTGGCCGAGCCACCCATCGCTCCGGAGTCGGCGTGGACGACGACGTAGTCGAGACCGAGCCGGTCGAAGATGCGCACGTAGGCCGCGCGGTGCGCCGCGTAGCTCGCCTCCAGGCCCGCGTCGTCGACGTCGAAGCTGTAGGAGTCCTTCATCACGAACTCCCGGCCACGCAGGATGCCGGCACGCGGCCGTGCCTCGTCGCGGTACTTCGTCTGGATCTGGTAGAGGCTGAGCGGGAGGTCCTTGTAGGAGGAGTACAGGTCCTTCACGAGGAGGGCGAACATCTCCTCGTGGGTGGGGCCGAGCAGCATGTCGGTGCCACGGCGGTCCTTCAGGCGGAAGAGGTTCGGACCGTACTCGGTCCACCGGTTCGTGGCCTCGTACGGCTCGCGCGGCAGCAGCGCCGGGAAGCGCACCTCCTGCGCACCGATCGCGTCCATCTCCTCGCGCACGATGGCCTCGACCTTGTCCAGCACCTTGAGCCCGAGCGGCAGCCAGGAGTAGATGCCTGGCGCGGCGCGACGCACGTAGCCCGCACGCACCAGCAGGCGGTGGCTGGGCACCTCCGCGTCGGCCGGGTCGTCTCGCAGGGTTCGCAGGAACAGCTGGGACATGCGCATGCCGAGAGGCTACCGAGGCACCCGGTCCCGTCGCCCGGTCGGTCCGCCCGGGGCGGTCGGGCGGGGACGATCGAGAACGACCCGGTCCGTCAGCGCGGTCCGTCAGCCCGTGCCGTGAACCTCGTGCCGTCGCCCGTGCCGCTAGCCCCGTGCCTTCAGGGCCGTGCGGATCATGGGCGCCTGCAACGGCAGGCGAGCGAGCGTGCCGGCCTTGAACCAACCGGGGGCGCGCTCGCTGCGCAGGACGTCGACGGTCATCTGCACGTTGGCCGGGAAGACGCCGACGAGGAGCGCCGCAGCGAGCGTGCCGCCCGAGCGCCGGGTCCGCGGGTGGGCCAGCATCGCCGCCGCCGCCACCTCGACGGCGCCGGAGGCCAGGACGAGCTCACGGTGGGCCGGGAGCGCCCGCGGGACGATCCGCTCGAACGGCTCGGGCTTCACGAAGTGCGCCACCCCGGCGACGGCCAGGAGAGCGGCGAGGGCCTTGACGTCACGATCCATGACCGCACCCTAGAGCGATCGGAGCCGCGCCGTCGCGCAAGGTCACAGGAGGTAGGAGGCGAAGGTCTCGACCTGCTCGAAACCGACGCGGTCGTAGAGACGACGCGCCGGCACGTTGTGGGCGTTCACGTACAGCGTCACGAGGGGCGCCACGCTCTCGCGGACCTGCTCGACGACTGCCGCCATCGCCGCTGCGGCGATGCCGGTGCCGCGCAGCTCCGGTGCCACCCACACTCCCTGGACCTGGCAGGCCTGGGCCGTCGCCGCACCGACCTCGGCCTTGAAGAGCACCCGGTCGTCCTCGACGATCGCGAACGACCACCCCCAGCCGATGAGCTGCGCCACCCGGGCGCGATAGCCGGACGCTCCCCCAGCCTCGGGGTCCACGCCGACCTCCTCGCGGAACATCGCCACCGACGCCGGGTAGAGCAGGTCGAACTCGTCCATCACGACGCGCCGGACCCGAGGGTCCGCCGCGACCGCCGGAGACCGGTCGAGCACGAGGAACGGCTGGTCGGGCCGCTCGGAGCGAGCAGGCCCCCACGAGGGCCTCACGAGCTCCCACAGGGCGCTGGCCTGGTCCCGGGGACCGACCACCGACGCCGCACGATGGCCGTCGAGCAGCAGCTGGTCGGCGAAGGCCTCGATCGCCTCCGGGGTCGCCTCGACGGGCACGACGTTCGCGCCGGCATGGCACGCCGAGGCGAGCTCGGTGCCGACGTACCACCCGTAGAAGCGGCCGCCCATGAGGACCTCGTGCAGGCCTGTCTGGTCGACGCGGTGACGTGCGAACACGTGCACGGCCGGGTCGCGGTCCATCAGCGCTCGCAGCCGTCCGAGGTCGGCCGGCCCGAGGGTGCACAGACGACCGGCCCCGGAACGCTGCTCGGGCACGGTGTGCGACACGGCTGCCTCCCGGTGAGTGCCTCGCCCGGTTGCCAGGTGAGGACCCCATCGTAGTCCCCGCAGCCGTCCCTGCGCGCGGTCGACGCGACACCGTCGACCCCGCCGCGACCCGTCTCGCCACCTCGTGACCCGGCGTGCTCCTAGGATCCGCCACATGAGTACTCAGCACGCCATCGTCGTCGGCCACGACGGCTCGAGCTTCTCCGACGACGCCCTGCGGTGGGCCCTGCGCTGGGCCGCTCGCACGGGGCTGGAGGTCGTCCTCGTCCGCAGCTGGTCCATCACCACGGCCCCGCGCCCGACGACCGCCACGGCTGGGTACGTCCCGCCGCTGGCCGACTACGCGGAGGCCGTCCGGGAGCGGCTCCGTGCCGACACGGCGGCGTTGCGCGAGACCGCGCCCGAGGTGGTCGTCCGGTTCGAGGCGGCGCACGGCGCCGCCGCCAACCGGCTCGTGGCCCTCTCCGAGCAGGCAGAGCTGGTGGTGGTGGGTCCCCGCGGACGTGGCGGCTTCCGCGGGCTCGTCCTCGGATCGGTGGCCGAGCAGGTCAGCCGACATGCCCACTGCCCGGTCGTGGTCGTGCGCGGCAACGCCGATCCGGCCGATGCCGAGCGGACCATGGTCCTGGACAGTGCCTTCGAGGACGGGGCCTTCGAGGACGGGACCGTCGAGGACGGGACCGTCGAGGACGGGGCCTTCGAGGACGAGACCTAGGAGACCGTGACGCTCGGCGAACCCTCCGCGCCGGACTCCATCTCCTCGGCGATCCGCATGGCCTCCTCGATGAGGGTCTCGACGATCTTGCTCTCGGGCACCGTCTTGATGACCTCGCCCTTCACGAAGATCTGACCCTTGCCGTTGCCGCTCGCGACACCGAGATCGGCCTCGCGGGCCTCCCCCGGACCGTTGACGACACAGCCCATGACGGCGACCCGCAACGGGACCTCGAGACCGTCGAGCCCGGCGGTGACCTCGTCGGCCAGGGAGTAGACGTCGACCTGGGCGCGACCGCACGACGGGCACGAGACGATCTCGAGCTTGCGCGGACGCAGGTTCAGCGACTCGAGGATCTGCTGGCCGACCTTGATCTCCTCCACCGGCGGGGCGGACAGCGAGACGCGGATGGTGTCGCCGATGCCCTTGCTCAGCAGTGCGCCGAAGGCCGTGGCGCTCTTGATCGTGCCCTGGAACGCCGGCCCGGCCTCGGTGACGCCGAGGTGCAGCGGCCAGTCGCCGCGCTCTGCGAGCATCTCGTAGGCGCTCACCATGACGACGGGGTCGTTGTGCTTGACCGAGATCTTGAAGTCGTGGAAGTCGTGCTCCTCGAACAGCGAGGCCTCCCACACGGCCGACTCCACGAGCGCCTCGGGCGTGGCCTTGCCGTACTTCTCCAGCAGGCGCTTGTCGAGCGAACCGGCGTTGACGCCGATGCGCAGCGACACGCCGGCGTCCTTGGCGGCCTTGGCGATGGCACCGACCTGGTCGTCGAACTTGCGGATGTTGCCGGGGTTGACGCGCACGGCCGCGCAGCCGGCGTCGATGGCGGCGAAGACGTACTTCGGCTGGAAGTGGATGTCCGCGATCACCGGGATCTGGCTCTTGCGCGCGATGTCGGGCAGCGCGTCGGCGTCGTCCTGGCTGGGGCAGGCGACCCGCACGATGTCGCAGCCGGCGGCAGTCAGCTCGGCGATCTGCTGCAGCGTGGAGTTGACGTCGGAGGTGAGCGTCGTGGTCATCGACTGCACGGAGATGGGAGCGTCACCACCGACCTCCACCGACCCGACCTTGATCTTGCGGGTCGGACGACGGGGCGCGAGGACCGGAGGCGGCGCCTCGGGCATGCCGAGGCTGATGGGCTGGTTCACGACGACCTTCCTGGAGTTGGCTCGGTCACGACAACCTCACCGGGTTGACGATGTCGACGTAGATCAGGATCACGCTCATGACGATCAGGATGCCACCCACCGCATAGGCGACCGGCAGCATCCTCGCCACGTCGACCGGCCCGGGGTCCGGGCGTCCGGTCAGGCGGGCGACGTTGCGCTTCAGACCCTCCCACAGGGCGCCGGCGATGTGTCCGCCGTCGAGCGGGAGGAGGGGCACGAAGTTGAACAGGGCGAGGAAGAGGTTGAGCGACGCCAGCAGCATCAGCAGGCGCTGTGCCCGCTCGGACCACGTGGGCTGGTCGATCGTCACGAGCTCGCCGGCGACGCGGCTCGCGCCCACGACACTGATGGGACCGTCCTCGGGACGCTCGGCACCGAACGCGGACCTGGTGACGTCGACCATGCGCACCGGCAACCGCACGATGGCCGCGCCGGTGGCCTTGACCTGCTCCCACATGACCTCGCCGACGACGAGCGGGCCCTGGCGGACCTGGTCCTGCTCGGGCTGCACCCCGAGGAACCCGACCTCCTCGGTCCGCTCCGGGTCGTCCAGGGAGGCTCGGGGGATGACGGTCGTGGGGACCTGCTCGGTGATCCGCTGCCCGTCCCTCACGACCGAGATGCTCGCCTCGCGATCGCTGTTGGAGCGGATGAGCCGGCTGAGCTGGTCCCAGCTGGTGATCGCCTCACCGTTGAACTCGACGATCTCGTCGCCCGGCTGGAGCCCGGCGAGGCGCGCCGGGGTGACCGGGTCCTCGTCGGTGCACGTGCGGCCCAGCTCGGCGTCGGTGATGGCACAGTCGGAGACCGCGGCGACGGTCGTGGTGGGCTGCAGCATGCCGAAGCCCATCAGCACGATCGCGAACAGCACCACCGAGATGGCGACGTTCACCATCGGTCCCCCGGCCATCACGACGACCTTCTTCCACCACGGCAGCTTGTAGAAGAGGCGCTGCTGGTCCTCCTCGGTGACGAGCTCGTACTCGGCGTGACGGGCATCGGCGACGAGCTGGGTGAACAGGCCGGTGTTGGTGTCGCGCACCACGGCCGGGTCCTGCTCCTTCGCCGGCGGGAGCATGCCGACGAGCTTCACGTAGCCGCCGAGGGGGATGGACTTCAGGCCGTACTCGGTCTCGCCGCGACGCGTGGACCAGATGGTGTTGCCGAACCCGACGAAGTACTGCGTGACCTTGACCCCGAACTTCTTGGCGGGATAGAGGTGGCCGACCTCGTGCAGGGCGATCGAGGCGATCACGCCGACGACGAAGACGAGGACGCCGAGCGTGTAGATGAGTGCCGTCACCGCTGCTCCACCAGGGTCATGGCGCGCTCGCGCGCGCGTCGGTCGGCGTCCAGGACGGTCGCCAGGGTCAGGGGGCCCCGGGCCACGTCGGGGTCCGCCACGTGCTCGGTGAGCACCTGGCCCACCACGTCGACTATGCCGAGGAAGTCCACGTCCCCCGCCACGAAGGCGTCGACACAGACCTCGTTCGCGGCGTTGAAGGTCGCCGGCGCGGTGCGACCGAACTCCCCAGCGGTCCGGGCGAGGGACACCGCGGGGAACGCGGTCTCGTCGAGAGGGAAGAACTCCCACGTCGCGGGGGCGCTCCAGTCGCACGGCGTGCTCGTGCCAGGGACCCGCTGCGGCCACGCGAGTCCGAGAGCGATCGGCAGGCGCATGTCCGGCGGCGAGGCCTGCACCATGGTCGAGCCGTCGACCATCTCGACCATGGAGTGCACAACCGACGTCGGGTGCACCACGACGTCGATCCGGTCGAAGCCGATGTCGAAGAGCAGGTGGGCCTCGATGACCTCGAGCCCCTTGTTCACGAGGGTGGCGGAGTTGATGGTGATGACCGGTCCCATGTCCCACGTGGGGTGGGCCATGGCCTGCTCGGGGGTGACGTCGACGAGCTCTTCTCGCGTGCGCCCGCGGAAGGGACCGCCGCTCGCGGTCACGACGAGCCGAGCGACGTCCTCGGGCCGCTCCCCCCTGAGTGCCTGGGCGATGGCGGAGTGCTCGGAGTCCACCGGCACGAGCTGCCCCGGCTTCGCGGCGTCCTTGACCAGTGCGCCGCCCATGATGAGCGACTCCTTGTTCGCCAGGGCGAGTGTCGTCCCGGATTCGAGGGCCGCGAGGGTCGGCTCGAGGCCGACGGCGCCGGTCATGCCGTTGAGGACGACGTCGCACCGGACCCTCGCCGCCTCGGTGGCGGCGCTCGGTCCGGCGACCAGTCGCGGGATGCGGTGGTCGCCCTCGCGCCAGCCGCGCCTCTGGGCCTCGGCGTAGATCGCCAGCTGGACGTCCTGCGCGGAGGTGGCCCGAGCGACGGCGACCAGCTCCACCTCGTGGGCGATGGCCTGTGCCGCCAGCGTCGCGGGGTCCGCGCCCCCGGCGGCCAGAGCCACCACGTCGAAGCGATCGGGGTTGGCGGCGACGACCTCGAGGGCCTGGGAACCGATCGACCCGGTGGAACCGAGGATGGCGACACGCTTGCGCATGCCGCCATCCTCTCTCATCGGGGTCGGATGAGTGTCCCGCCCACGGACCCCGAGCTCGTGGTGCGTTGCCGGGTCACTTCACCTCGGCGCGCAGCAGCCTGATGATGCCGAACGTCAGGGGCAGCACCAGCCAGATCACGCCGGACGTCACGATCTGCGCCCACTCCTGGCCGGTCGGTGTCCCGTCACCGGTGAACAGGGGGACCTGGGCGGTGTTGAACTCGATCCACGGAGCGAGGTCCCCGAACCACTCGATGAGCGCGCCGACGATGCCGACGACGATCGGCAGCACGAGGGAGTACACGAAGTACGCCACGATGGCCGCCGGCGTGTTCATCAGGAGCATCGCGAAGGCGAAGCCGATGAGGACCACGATCAGGTTGGTGACGAAGAACGTGAAGAGCTCGCGCCCGTCGATCGTCCAGGAGACGTCCAGACCGCGGACGCCCGAGGCCAGTCCCGTGCCGATGGCCGCCAGGACCATCGACAGCAGCAGCACGGCGACCGACAGCAGGAGGCCGGCGACCAGCTTGGCGGTGACGACGCGCGAGCGCCGAGGCTCGAGCGAGAAGGTGACCAGCGCCGTGCGCTGACTCCACTCCGACGTCACGAGCATGATCGCGATGATGGGCAGGAAGTAGCCCAACGTCCCTCCCATGGCGCTCAGGAAGAAGCTGAAGTCCTGGTTGCCGGGCTCGACGAGGAACGCCAGGATCAGCATCACGACCGCGCACAGGGCGAGGATGGAGATGCTGAACCAGCGGCCGGCGCGGGTGTCGAGCGACTTGCGCAGCTCGACGCCGACGAGGCGGGTCAACGGGACCGCCGGGCGGTCGGTGTCGATGGTGACGGGGGTGACAGGGGTCGACGCCGTGCTCATGCGGGCACTCCTCGGGTGGTCTGGTCACGCTGGTTCGGGGCGGTGAGCTGCAAGAACATCTCCTCGAGGCCGGCTCCGTCGGCCGGACGCAGCTCGACGAGGGCGACACCGGCGGCAGCAGCCACCTGGCCGACCTTCTCGGGTGCCGCCTCGACCCCGAGGCCTTCCCCGGACGCGTTCGCGGCGATCCCCGCGTCCCGCAGCGCCGCCGCGAGGGCGGCGTTGTCACCGGCACGGACGAACGTGCCGTCGCCGCGCAGGAGCTCCTCCTTGGTGCCCTGCGCGACGATGCGGCCGTTGCCGATCACGATGATCTCGTCGGCGATGATCTGGATCTCGTGCAGCAGGTGCGAGGACAGCAGCACGGTGCCACCGCGGTTGGCGTACTCGCGCAGCAGGCTGCGCATCCAGTGGATGCCTGCCGGGTCGAGCCCGTTGGCCGGCTCGTCGAGGATGAGGATCTTGGGGTCACCGAGCAGCGCGTGGGCGATGCCGAGCCGCTGCCGCATGCCGAGCGAGTAGTTGCGCACCCGCCGCTTGGACTCCTTGTCGGTGAGGCTGACGAGATCGAGCATCTCGTCGACGCGCGAGGCCGGCAGGCCCATCGTCTTCTGCCCGATGGTGAGGACCTCGCGACCCGTGCGGCCCGCGTGCTGGGCCGAGGCGTCCAGCAGGACGCCGACCTGGGTGCCCGGGTTGGGGATGTCGCGGTAGCTCACGCCGGAGACGGTCGCCTTCCCGGACGAGGCGATGGTCAGACCGGCCATGATGCGCATCGTCGTGGACTTGCCGGCGCCGTTCGGTCCGAGGAACCCGGTGACCGTGCCGGGCCGGCAGGTGAAGGAGACGTCGTCGACGGCGGTGAAGCCCCCGTACGTCTTGGTGAGGTGTTCGACCTGGATCATGGCCCATACTCTGCCCGACGCGTCGGCCGGACACATCCACCCCGAGGCGGGAACGGCCTCAGCCGAAAGGACGAGCCGGCCGCGACCTCCGCCCGAGGTGGAAGGCCCGCGGATCGTCCTAGGGTGACGCCATGACCTCGTCCGCCCCTGCCCTGACCCGCTGGGGCATCGCGTGGCGGTTCGTGCTGGCGGCGCTCATCGGCGCCCTGGCCTGGTCGGAGCTGGCGATCTGGCAGTGGCGCGAGGCCCGCTCCTGGTTCTGGCTGGACCTCGCGCTCGGTCTGACGTGCCTGGTGGTGGCCTGGTGGCGGCGCGAGCACCCGGTCGTCGTGACGACGGTGATCACCCTGGCGACCGCCGTCTCGGCCTCCGCCGGGGGCGCGGCGACCCTCGCGCTGTTCTCCCTGGCGACGCGACGCCGGTGGCGCGAGATCGTGCCACTGGCGATCCTGTCCTTCGTCGCCGGCGTCGTGCTCACCGCCTTCGACCCGACGGTCGACGTCGAGGCCGTCATCATCTACCCGCTCATCGCCGTCGTCGTCGGGTTCACCATCGGGTGGGGGATGTACGTCGGCTCACGACGTGAGCTCCTGCAGAGCCTGCGGGACCGTGCACGCACCGCCGAGACCGAGCAGGCCGCGCGCATCGCCCAGGCGCGCACCGCCGAGCGTGCCCGGATCGCCCGCGAGATGCACGACGTGCTGGCCCACCGGATCTCCCTGGTCACGATGCACGCCGGCGCCCTGACCTACCGCTCCGACCTGGAGCCGACCCAGGTCCGTGAGACCGCCGGACTCATCCGGTCGACCGCGCACCAGGCGCTGGTGGAGCTGCGCGAGGTGCTCGGGGTGCTGCGCGAGGACGCCGGTGACGCCGTGCCCGAGCCCCCGCAGCCCGACGCCTCGGACCTGGCGACCCTGCTCGAGGAGGCACGCGACGGCGGGATGCGTCTGCTCGTGCACACCGAGGACGTCGACCTCGACGTCGTCCCGCCCACCGTCGGGCGCACGGCCTACCGACTGGTGCAGGAGGCGCTCACCAACGCCCGCAAGCACGCACCTGACACGCTCGTCCAGGTCCGCATCGCGGGACGAGCCGGTGAGTCGCTGGAGATCTCGGTCCGCAACCGCTTGCCGCTCGGCCCTACGGCGGCCGTGCCCGCCTCCGGGCTCGGACTCGTGGGCCTGCAGGAGCGCGCCGAGCTCGCCGGAGGCACCTTGCGGCACCGGCTCGAGCACGACTCCTTCGTCCTGGAGGGGGCACTACCGTGGCCCCCATGACCCGCGTGCTGATCTGCGACGACGACGCCCTGGTCCGGGCGGGACTGACCCTCATGCTCGGCGAGGAGGACGGCGTCGAGGTGGTCGGCGAGGTCGGCGACGGTCGCGCGGCACTCGAGGCCGTCCAGGCCGGCGGGGTCGACCTCGTCCTCATGGACCTGCGGATGCCGGTCATGGACGGCATCGACGCCACCCGCGCCATCGTCGAGCTCGACCGCGGGACCAAGGTGATCGTGCTCACGACCTTCGACGCCGACGACTACGTCGTCCGGGCGCTGGCGGCCGGCGCCCACGGCTTCCTGCTGAAGGACACGCCGCCGGCGCAGATCGCCGACGCCATCGGCGCGGTCGCCGGCGGCGAGCCCGCCCTGTCCCCCGGCATCACGAGACGCCTCATCGAGCAGGTCACCGAGGGCAGCGGTCCGGACACGCGTTCGGAGCAGGCCCGGGCCCGCCTCGACCTGCTCACCGAGCGCGAGAGGGACGTCGCCATCGCGATCGCTCGCGGAGGGTCCAACGCCGAGATCGCCGCCGAGCTCTACGTGAGCCTCGCCACCGTCAAGGCGCACGTCTCCCACGTCTTCGACAAGCTGGGCACCGTGAACCGGGTGCAGGTGGCGATCTGCGTCCACGAGGCCGGACTGCTCCGTGACGCCGCTCGCCCTAGCGTTGGACCATGAGCACATCGGTCACCTCCGCCCTCGACACCCTGCTCGACAAGTCCGTCGTGCTCGGATACACCTCCATCGGTCCGCGGGTACGGCGACGCTGGTGGCCGGCCGACCCCGATGCCGGTGCGCTCGTCGGCCGGCGCGTCGTCGTCACCGGCGCCAGCGGAGGTCTGGGCGAGGCCACCGCAGTCGGTCTCGCCCGCCTCGGCGCCTCGGTCCACCTCGTCGGACGCACCGCCGAGCGCCTCGCTGCGGCGGCGGACCGGATCCGGCACGCCGTGCCCGGGACCCGGGTCGTCGAGGACGTCTGCGACGTCTCGGACCTCGATGCCGTGCGTGCCTACGCCGAGCGGCTGCGCCAGGACCACGCGAGCCTGGACGCCCTCGTCCACTGCGCGGGCGTCATGCCCGCGCAGCGGCAGGAGTCGGTGCAGGGTCACGAGTCGACGCTGGCCACGCACGTCCTGGGACCGTTGCTGCTGACCAGGCTGCTCCGTCCCCTGCTCGCCTCCTCGGACGACCCGCGGGTCGTGGTGGTCTCGTCCGGCGGCATGTACACCGCCCCGCTGGACGCCACGATCGCCGGGGACCTCGAGTATCGCGACGGTGACTACGACGGGGTGCGCGCCTACGCGCGCACCAAGCGTCTGCAGGTCGTCCTGGCCGAGGAGCTCGCCGACGAGCTCCGCGAGGACTCGATCGCCGTGAACAGCATGCATCCGGGGTGGGCCGACACCCCCGGTGTCACGGACGCGCTCCCGCGGTTCGCGTCCCTGCTCGGTCCGTTCCTGCGAACGCCCGAGGACGGTGCCGACACGATCGTGTGGCTCGTCGCCGCTCCCGGGGGCCGCCGACGCAGTGGGCTGTTCTGGTGCGATCGTCGGCCACGGCCGACGTCCTTCCTGCCCGGCCGTGGGGAGGACGTGCAAGCCCGGCGGCGCGTCTGGGCCGGCGTGGAGGCCCTGGTCGCCGACGGCTGACCGCTCGGCGGTCGTGGAGCCGCTCCGAGCGGTCGCCAGATCAGAACGGGACCGGTTGGGCCAGCAGGCCGCTCCCGGGCGCGCGCTCGGAGAGGATGCGGCAGAACTCCACGGCGTCGAGGTGGAGCCGCTCACGATCACCGGCACCGGCCACGAACCGCCCGCCGGCCGGTCCGGTGAGCTCGAGCTCGAACGGCCGCCCGTGGCGCCGGGCCCACTCGGCGACCACGCCGGCCACGATGCGGCCGTCGTGGTCGGCGGTGAGCACCAGGTCATGACCGGTCGCCCGGGCGATGTCGACCCGGTGCATCCACGGGTCGCGGGTCAGGATCGTGTCGAGCAGGAATCCCAGCCGCCAGGTCTCGGGCCGGCCGCCCACCTCCTCCTTCATCGGCATCGCCCGCAGCGGGAAGGGGACCCGGGTGCGCCACCGTGCCGCCTTGGGACCGTGCTCGTCCACCCGGTCGATGAGCTGCTCGACGCTCAGTGGGGCGTACTCGCTCACCTGCAGGGCGGTCATCGAGTCGACCATCGGTCCGCCGTCGCGTGCGGCGGCCTTCTCGGCGGCACGCACGCGACGGATCATGGAGCGGTACGAGGAGAAGTCCGACAGCATCCCGACGCAGTGGCCGGCCACCGCGCGGACGTCCCACCCCGGGCAGTCGGTCGGTCTGCGCCAGTCCTGCGCGGTGAGCGAGCGGAGCTGGTCGGCGAGGCGTTCGTACTCGGTGCGGGCGAGCACGCGAGCCTCGGTCCTGGTGGTCGGCGCGATCTCGTCGACGGCGGTGACGGTCATGGCGGGGGTTCCTCACGGTGGGTGGACTCGACGTGGTCGACGTACATGTCGACAGCCCGGTCGATGAGTCGACTCCAGCGATCACCCCCTGGATCATTGGAGATCTGCTGGTCCACCACGCCGGTGAAGACCGCAGTGAAGAGGTCGATGTCGCCTGGCCCGTCGATGCCGAGCGAGGCGAGGTGCGCCTGCACCGCCGACAGGCTCGCCACGGCGAGCGCGAAGGACTCCGCTGACGGCTCGAAGCCCGGGACCGTCCGTTGGAACATCAGCTGGTACCGAACCGGGTTCGCCGTGCAGAACGCGGTCACGTACCCGGCGATCAGCCTCAGGTCCGCCCGCGCGTCCCCGACGAGCTCCCACTCCCGCTGCCCGTCGGCGAACTCCCGGCACCCCTGGGCGTACATGGCGTCGTAGATGGCGTTCTTGGACTCGAAGTAGGAGTACAGCGACTGCGGACGCATGCCGACCTCTCCGGCCAGCTCACGCAGTGACAACCCGGCCACGCCGTGCGCGCCCGCCAGGCGCCAGGCCGCTTCGAGGATCTCGTCGATCGTCTCCTGACGCCGTACGGATCGCCTGTCGGTGTATGTATGACCTACCACCGTTCGGATGCTACTCCCGGGCGCCGGCGTGTCAAGACCCCTCCACGTCCGAGGGAACGGACGCGGGCGGCGGCGAGCAGGAACGGAGGGCAGGCGTCAGACGGTGACGGGCCGGCCCGCCAGCAGCGGCAGCACGACGTCGGGCGCGCACGCCTCGGCCTCCGCGCCGAACCCCTCGGCGTCGCCGGGCAGGGCGACAGCCGGGTCCGAGGTGCCGGCCCGCCGCACCGTGACGAGGTCGATCCGGTCCGCCCCTGCCGTCACCACGGACACGCCGTCGACGTGTCGCACCTGCACACCGGTGCCGGCCCGAGGTCCAGTGCTCCCGCCGGGGCGGCCGGACCGCCCGGGCAACGCCCCCAGGCGCAGACAAGCGCACACCGCCGTGACCCGCTCGGGCCCCGGCGGCAGGTCGACCACGACGAGATCTCCCTCGCCGACCCCGAGCACCTTCAACCCGCCGGCGAGCGCAGCGGTGTGCTCCAGGAGCCGAGCGAACGTCAGTGTCGCCCCGTCCACGTCGACGGCGAGGTCGTCGGCCCGGCCCGCCACGACGTGCCGGTCGAGCATCGCGAACCCCAGCGACGGCATCAGCGGCCCCGGAAGACCGGCGCGCGCTTCTCGGCACGAGCCTGCGCCGCCTCGCGGACGTCGTCGCTCGCCCAGATGCTGGTGAACCGTTCCTCGATCTCGGTGTCCGTGGCCGTGCCGTTGACGACGGCCTTGTTGTACGCGAGCGCGAGGGGCGCCAGCTCGGCGATCTCGTGCGCCCAGGCAACGGCCGCCTCGACGTCGCCCGCGCGGTCGACGAGACCGTGGTGCAGCGCCTCGTCGCGCGAGAGCGACTCGGCCGCGAGCATGAGCCGGCGCGCCGGACCCGTGCCCGCGAGCGCCGCCAGCGTGCGGATGGTCCAGGCGTCGACGGCCATGCCGTTCTTCGCGGTCGGCACGGCGAAGCGCGCCGACTCGTCGGCGACCCGGAGGTCGCAGGCCATGGCGAGCTGCGTCCCGGCTCCGATGGCCGGGCCGTTGACCGCCGCGACGATCGGCACGGGAACCTCCGCCAGGTGGTGCAGCATCCCGTACAGCACCTCCAGGAAGCCACCCTCGCTCGTGGGCGCGGCAGCGTCCCCGCCGTACACGCCACCGAGGTCGGCCCCCGAGCAGAAGGCGGTGCCCTCCCCCGTGACGACGATCGCGCGCGCGTCGTCGGCGACCGCGTCGTCGACCGCCCGGTGGATCGCCTGGCAGAGCCCGAGGTCCAGTGCGTTGCGACGCTCCGGTCGCTGCAACGTCAGGATGGTCACGGCACCGTCGCGGGTCACGTCGAGCATGGCGTCAATCTAGCGAGCGAGCCGTGGGGCCGGGACGCCGCGTCAGCACGTCGGACATCGGCCGTGACTTGCATCACGTCTCGCTCGTTGCATGCGTCGTGAGCCTGACTCGACGCACCCTCCTGCGCTCCGGCGCCATCGTCGCCGGCGTGGCCGCGGCCGGCCTGCCGACATCGTCCGCCCTCGCCTCGCCCTCCTCGGCCGCGCGAACGACCGTCGCCCGACGCCTGGTGCGCGGGGCGCCCGGCCCGCTCGGCTACACGCCGATCGTCGCGGCACCGGGTGAGGCGCACGTCGTCCGTACCGACCTTGGTGGGCTCGCGCGCCCCGGGCGCGTCGGCACGAGGCGTCCCCTCCTCGCCTTCACGCACCTGACCGACGTGCACATCATCGACGCACAGTCCCCGCTGCGCGTGGAGTTCCTCGACCGGCTCGAGGACCAGTACACCGCCGGAGACCCCACGCTCGGCGGTCTGCTGACGTCCAGCTACCGGCCCCAGGAGATGCTCTCGGCCCAGATCAGCGACGCGATGGTCCGCGCCGTCAACGCCGTCCGCACCGGGCCCGTCACGGGTGCCGACCTGGCCTTCGCGATCCAGACGGGCGACAACTCCGACAACTGCCAGTACAACGAGGTCCGCTGGAACATCGACGTCCTGGACGGCACGACGGTCCGTCCGGACTCCGGCAGCCGCAGCCGGTGGGAGGGCGTCCACGACAACCGCACGCGCGACAGCCACTACTGGCACCCCGAGGGGACGGTCAACGACACCTACCGCTCGCGGTTCGGCTTCCCCCGGGTCGACGGACTGCTCGACGCCGCGCGTCGTCCCTTCACGGCACAGGGGCTGTCGACCCCGTGGTACTCGGTCTTCGGCAACCACGACGGTCTCGTCCAGGGCAACTTCCCGCCCGGGCTCGGACTGGGCGTGATCGGGACGGGCCCGCTCAAGCCCACCACGCTGCCACCGGGGGTCTCCCAGGCCGACGTCCTGGCCGCGCTGCGGGGCGTCGACCCCACGCTGCTCCTGGCCTCCACGACCCTGCTCGGGGCCCGCCTCGTCACGGCAGACCCCGAGCGTCGCTCGCTCACCCGCCGTCAGGTCGTGGAGGAGCACTTCCGCACCACCGGCACCCCCGTGGGCCACGGCTTCACCGCGGACAACCGATCCCGGGGCACCGCCTACTACGCCTTCGACGCAGGCCCGGTCCGGTGCATCGCGCTCGACAGCGTGAACCCGAACGGCTACGCCGACGGATCGATCGACGCGACACAGCTCGCCTGGCTGCGTGGCGTCCTCGAGCGCTCCACCGACCGCTACGTCATGGTCTTCAGCCACCACACCTCCGCCACGATGAACAACCCGCTGGTCGCCACCGGCCTCGACCTCGACCCGCGGGTCCCCGGACCGGCCGTCGTCGACCTCCTGCTGGCCCATCCGCAGGTCGTGGCGTGGGTCAACGGGCACACGCACAAGAACGCCGTCACCGCCCATCGCTCCCCCGACGGCACGAGCGGGTTCTGGGAGATCAACAGCGCGTCGCACATCGACTTCCCCCAGCAGTCCCGGCTCATCGAGCTCGCCGACAACCGTGACGGCACCATCTCCCTGTTCACGACGATGGTCGACCACGCGGGGCCGACGTCGCACTCCGGATCGCTCGCCGACCCCCTGCGTCTCGCCGGCCTCGGTCGAGAGCTCGCCGCCAACGACCCTCAGGCCGGAGCCGGCTACAGCGGCACGCCGGCGGACCGGAACACCGAGCTGTTGCTGCCGAACCCGCTCTGAGTCCCGCTCAGACCGTCACGAGCGACTCGAGCAGATCGGCGACGGCGTCGTCGTCGTTGGATCCGAGCCGCTCGTCGGCCTCGGCCAGCACACTGTCGTGGGCGTTCGCGACGGCGAAGGAGCGGCCCGCCCAGCGCAGCATCGGCAGGTCGTTCGGCATGTCACCGCACGCCCACACGTCGGCCTGGTCGATGCCGCGACCTGCACACCACCGTGCGAGTCCCGAGGCCTTCGTGACGTCCTTCGGCGTCAGCTCGGCCAGACCGACCGCACCGGAGAAGCCGAGCTCCGCACGGCCCTGGACCGCGCGCTCGACCCGCTGCAGGAACTCCTCGTCCGGCAGGTGGGGTGCCCGAGCCAACAGCTTCCCGGCCAGCGCTCCGTCGACCGAGCCCGGCTCGTGCTCGTCGGCGTAGTGGTCCACGAAGTCCTCCTCGCGGCGCATCCCGTCGGCACACTCCACGGCGAAGGCGATGCCCGGGACGGCCGCACGCAGGTCGGTGGTGACGTCGGCGAGCTGCGCCGCGTCGAACGGCCAGGACTCGACGACCTCACGCCGGCCGACGTCGAGGACGAAGGCTCCGTTGGCGCACAGCGCGACCCCGTGCCCGCCGACGGCGTCGGCGAGGTCGTGCAGCCACCGCGGGGGGCGGGCCGTGACGAACACGACGTCGATGCCTGCCCGCTCGGCCTCGGCGATCGCCGTCGTCGTGCGCTCGGACAGCGAGCCGTCCGATCGCAGCAGCGTGCCGTCCAGGTCGGTGGCGACGAGCCGCGGCCGCCCGGTCGGCGCCTGCGTCACTCCGCGGCCGCCAGCTGGCCGCAGGCGCCGTCGATGTCGCTGCCGCGGGTGTCGCGGACGGTGGTGGGGATGCCCTTGGCCTCGAGGCGGCGCACGAACTCACGCTCGTCCTCACGCCGCGACGCGGTCCACTTCGAACCGGGCGTCGGGTTGAGCGGGATGAGGTTCACGTGCACCCAACCCCAGTCGCCGTAGGCGTTGAGGACGTCGCCGAGGAGGTCCGCACGCCACGCCTGGTCGTTGATGTCGCGCATCATCGCGTACTCGATCGAGACCCGACGCCTGGTCACGCGCGCGTAGTCCCACGCCGCCTCGACGGCCTCGTGGACCGAGAAGCGGGTGTTGATCGGGACGAGCTCGTTGCGCAGCTCGTCGTCGGGGGCGTGCAGGGAGAGTGCGAGCGTCACCGGGATGCCCTCGTCGGTGAGCTGGCGGATCCGCGGCACGAGCCCGACCGTGCTGAGCGTGATGTTGCGCGCCGACAGGCCGAGCCCGTCAGGGGCCGGCGCCACCATGCGACGGATCGCGCCGATGACGGCCTTGTAGTTGGCCATGGGCTCGCCCATCCCCATGAAGACGATGTTCGAGAGCCGACCGGGACCTCCGGGGACGAGACCGTTCGCCATGGCGGCCGCCCCGTCGACCACCTGGTCGATGATCTCGCCGGTGCTCATGTTGCGCTGCAGTCCGCCCTGACCCGTCGCGCAGAAGGGGCACGCCATGCCGCAGCCGGCCTGGCTGGAGACGCACAGGGTGGCCCGATCGGAGTAGCGCATCAGCACCGACTCGACGAGCGCACCGTCGAACAGGCGCCACAGCGTCTTGCGGGTGGTGCCGCGGTCGGCCTCCATCACCCGGACGCTGTGCAGCAGCTCCGGCAGGGCGGCCTCGACGATCGCGTCGCGGCTGGCGGCAGGCAGGTCCGTCATCGCCGCGGGGTCGCGCTCGAGCTTGGCGAAGTAGTGGTGGGCGACCTGCTTCAGGCGGAACGCGGGCTCACCGAGCTCGGCCGCGAGGGCCGTCCGCTCCTCGGGCGTGAGGTCCGCGAGGTGTCGCGGCGGCTTCTTGCGTCCGCGCGGCTGCTCGAAGACCAGCGGCAGGGCGGTCCGGGACTCCTCGCTCATCCCCCCATCCTCCCAGACGCCACCACGCGGTCACGAATCCGACGATCCCGGACGACGCGAGTGGCGCACTGTGCCCACCGAGTGGCGCACTGTGCTCACCGAGTGGCGCAATCGAGCGCGACACGCCGTCTCATAAAGCCAGGTTTGCGCCACTCGCGGGAGGCTGTGACGCGGCGGCGTGGGGGCGGGTGAGGGCGGCGACGAACTCGAGCTTGTCGAGGACGGGCGGGGCGATGACGAACGGGTAGAGGTCGTCGCGACCCATCGCTCGGTTGATCTGGTTGAGCGCGACCGAGAGCGGCACCCACACCCCGTTCACGAGGTCGGCGAACAGGGAGAACGCGTCCGGATCGACGGTGACCAGGGCCTGGGCCCGGGCGGAGTCGATCGTCTCGCTGATGTGCATCCAGTGCGCGAACGTCTCCGCGAAGTCCTCGAACGGGTGCATCGTCGCGTACGTGCTGATGTACGACTCCGCCCAGTCCTGCGGCGGGCCCTCGGCGTAGTGGCGATCGATCTGCTCCTGGTAGTCGACGGACTCGTCGCCGAACAGCGCGCGGTAGTCCGCACGCAGCGGACCGTCGCCGACCAGGACGCCCTCGTAGTAGTGACCGACCTCGTGGCGGAAGTGCCCGAGCATGGTGCGGTAGGGCTCGTCGAGCTGTGCCTGGACCTTCGCCCGGTGGGCGTCGTCACCCTCGGCGAGGTCGATCGTGATGACGCCGTTGTCATGCCCGATCACGACGTTCTCGGCGACGCTCGAGAGCAGGTCGAAGCAGAGACCGCCCTCAGGATCCTCCTCGCGACCGACGATCGGCAGCCCGCGGGCGTCGAGCTCGACCACCAGACGCCGCTTGGCGGCTTCGGCCACTCCGAACTGCGACAACCCCTTCGCGTCGGCGTCGTTGGGGCGGGTCCGGGTCAGGTCGCAGGAGAAGCACTGACCGCCCTCGACGTCGGTCAACCAGGTGCAGTCCGACAGCTCGAGGTTCGCGCACCGGTACCAGCGGACGTCGTCGGCGTCGACGTAGGTCCCGTCCTCCTCGAGGGGGACGATGTCGTGCTCGGGACACGAGTAGGCCAGCACCGCACCGCACGTGACGCAGGTAGAGTTCTCGAAGAAGAGCGGGGAGTCGCAGATGCGACAAGAGAAGGCCTTCACCTGCCCATCCTCGCCCCTCGCGACCACCGGCGCAGCCTCAGACCCGGCCCACCGGCGACGTCACACCGATCATGCCGGCAGGACGTCCACCTGGACCTCGAGCTCGGACGACGACGCCTCGGAGACGATGACGCCCTTGAGCGGCGAGACGTCGGCGTACTCCCTGCCCCAGGCGATCGTGACGTAACGCTCGCCCACCGGTTGGTCGTTCGTCGGATCGAGCGCCAGCCACTCACCGGCCGGCGTCCACACGGCCACCCAGGCGTGGGTGGCGTCGGCCCCGACGACCCGCTCGCGCCCCGGCGGCGGATCGGTGGCGAGGTAGCCGCTCACGTAGCGCGCGGCGAGGCCCTGGCTGCGCAGGCACGCGATCATCAGCTGCGCGAAGTCCTGGCAGACCCCGGCCCGGGCGGCCAGGACGTCGTCGATCGTCGACGTGACGCTCGTCGTGCCGGGCTCGTAGGCGAAGTCGTCGTGGACGCGGTGCATCAGGTCACGGGCGGCCTCCCCCAGGGCCCGGCCCGGAGGGAACGACGGCCGTGCGTAGTCGAGCACCGCACCACCGTGGCCGATCGACGGCGACTCCAGAGCCAGCTCGACCACCTCCCACGCGGGGACGCCGTCGAGTGCCCGCGGTCGAGCTGCCTCCCACGGAGCGCCGAGCGCCTCGGGGTCGATGGAGGCCGGCTCGACCTCGACGTCGAGGTCCGCCTCGACCGTCAGCCGGGTGTGCGGGACGTCGACCTGCAGGTAGGTCACGCGGTTGCCGAAGTGGTCGATGTCCTCCGAGCGATCCACGGCGACCGGATCCACGTCGACCTGCGCCGAGAGCACCCGCTGACCCGGCACGTCACGGGGAAGCAGCACCGCGTGGCCGTAGCTGTCGGTCACGACGTCGTCGTAGGTGTACCGCGTGCGGTGCCGCACGTGCCACCTCACGACGAGACCCTCCGCGCCAGGGTGAGCGAGCGCGGCGACGGCCCCGAGACGAGGTGCAGCTCGGCGAACGCGTCGGCGAGGCGGGTCAGCTGGCCCTCCACGTCCTCGAGGTGGTCCTCCAGACCGCGGCGACGCTGACCGCTGACCCGGGCGAGCGCCGACAGGTCGACGTCGCGCACCTGTGCCACGAGGTCCTCCAGGAGCCGCTCGGGACGCGAGCTCGACGTCGACATCGGCAGGCGGGCCAGGGCATGTCCCAGGCGCTCGAGCGCGGCCGCGAGCGACCGCGGGTTGTCCGGGTCGGTCAGGAGCAGCTCGAGCAACCCCACCAGGCGCACCCGTCCGCGGTGGCGACGCCGGTGGGTCACCACGCTCTCCGTCGCCCCCAGCACGGCCTCGTGCACCCGTTCCTCCACCGAGAGTGGTCGCATCGTGGTCACGGTGCGACTCAGCAGGGCACCCACCTGCAGGGCCCGCTCGAGGGCGCGGCCGACCTCGAGCGCGTGCCACCCGTCGTCGTGCACCATGCTCTCGGTCGTCCCGCGCAACGCGAGCAGCCCGACGAGCACCTGCTCCGCGGTCACGGCGAGATCCGTCCCGGCCGAGGCCACGGCCCGGTCGGTGACGGCGAAGGCACGCCACACGTCGATCGACAGCTGGTCGCGGACCGAGGCGGCCACCGCCCGCAGGGCTACCAGCGACTGCGCCACCGAGGAGGGACGACGCTCGTCCAGGAGGATCGACTGCAACCACCGGGCATCGCGCTCGCCCGGAGCTCCGCTCGCACCGAGCACCCCCAGCAGGGCCTCGGCCGCCGGGTCGCCGGGGCCGATCCGGTCGAGATCGAGCCCGTCGCCCACTGCGGGCAGGGCCAGCAGCGACCGCACGCCGTGCTCGGCCCGCTCGGCGTAGCGTCCGAACCAGTACAGGTCCTGCAGCACGCGGGGCACGGCGATCGGCGCAGCGCCGGAGGCGACCGACGGACGCGCGGGCTCCTCCAGCCCCTGGTCGGGCTCTGACGCGGACTCCTTGAGCACCCACACGTCCTTGCTCGCGATGGAGCGACCGTCCTGCAGGACCGAGCCCAGCCCGCCGGCGAGGGGGCGGTACCCGCTGCCGTGCGCCACCGTGAAGGCCCGCAGGGACACCTCGCACGCCGTCAGGGTCCCCGCGTCCAGCCGCGGCGCACGCGACCACACGATCGGCTCGCCGGCGACGTAGCGGTGGGGGGCCGCCTCGACGGCCGCGAGCAGCGCGTCGGGGGCGTCGGCGTCGAGCACGCCGCCACCGTCGATGGCGCGGACCTCCAGGTCGAGCAGGTCGGTCCGCAGACGCGCCAGCGTCGCCGGATCGCCGAGCCAGTGCACGGGCACGCAGGGCAGCCGCAACGGCTCGTCGAGCAGCACCTCGCAGACGTGGTCCATGAAGGGCAGCAGACCCGGGTTCTCCAGGACCCCGGTGCCGAAGCCGTTGACGACGCGCACGCTGCCCCGCCGGTCGGCCTCCACCAGACCCGGCACCCCGAGCCGGGAGTCCCCGCGCAGCTCCAGCGGGTCCGACCACGCGGCATCGACGCGCCGCAGGACGACGTCGACCCGCTCGAGTCGGCCCCGCACCCGCATCCACACGGCACCTCCGCGGACGACGAGGTCGTCGCCGCGGACGAGTGGGATGCCGAGCACCGTCGCCAGGTGCGCCTGGTCGTAGGCCGTCTCCGACTCGGGACCGGGCGTCAGCAGCACGATGCGCGGGTCACTCGCGGTGCGCGGCGCGGCACCGGCGAGCGCGTCGCGCAGCACGGGGACGAAGGGCGCGAGCCGGTGGACGGGGGCGTCGAGAGGTGTCGGCGTGATGGCACGGGACGTCACGCGACGGTTCTCCAACGCGTACCCGAGACCCGATGGAGCCTGGGTCCGGTCCGCCACCACCTGCCACTGCCCGGACGCGGTCCTCGTGAGGTCACACGCCACCACGTGCAGGGACCGACCGGCCCGGCGGGGTCGCGAGACCTCGCGACGGAACCCTCGGTGGGCGAGCACGAGCTCTGGCGGCAGGACGCCCTCCCGCAGGAGGCGCCGCGGCCCGTAGAGGTCGTCGGCCACGGCGTCGAGGAGCTCGGCGCGCTGCGCGAGCCCCCCGCTCAGCGTCGCCCACTCCTGCGCGGTGACGACCAGCGGCAGCGGGTCGAGGTGCCAGCGGTCGGACGTGCCGCCGGGGCGCCGGTACGTGACGCCGTCGTCCTCGAGGTGACGTCCGATCTGGTGCGCGACCCGTCGCAGGTCGACGTCGGCGAGGTCGAGCGGGCCGGCGGCCAGGGCACGCCACGGCCTGCGGAGCGTGCCGTCCGGTGCCACCACCTCGTCGAACGCGCGAGGACCGCCCTGCAAGGGGGGCTGGTTGGTGGCGGCGGCGTAGTCCCGCAGCGCTGACACGGGGCGGCCCAGCCCTCAGGCCACGGGAACCAGGTAGTACAGGATCAGCCAGGCGACGGGCGCGACCGCGATGAGCGAGTCCAGCCGGTCCATGAGCCCGCCGTGCCCGGGCAGGAGGTCGCCCATGTCCTTGATCCCGAGGTCGCGCTTGATGAGCGACTCCGAGAGGTCGCCGAGCGTGGCCATGATGACCGCGGCCACCCCGAGGACCACCCCGGCCCACCACGGGCCCTGCAGGCCGTAGAGCACGACGAGGACGCCGACGAGCACGCCGAAGGTGAGCGAGCCGGCGAAGCCCTCCCAGGACTTCTTGGGGCTGATCGTCGGAGCCATCGGGTGCCGACCGAACAGGATGCCGGCGACGTAGCCCCCGATGTCGGAGCCGACCGTGACGACGATGAACGCCACGATGCGCCACGGTCCGTCGTCCTCGACGAGCATGAGCAGGACGAAGACGCCCATGAGGTACAGGTAGGACAGGGAGAACACGCCGGCACTGGCGTCGCGGACGAAGCCGTTCGCGCCGTCGGACAGGCGCCAGACCAGCGTGCCGATGACGGTCAGCGCCATCGCCACGGCAGCGGTCTCCATGCCGCCGTAGAAGGCACCCACCAGCATGAACGTGCCGCCGGTGAGCACCGGCAGGACGGGGACGGTGATGTCGGCGGTGCGGAAGGCCCGCGTCAGCTCCCACAGCCCGATCCCGAGCGCCACCACGACGACCAGGACGAAGACGTCCTTGAGCAGGACCAACGACGCGATGACGGTGCCCGCGAGCCCGACACCGACGGCGATCGCCGCCGGCAGGTTGCGGCCGGCGCGGCTCTGCTTCTGAGCCACGGCCGGGTCGGGCTCTCCTGCTGGTCCGTCGGTCGGTGCCTCAGACCTCAAGGAGCTCCGCTTCCTTGTTCTTGAGCATCTCGTCGATCAGCTCGACGTGCTTCTTGGTGAGGGCGTCGAGGCGCTTCTCGGCGCCGACGTTCTCGTCCTGGCTGATCTCGGAGTCCTTCTCGGCCTTGTCGAGCGACTGCTTGGCGTTGCGGCGCACGCCCCGCACCGCGACCCGCCCGTCCTCGGCCTTGCTCTTGGCGAGCTTGATGTACTCCTTGCGCCGGTCCTCCGTCAGCTCGGGCAGCGTCACGCGCAGCACCTTGCCGTCGTCGGTCGGGTTGACGCCGAGGTCGGAGTCGCGGATGGCCCGCTCGATCGCCGGCTTGGCGCCGGCGTCGTAGGGGCTGATGATCACGGTGCGCGGCTCGGGGACCTGGAACCCGGCGAGCTGCTGCAGCGGCGTGGGCGTGCCGTAGTACTCGGCCGTGATCTGGGCGAACATCGCCGGATGGGCACGACCGGTGCGGATCGCGGCGAACTCCTCGCGGGTGTGCTCGACGGCCTTGCCCATCTTGGTGTCGGCCTCGCGCAGCGTCTGGTCGATCACGGTGCTTCTCCTGTCGTCGTCGCCGATCCGTCATGGACCAGCGTGCCGATCCTCTCACCTCGCAGCGCTCGGGAGATGTTCCCCTCACCCTCCATGCCGAACACGATCATCGGCAGCGCGTTCTCCATGCACAACGCGAACGCGGCCGCGTCGACGACCTTCAAGCCGTGGCGCAGGGCGTCCTCGAAGGAGACCTCCGAGAGCAGTCGGGCGTCGGGATCGGTCCGCGGGTCGGCGGTGTAGACGCCGTCGACCCCGTTCTTGCTCATGAGCACCGCGTCGGCCTTGATCTCCAGCGCACGCTGGGCCGAGACCGTGTCGGTGCTGAAGTACGGCATGCCGGCGCCGGCGCCGAAGATCACCGCGCGGCCCTTCTCCAGGTGCCGGATGGCCCGGCGTGGGATGTACGGCTCGGCGACCTGGCCCATCGTGATGGCCGACTGCACCCGCGTCTCGATGCCCTGCTTCTCGCAGAAGTCCTGCAGGGCGAGGCAGTTCATGACCGTGCCGAGCATGCCGATGTAGTCGGCACGCGAACGCTCCATGCCCCGTTGGCTGAGCTCGGCACCGCGGAAGAAGTTGCCGCCGCCGACGACGATCCCTACCTGCACGCCGTCCTTGACGGCCTCGGCGATCTGGGCGGCGATGCCGTTGACGACGTCGGGGTCGATGCCGAGGGACCCACCACCCAGCACCTCACCGGACAGCTTCAGCAGCACCCGACGAACAGGGACCGGATCGTCCGTGGTGGTCTCGTCCATGGTCGATCCGGTCCCTTCGTCGATGGGTCGTGCGGTGGTGCCTCAGGCGCCGATCTCGATGTGGGCGAAGCGGGTGATCGTGACACCGGCCTCGTCCAGGATCGCCTTGACGGACTTCTTGTTGTCCTGGACCGACGGCTGGTCGAGCAGCGCGACGTCCTTGAAGAACCCGTTGAGGCGGCCCTCGGCGATCTTGGCGACGACCTGGTCGGGCTTGCCCTCCTCGCGTGCGGTGGCCTCGGCGATCTCGCGCTCCTTGGCCACGACGTCGGCCGGGACCTCGTCACGGCTGAGGTACTGCGGACGCATCGCGGCGATCTGCATGGCTGCGGCACGAGCGGCCTCGACGTCGTCACCGGTGTACTCGACGAGCACGCCGACGGCCGGCGGCAGGTCGCTGGCGCGACGGTGCAGGTACGTGGCCACCTGGCCGTCGAAGGCCACGACGCGACCCAGCTCGAGCTTCTCGCCGATGACGGCCGCGAGCCCGGAGATGGCCTCGTCGACGGTCTTGCCGCTCGGCAGCTGCTGGCCGCGGAACTCCTCGACCGAGGCCGGCTTGGTGGCGTCGGCAGCGGTGGCGAGCTCCTCGGCGAGCGAGACGAACTGGTCGTTCTTGGCGACGAAGTCGGTCTCGGAGTTGAGCTCGACGAGCGCCGAGCCGGCGCTGGCGACCAGGCCGGAGCCGGCCTCGCGCTCGGCGCCGCGCTTGGCGGCCTTGGCGGCACCGGAGATCCGCAGGATCTCGATCGCCTTGTCGAAGTCGCCGTCGGCCTCGGTGAGCGCCTTCTTGGCGTCCATCATGCCGGCGCCCGTGGCGTCGCGGAGCTTCTTGACGTCTGCGGCTGCAATGGCCATGGGGTGTCTACCTCAGATTCTGGGTGGGTGGGTGGCGATCAGGCGGAGGGAGTCTCGGCGGACTCGGCCTCGGTCGCCTCGGCGGCCGGGGCCTCCTCGGCGGGCGCCTCGGCAGCAGGAGCCTCGGCGGCGGGTGCCTCGGCAGCCGGGGCGTCCTTGGACTGCAGCAGCTCGCGCTCCCACTCGGCCATGGGCTCCTCGGAGCCGAGCTCGTTGCCGGCCTCCCCCTCGGTCTTGGCGCCGCTGCGGGCGATCAGGCCCTCGGCGACGGCGTCGGCGACGACCCGGGTCAGCAGGCCGACCGAGCGGATGGCGTCGTCGTTGCCCGGGATCGGGTAGTCGACGTCGTCGGGGTCGCAGTTGGTGTCGAGGATCGCGACGATCGGGATGCCGAGCTTCTTGCACTCGTCGACCGCCAGGTGCTCCTTCTTGGTGTCGACGATCCAGACCGCCGACGGGGTGCGGCCCATGTCGCGCACGCCACCGAGGGTGCGGTTGAGCTTGTCGTACTCGCGACGCATCTGCAGGAGCTCCTTCTTCGTGCGGCCGGAGCCGGCCACGTCGTCGAAGTCGATCTCCTCGAGCTCCTTCATGCGCTGCAGGCGCTGGTGCATCGTCTGGAAGTTGGTGAGCATGCCACCGAGCCAGCGCTGGTTGACGTAGGGCATGCCGACGCGCTTGGCCTGCTCCTCGACGGGCTCCTGGGCCTGGCGCTTGGTGCCGACGAACAGGATCGTGCCGCCGCGCGCGACGGTGCTCTTGACGAACTCGTACCCGGCGTCGATGTAGGCCAGCGACTGCTGCAGGTCGATGATGTAGATGCCGTTGCGCTCGGTCATGATGAAGCGCTTCATCTTGGGGTTCCACCGACGGGTCTGGTGCCCGAAGTGGACGCCGCTCTCGAGCAGCTGGCGCATGGTGACGACGGCCATGGTCGTTTCTCCTTCGTGGGCACGCGTGTGCCCGGTCCTGGTTGTCGCACCGCCGGCGGCGGTGCCCTGACACCCGTGCTGCGCGGGCCAACCCCGAGGGGACCAGGACCGCGCCCGTGTTCGGCTCTCGCGTCACAAGGAGGACGGGCGTGCGAATTTCACGTCCGAGGACGTGATGGGGCTCATCGTACGCCAGGTCCGGCGGAATCGGGAAATCCACAGCCGAGCCGACCGGGCCGCAGTGTCCACAAGGGCGCAGCTCGTCGGTGGGCGCCTCGGCCGCAGGCCGCTTGGCTGAGCGCATGCACTGCTCCTCGCCCTCATCTCCCGGCCAGGCATCGCCCGTCCGCCGGTGCCTCCTCCTGGTCGCGACGGCCGTCTCGCTCCTCCTCGTCACGGTGCCGTCGGCGGCGGACGGGGCCGAGCAGGACGCGGTCTGGTCATGGCCGCTCGACACTCGCGCGGTGGCCCGGGACCTCGACCTGCCGGCGTCACGCTACGGTGCCGGCCACCGTGGGGTCGACCTCAGCGGCGCGCCCGGGGAGACCGTCCGCGCCGTCGCCCCGGGCACCGTGACCTTCGCCGGGACCGTCGCTGGGGTCGGCGTGGTCACGGTGTCCCACGGTGCGGAACGCTCCACCTACCAGCCCGTCGAGGATCGCGTCGTCGCCGTGGGAGACGCGGTCGACCGCGGCCAGGGCCTCGGTCGCCTGGGACCGGCCGGCAGCCACTGTGCGACGGTCTGCCTGCACCTCGGTCGCCTGCTCGGCGAGGACTACCTCGACCCCTTGGAGCGACTGGGCCGAGGGCAGCGCGTGCGCCTCGTCGACCCGGACGGACCACCTCCGCGGCCAGCGACGGCAGGCGACGGCTCGTTCCTGCGTCCTGTCGGCGGTCCCGTGACGTCGCCGTTCGGCATGCGCGTGCACCCGGTCACCGGTGTTCGCAAGCTCCACGACGGTGTCGACCTCGGCGCCCCGTGCGGCACCCCGGTGCAGGCCGCCGCCGCCGGGACGGTCGTGCTGCGCGAGCGGCACCCCGCCTACGGCTGGCGGGTGGTGCTCGACCACGGGGACGGCACACGGACCGGCTACACGCACCTGCAGGCCTTCGCCGTGGTCGTCGGCCAGCGGGTCGAGGCCGGGACGCGGATCGGCAGCGTCGGCACCACCGGGCTGTCCACCGGCTGCCACCTGCACTTCATGGTCGAGCGCGACGGCGCGCCGGTCGACCCGATGCTCTTCGTGTGAGGGACCGACGCCGATCGCGACGTCAGGCGCGGGGATGGGCCTGGCGGTAGGCCGCGCGCAACCGTTCGGAGCTGACGTGGGTGTAGATCTGGGTGGTCCCGAGCGAGGCGTGCCCCAGGATCTCCTGGACGCTGCGGAGGTCGGCGCCGCCCTCGAGCAGGTGGGTGGCGGCCGTGTGCCGCAACCCGTGGGGACCGAGGTCGGGTGCTCCGTCGACGTCGGCGAGCCGGTCGTGCACCACGGCGCGCACCGCGCGGACGTCGAGTCGTCCACCGCGGACACCCAGCCACAGGGCGGGCCCGCTCCCGTCCCGGACGAGGTGCGGGCGTCCCGCGGACGACCATGCCTGCAGCGCCTCGGCGGCCGGTGCGCCGAACGGCACCGACCGTTCCTTGGCTCCCTTGCCCATGACCCGCACGAGCCGTCGGGCGTGGTCGACGTCGTCGACGTCGAGCCCGCACAGCTCGCCGACGCGGACGCCGGTGGCGTAGAGCAGCTCGAGGATCGCGTGGTCCCGCAGGCCAACGGGACCGTCGCTGCGTGCCCGGTGGCCCGCAGCGTCCAGCAGGTCACGCACCTCGGTGCGGCTCAACGCCGCGGGTAGCTCGCGGTGCGCCTTGGGGCTGGCCAGGAGAGCACCGGCGTCCTCGTCGGCGCGTCCGGTCCGCACGAGCCAGGCCGTGAAGACACGGGTGGACGTCGCGCGCCGCGCGAGTGTCGTGCGGGCGCGGCCGAGGGTCTGCTGGGTGGCGAGGTGGCTGCGCAGGGTGCGCAACGTCAGGTGGCGGGGGTCGTCGACCCGCAGCCGACCGGCGTGCTCGGCGAGGGTGGAGAGGTCGGTGAGGTACGCCCGCACGGAGTGCTCCGACAGCCCGCGCTCGTGACGTAGGTGGCGCTCGAAGGCGGCCAGCGCCTCCGCCCATGCCTCCGCCATCTCCTCCACGGGTCCACTGTGCCCCGCCGCGTCGCTCAGGCCAGGTCGGCTCGCCGTGCGAGGAGCCAGCCCGCGTCGGACGTCTCGGCGAGACCTCGCCGGCGCAGCAGCTCCAGGGCACGCCGGGTGTCGCCGGTGGCGACCGTGGCGGCCGCGCTGACCTCCGCGACGGCCAGCGCACGCTCCCAGTTGAGCGCGTCGAGGACGGAACGCACCGGTGCGGGCAGACGGTCGAACTCCGTGCCCGACCCGCCGGGCGGTGGCTCGGCGACGACGCCGGGACCCCGCACCTCGGCGAGCACGTCACGGCCCTCCGTCACGAGGACGGCGCGACCGTCGCGGATCGCTCGGTGACAGCCCGCGGACTGCTGGGAGGACACCGGGCCGGGCACTGCCATGGCTGGACGGCCGAGCGCCTCGGCCCACCGGAGCGTGTTGAGGGACCCGCTGCGGACCGCTGCCTCGACGACGACCGTCGCGGTGGCCAGGGCCGCGATGATGCGGTTGCGGGAGAGGAAGCGGGACTTGGTCGGCACCTGGCCGGGAGGCTGCTCGCTGACGACCACCCCGTCGGAGGCGATCCGGCTGAGCAGCGCAGCGTTGGCACGTGGGTAGTCGAGGTCGGCGCCACACGCCAGCACGGCGGCCGTGGGTCCGCCGAGGGCCAGCGCACCGCGGTGGGCCGAGGCGTCGATCCCGAAAGCGGCTCCGCTCACGACCCCGACGTCGGCGTCGGCGAGGTCGGCGGCCAGCTCGGAGGCGATCTCGCTGCCGTAGGCGGTGCAGTCGCGGGCGCCGACGACGGCCACCGCCTGCTCGACCACCTCGTCGAGTCGCCCTCGCCCCCGGACCCAGAGCCCGACCGGGGCACCACCGCCGTCGTGCGACGCGCCGATCCCGCGGCCGGTGAGGTGAGCGAGGTCGTCGACCGGGGCCGGCCACTCCCTCTCGCCTGGCACGACCCACCGCAGACCGCGCTCGCGACCGAGCTCGAGGACCGAGCGAGCCCGCTCGTCGGAGCCGGCGACGCGCTCACGCCAGACGGCCGGGACGGACGCCGTTCCACGCCGCACCGCGTCCAGGACGTCGGAGGGTGCCAGCTCCTGCAGAAGTGCTGCGAGCCGCCCGTCGCCAGGCTCGGCCACGAGTGACAGCTCGAGGCGGGCGAGTCGCTCCTGGCTGCGCCCGCTCACGAGGCGGCACCCACGGTCAGGTCGCGTAGACCGCTGCCCAAGGGTGTGCCGCGGCGGAGCGCGAGGGCCAGCTCGACGTCGTCCGGGTCCGGTCGGTCGTGCCCGCGCAGGTCCGCCACCGTCCAGGCGACGCGAAGGATGCGGTCGGCCGAGCGAGCCGACAGCTTGCGGGCCGCCAGCTGGGACTCCACGAGTGCCCTGCCCGACTCGCTCACCGGCCAGCGCTTGCGCAGCTCGACCCCCGGGACGTCGGTGTTCAACGCCCACGGGGTGTCCGCGAGGCGATGCTGCTGCCGTTCGCGTGCGAGATGCACGAGCGGTGCGAGCTCGGCGGTGGACCGCCCGGCCGCCACTGCATGGGCCAGCTCCGGCCGGGAGGGCGCCACGAGCTGGCGGTGGATGTCGATGCGGTCGCGCACCGGCCCGGAGATGCGGTCGCGGTACCTACGGCGCATCAGCGGGGTGCAGTCGCACTCCTGGGTCACGGACCCGCCCTGACCGCAGGGGCAGGGGTTCGCCGCGAGCACCAGCTGGAAGCGGGCCGGGAACCGAGCGGTCTGCGCCGAGCGCGAGACGACGACGTGCCCGCTCTCCAGGGGCTGGCGCAGGGCGTCGAGGACGTTGGAGGCGAACTCGGGCGCCTCGTCGAGGAACAGCACCCCGCGGTGGGCGACGCTCAGGGCCCCCGGCCGGATGCCGCGGCTGCCGCCGCCGACGATGGCCACGGCCGTCGCGGTGTGGTGGGGGTCGACGAAGGGCGGTCGTCGCACGAGCGGGGCGTCGCTGGGGAGCACGCCGGCCAGGGAGTGCACGGCGCTGACCTCCAGGGCCTGGGCGTGGTCGAGGTCGGGCAGGAGTCCGGGGAGGCGCTGGGCGAGCATCGTCTTGCCGATCCCCGGCGGCCCCGTCATGAGCAGGTGGTGTCCGCCGGCAGCCGCGACGACCACGGCGGTGCGAGTGTCCTCCTGGCCGGCGACGTCCGCGAGGTCGAGGCCGATCCCTCCTCCGGCGCCGCCCCATGCCGTCGTGCCCGCGGAGTCGTCGAGCGGCGGGACCTCGGGGTCGTCGGGCTCGGGCTCACCGGTCACCCGGGCGAGGCACTGGCGCAGCGAGCGCACCCCCACGACCCGGATGCCGGGGACCAGCCGCGCCTCGGGGACGTTGACCTCCGGCACGACGATGGACTCGAAGCCCGCCTCGGCAGCCGCGAGGGTCGCCGGCAGCACGCCGCGCACCGCGCGGAGTCGGCCGTCGAGCGCCAGCTCCCCGACGTAGGCGGTCCCGGCGAGCTGGTCCGAGGAGATCACCCGCTTGGCCGCCACCACGGCGAGTGCCATGGCGAGGTCGTAGTGGGAGCCGCTCTTGGGCAACGTGCTCGGGGCCAGGTTGATCGCCACGCGGTGCTCGGGCCACGCGACGCCGGAGTTGATGACCGCCGCCCGGACACGCTCGCGTGCCTCGCTGACGATGGTGTCCCCGAGACCGACGACGATGGTGCCCGGCATGCCGGAGCTGACGTCGACCTCCACCTCGACCGGACGTCCGACGAGGCCCTCGAGCGCGACCGAGTGCGCGATGCCGGCCATCAGGCGACTCCTGCGATCCGCTCGACGCGAGCCGCGCCGCGCCGTGGGACCTGCACGCCGACGACGTCGATCCGCAGGGACTCCGGCTCCACGTCGTGGACCTCCAGCCAGTGGGCGGCGAGTCGCCGCAGCCGGGCGGCCTTGGTGGGGGTGACCGCCTCCAGCGGACCGCCGAACGCCGAGCCCGTGCGGGTCTTCACCTCGCAGACCACCAGCGTGCCGCCGTCGCGGGCCACGAGGTCGATCTCTCCGTAGCGGCTCGTCCAGTTGGTCGCGACGATCGTCATCCCGAGGGAGACGAGGTGCTCGGCAGCGACACGTTCGCCGTAGCGACCGAGGGCGTGGTTGCGGGCGTGGCTCATGGCCCCAGCCTCGTCCGTGATGGCGGCAGGGAGAAGGCGTCGGCCGGGCCGCTGTGGGAAACGCCCTCGTCCGAGGCTGCCTGTGGACGAGCCTCAGCCCCCGAGGTCTCCGGAGGGGGTCGCGATCAGCTGCCCGTGCCCGGGGGCAGCTTGACGTCGGAGTCGGCGAGCTCCTCGACGTTGACGTCCTTGAAGGTCAGGACCTTGACGTTCTTGGCGAACCGCGCGGGGCGGTAGATGTCCCAGACCCACGCGTCGGTCATGGTCACCTCGAAGTAGGCGTCGCCGGTCTCGGAGCGCACCTTCACGTCGACCGCGTTGCACAGGTAGAAGCGGCGATCGGTCTCCACGACGTAGGTGAAGATCTTCACGACGTCGCGGTACTCCTTGTACAGGGCGAGCTCCTGCTCGTTCTCGTACCGTTCGAGGTCCTCGGCGCTCATGCGTTCATCGGCCTTCCATCGCTGCACGGACGTTGACGTAGCTGAAGCGGTGCTCCGGGCACGGACCGAACCGGGCGAGCGCATCGCTGTGCGTCGCGGTGGTGTAGCCCTTGTGCGTGGCGAAGTCGTAGTGAGGGTATCGCTCGTGGAGGTCGGTCATGAGCCGGTCACGGGTCACCTTCGCCACGACGGACGCCGCCGCGATGGACGCCGCCACGCGGTCGCCCTTCCAGACCGCCAGGCCGGGGACACCGAGCCCGTCGACCGGGAAGCCGTCCGTCAGCACGTACCCGGGACGGACCCGCAGACGCCACAGCGCTCGCCGCAGCGCTGCCACGTTGGCACGGTGCAGGCCCGTGGCGTCGCACTCCTGCGGCGGCACCACGACCACCGCGACGTCGGTGGCGCGGCTCGCGATGAGGTCGAAGCAGCGCTCACGCGCGGCAGCGGTGAGCAGCTTGGAGTCGGCCAGACCGGGCACCTCCCGCTCGAGCACGACGGCGGCCGCGACGAGCGGTCCGGCGCACGCGCCGCGGCCCGCCTCGTCGACCCCGGCGACGGGCTCGAGCCCGCGACGTCGCAGGGCCCGCTCGTACCCGTAGAGCCCGGCGTCGCGGCGCACCGAGCGTCCGGGCGCCAGGGTGGTCACGGTCCGGACGTGGCCGAGAACGCCTCGGTGTCGCGCAGGAAGCCGATCCGCTTCCAGGGCCACACCCGCAGCCACGCCTTGCCCACGACCGACTCGACGGGGATGAACCCTCCGCCGGGGTCGCCCTGGTGCATCCGGGAGTCCGCGGAGTTGCCGCGGTTGTCGCCCAGCACCCACAGGTAGTCCTGGGGCACCTCGACGTCGAAGGTGAGATCGCCGTTCACCGAGGGGTCCTGCAGGTAGGGCTCCTCGACCGGCTCGCCGTTCACGATGAGCCGGCCCTGCTCGTCACAGCACTCGACGCGGTCGCCGCCGACCCCGACGACGCGCTTGATGAGGTGACCGCCGGTGGGGAAGAGACCGATCCGCTCGAGACCCTGCTGCAGCACGTTGGCCGGCGCCGCGGTCTCGGACTCGTTGAGCCATCCGCCGGGGTCGTCGAAGACGACGACGTCCCCGCGCTGCGGGTCGCCGGCCCAGTAGGACACCTTCTGGACGAGGATCTTGTCGTCGACGAGCATCGTGGGCTCCATCGACTCCGACGGGATGTAGAACGCCTGCAGGAGGAAGGCCTTGACGACGACGGCCATGACGACCGCCGTGACCACCAGGAGGATCGACTCCTGCCAGACGGGCAGCTGGCGCTTGGTGGTCTCACTCACGCACGGAGCCTAACCGCCTGTTCCTGAGTCGTGACGAGGACATGCGCGCAGCGAGGGTCGAGACCCTCAGTCCTCGCGCTTCTCCTTGATCTTGGCGGCCTTGCCGCGCAGGGAGCGCAGGTAGTACAGCTTGGCGCGACGGACGTCGCCGCGGGTCGCGACCTCGATCTTCTCGATGACCGGGGTGTGGAGCGGGAAGGTGCGCTCGACACCGACACCGAAGCTGACCTTGCGGACGGTGAACGTCCGGCCGACGCCGGAGCCCTGGACCTTGAGGCAGACGCCCTGGAAGACCTGCACGCGGGAGCGGTTGCCCTCGACCACCTTGACGTGGACCTTGAGGGTGTCGCCGGCACGGAAGTCGGGCACGTCATCGCGCTTGGCTTCGGCGGCGATCTGGTCGACGACGTTGGTCATGGTTGCTCCTCGCTGGTGCCACAGGTCACCGACGGTGGTTCAGAAGTGGGGGGCGATGGGCCGGACCCATCGGCGTCGCGTGACGGATCCCCTGTGGCAGAGCCGTCCGGCGCCAAAGGACAAGTCTGCCACAGCCCGGCCGTCGCGACGAAATCGCCTCCCGGCTGCGACCGCTCGGATACGCGGAGATGGCACGGCGCCTGGACGCGCCGAAGGGGCACCCACCCGAGCGGATGCCCCTTCGGTGGCGGGGCACCCACCCGAGAGGGTGCCCCACCGGTCCCGATCAGTCGAGGGCGTAGCCCTCGCCGTGCAGGACGATGTCGATACCGGCGATCTCGTCCTCCTCCGTGGCGCGGAAGCCGATCGTCTTCTCGATCGCCGTGCCGATCACGTAGGTGACGATGAAGGAGAAGGCGATCACGAAGAGCGAGGACACCAGCTGGGCACCGAACAGGGTGGCACCGCCGCCCATGAACAGACCCTCGACCTCGACGCTGGCGAAGAGGCCGACGTAGAGGCAGCCGATGAAGCCGGCGACCAGGTGCAGACCGACCACGTCGAGCGAGTCGTCGTAGCCGAGCTTGTACTTCAGGTCGATCGCGAAGGCGCAGATCGACCCGGCGACGATCCCGAGCACGATGGCCCAGACCGGCGTCACGAACGCACAGGCCGGGGTGATCGCCACGAGGCCGGCGACGATGCCGGAGGCGGCGCCCACAGCGGTCGCCTTGCCGTCCTTGAAGGTCTCGACGGCGATGTAGCCCAGGGCGGCAGCGGCCGGGGTGATCAGCGTGTTGAGGAAGATCAGCCCCGTCTGGTCGAGGTTGGAGCCGTAGACGCCGGTGTTGAATCCGAACCAGCCGAACCACAGGATGGCCGCACCGATGAGCACCAGCGGGACGTTGTGCGGGGCGGCCTCCTCCTTGGAGAAGCCGGCCTTGCGGCGTCCCAGGACGAGCGCGAGCGCGAGCGCCGCGGCACCGGCGGACTGGTGGATGATCGTGCCGCCGGCCCAGTCGTAGGCACCCCCGAGACCGAAGACGTCCTCGGCCAGCCAGCCCGAGCCGCCCCAGAGCCAGCGGAAGGTCGGGAAGACGACGAGGGTGGCGAACAGCGCGGCGAAGAGCATCCAGGGCCAGAAGCGCGCGCGATCGGCCACGGCACCGGAGACCAGGGCGACGGTGATGATGCAGAAGGCCACCAGGAAGGCGTGGTCTGCGAAGCTGCCGCCCTCGAACAGCTGAGCGACCTCGGTGGCCTCGAACGCTGCCCCGTTGGCGCTCTCGGCGACCCCCGACAGGCCGAAGTCGTCGAGGGGGTTGCCGAAGTAGCCGCCGCCCTCGCTTCCGATCTGGCTGGCGCCGTACAGGACGTACAGGATCGCGACGACGACGATGGAGCCGAAGCTGAGCATCATCATCGACACGACGGACTTGGACTTCACGAGACCGCCGTAGAAGAACGCGAGACCCGGAGTCATCAAGATCACGAGCGCCGCACACACGAGCGTCCACGCTACGTAGATGGACATATCTACCTCACCTATGGATTGGGAATCGGTACGCCTGGGCAGCGATGCTGCTGCTCCCTGACGCTGAGACGATCCTGAGTGCGAGGTGTTTTCCCGGCCTTGCCAAGGTGTGACGGGGCCGTTACACGACGTCCGGGTGTGTTAAATCCGCGTGTCGGGGGCCTCGGGTCCGCCGCCGTCGGCGTGGTCGTCGGGGCGCTCGAGCAGGTCGGGCCGACGCTCGGCGGTGCGCTCGAGCGCGCGGTCGTGACGCCACCGGGCGATCGCGCCGTGGTCGCCCGAGCGCAGGACCTCGGGGACCTCGAGCCCGCGCCACACCGCCGGCTTGGTGTACACCGGGTACTCCAGCAGCCCGTCGGGGCCGTGGGACTCCTCCTGCAGCGACCGAGGATTGCCCATGAATCCCGGCAGCAGCCGCACGACGGCCTCGATCACCGCGAGCGCGGCGACCTCTCCCCCGTTGAGGACGAAGTCGCCGAGCGAGATCTCCTCGACGCGCCACCGGGTCGAGGCGTGGTCGATGACGCGCTGGTCGATGCCCTCGTACCGACCGCAGGCGAGGACGAGGTGCTGCTCGAGCGCGAGTCGTTCCGCGTCGCGCTGCGTGAACGGGCGTCCGGACGGGGTCGGGACGATGACGACGGCGTCGTCGCCCGCGACGGCGTCGAGCGCCTCCCCCCACGGCTCGGGGCGCATGACCATGCCGGCTCCGCCTCCGTAGGGCGTGTCGTCGACGGTGCGGTGCCGGTCATGGGTGAAGTCGCGCAGGTCGTGCGCCTGGACCTGCAGCAGTCCGCTGGCCCTGGCGCGGCCGGCCAGCGAGAGGTCGAGGGCGTCGAGGTAGGCCGGGAAGATGGAGACGACGTCGATGCGCACTCAGCGCACCTCGTCGGCTGCGTCCGGGTCGAGCAGACCCGGGAGGTCGACGACCGTCACGGTCCCCGTCTGCAGGTCGACGGAGGGGACCAGGGCCTCGACGAACGGGACCATGACGTCCTGGGTGCCCACGCGCACGACGAGGTGGTCCTGCGCGGGCAGGTGCTGCACGGCCGTGACGCGTCCGACCGGCGCGTCGGGCGCGGACGCGAGGACGACCTCGAGACCCACGAGCTGACGGTCGTAGAACTCGTCGGAGCGGCCCGTGGCCTCGTCCGGGTCGACCTCGCTCGAGACCGTACGGCCCTGGAGGGCCTCGGCCGCGGTCCGGTCGACCACTCCCTCCAGCTGCACCAGGAGCCGGCCCGAGTGACGACGCGACGAGCGCACCTGCATCTCCTGCTCGCCCACACGCACCGACGAGCCCGGCGCGAATCTGCGCTCGGGCTCGTCGGTGCGGATGTCGATCGTCACCTCGCCGCGGATCCCGTGGGCACGGGAGATGCGGCCGACGACCACCTGCACGCTGTCCTCAGCGCTGGCGGTCGACGTCGACGAAGTCGATGCGGGTGGACCCCGCGACGGCCTGGGTGACCGTGCGGATCGCCTTGGCGGTGCGGCCCTGGCGGCCGATCACCTTGCCGAGGTCGGAAGGGTTGACGCGCACCTCGAAGAGGTCACCGTTCCGGGTCTGCTTGGAGCGGACCCGGACGTCGTCGGGATGCTCGACGATGCCGGCGACGAGGTGCTCGATGACCTCACGGGTGGGTGCGGCCATGCTCAGGCCTCGTCCTTGGCGGTGGCCTCGGCTGCGTCCTCGGTCGGGGTCTCGTCGGCCGTCGGCTCCTCGGCCTTGGGCTCCTCGGCCTTCTCCGCCTTCGGCTCCTCGGCCTTCTTCGCCTTCTTGGTGGTCGCCTCGGCCTTGGGCTCGGCGTGCATCTCCTTGAGCGCCTTGTCGAAGAGCTCGGCCTTGTCGGCCTTCGGCTCGGGCTGGCGCAGGGTGTTGGTGCCGCCGATGTCGCCGGTGAGCTTCAGGATGGCCGCGACGGCCTCGGTGGGCTGTGCGCCCACGCCGAGCCAGTACTGGGCGCGCTCGGACTGCACGTGGATCGTGGAGGGCTCGGTCTTGGGGTTGTAGGTGCCGATCTCCTCGATCACTCGACCATCGCGCTTGGTGCGCGAGTCGGCGACGACGATGCGGTAGAACGGGGTGCGGATCTTGCCCATCCGCTTGAGGCGAATCTTGACGGCCACGGGTGTGGTGTCTCCTTGGTGGTAGTTCAGGTGATGACGCGGCCTCGCGCGTGGGGCACGTGAGGGCCGGGAGCCGGTGGGCCGGGATCGCGCGGTTGAGAGGGACCGCGACGCTTCCGGACGCAATGGGTCATTGTGCCAGAGCCGGGACGGCTGGGCCAAACCCCCTGGCGCGGTCCGCCAGCGCAGAGCGACGGACGTCCGACACGAGGCCCTGCACACAGTGCCTGGGGGCATGGCCGAGGCGGAGAAGAACGAACCGACGCGGACGCATCGAGCCACCAGCACCACATCGCGATCATGCGAGATCGACTGTCGGTGGTCGCACGTAGGTTTGATTCATGGACATCGGGGAGAGCACGAGCGAGGCGGCCATGACCTCGGCCACCCGCGCGGTGGCGCGGGCCGAGGCGGCACAGTATTCGGCGATGCTCGCCTTCCGCGACGCCGAGGAGGCACGCATCAGTCGGCTCGACGGCTCGATGCGTCAGCTCGTGGAGCGCTCGGCGATCCCGATGTCGATCGGGCAGGCCATGGGCCTCTCGGAGAACCAGGTCTGGTCGAGGCTCGCGATCGCAGACCGGATGGTCGCCCACGCGCCCACCTGCTGGGCCGCGTTCTGCGACGGTGTCATCGATGCCGCCCGGGTTCGGGAGATCTCCACCGGTCTGGATCGCCTGGAACGGGAGTCCTCGTGGGCGCTGCTGGACTCCAAGGCCCTCGCCTACGCGACCACCCACACCACCAGCGAGCTCAGGGCCTGGATCAAGCGGTTCGTCACCAAGGTCGAGCCCGCCGAGGCGCTCGAGCGGGCGGAGAAGGCCCGTGAGCAGCGGCACGTGTCGCTGCACCACCTCGAGGACGGCATGTCCTGGCTCTCGGCCTACCTCCCGTCGCACCAGGCAGCGGCGGTGATGAAGCGCCTCGACCGCGCCGCCCGCGTTCCTCTGGACGATGACGACACCCGCACGCTGCCGCAGCGGACTGCGGATCTGTTCGTCTCCTGGCTCACCCACGGCGAGACCACCGACCTCCCCACCGTCACCGGCGACATCGCCGTCACGATCGAGGCGGACGTCCTCACCGGACTCATCGACGGCCACGCCGAATCCAGTGATGGCGAATGGTCCGTCCCCGCCTCGTGGATCCTCGACGACCTCGACCCCGACGACACCTTCTGGCACCGGATCGTCACCGATCCCGTCACCAGCGACGTCCTCGCTCACGACTACGTCGGACGGTTCGCCCCCGAGACCCTCGCCAAGGCCATCAGGTTCAGGGACGGGGTCTGCCGCGCACCAGGATGTCGAGTCCCGGCGGAGAGATGCGACCTGGACCACCGAGAACCCTGGCCCACCGGGGCGACGAACGGATCGAACATGTGGGCACTGTGCAGGAGACACCACTCCATGAAGGGACACGACGTCCTGCGATGGATCCTGCCCACCGGACGCACCATCCCGTCAAGCCCTGCCGAGCACGTCCCCGCCTGACGACCCCGCGATCATCGGCGGCTCCTCGTCGATCAGAAGGCGCCGTGCCGACCCTCGCCGGTGACGAAGCGCTCGGCCCCTGCGGCGCCCTCGGCCGCCACGACCGGCACCCCGGCCGCCCCCTCGGCACGCAACGCATCGGCCAGGTCGAGGTCCCACTGGGCGAGCGCCGAGGCCCGGTCGACCCGCAGGCACTCCTGCGGGAACGCGGCGATGTCCTGTGCCATCTGCTGCGCGGCACCGAGGGCCTCCCCTGGCCCCACGAGACGGTTCACCAGTCCCATGGCGAACGCCTCCTCGGCGTCCACGGGCCGACCCGTGAGGATCATGTCCAGCGCACGGCCCTGGCCGACGACCCGCGGCAGACGCACCGTGCCGCCGTCGATGAGCGGGACGCCCCAGCGCCTGCAGAACACGCCGAAGACGGCGTCGGGCTCGGCGATGCGCACGTCGGCGAGCAGCGCGAGCTCGAGACCGCCGGCCACTGCGTGGCCGGCGACCGCAGCGATCAGCGGCTTGCCCAGCGCGAGACGCGTCGGTCCCATCGGCCCGGAACCACCGCCGGCCGGGTCGAGCTCGTGGCGCCGCTCGGGGTCGGCGACGGCGCTCAGGTCCGCACCCGCGCAGAAGGTGCCTCCCGCGCCGTGCAGCACGGTGACGCAGACCTGCGGATCGGCCTCGGCGGCCAGGAAGGCGTCGCGCAACGCCGCAGCCATCGGGCCGTCGACGGCGTTGCGCACCTCGGGCCGGTCCATCGTGACGGTGGCGACCGGTCCGTCGACCGCGAAGGTGATGCCTGTCATGGGCTCACCCTACGCACGACGACCGTGGCTCCCTAGGATCCAGCCATGTCCGACAGCACGCTGCGCATCCTGCACAACCCCTCGTGCTCGACCTCCCGCCACGCGGTGGAGCAGGCGCGCGACGCGGGGCTGGCACCGGAGCTGGTGCGCTACCTCACCACCCCGCTCACGCGCGAGGAGCTGCTCGAGCTCATCGCGATCCTCGAGGACGATCCGGCCGACCTCGTCCGCAAGGACAGGTTCTTCGTGGAGCAAGGGCTCGACGCCGACGCCTACACGACTCCCGAGCAGGTCGCGGACCTGCTGGTGCAGCACCCGCGTCTGCTCGAGCGTCCGGTGCTCGTGCGCGGCGATCGCGCGATCATCGGCCGGCCGAAGGCTCGCGCCGAGGAGTTCCTGCGCTCGTGAATCATCAGTCGAAGGGGGCGTACGGGCGGGCGCCCTCGACGATCTCCTGGTTCAGGTCACGAAGCCGTCGGACGAGCTCCCTGTCGTCCTGCGCCACCGAGGCCGGCCACCCGTAGCAGGCGGCGACCGCGACGTCGACCTCCCGGTGCAACCCCGCGAGCCCGGCGTGCGCACCCTCGTCCATCGCGTTGTAGAGCTTCGTGAGACCGACCGAGAACTCCCGGCACAGCTCGGCGCGGTGCGCCAGCAGGCGCCGCGAGGCGTCGGCGGCCGCGTCGCGTTGCTCCTGCGTGGCCTGGTCGGGCCACGGGAAGGTCATGAACACCGAGGTCGGCGTGTAGCGGAGGTCGCCCTTCAGGGTGGAGGCCTGCTGCCACGCCCACGCCACGTGGGCCCGCGACTGCAGCACCGCCATGGAGAAGTCGTCGTCGAAGGCGAAGATGTTCGTGGCATCGCTTGCAAGCGTCCAGGGTTCTGCCCATGCGAGACCGAAACGTTTCGAATGTCGACCGGTAGCGATGTGACGAGAGAGCGGCTCCAACGCCGCTCGCATACCAACTCGCGGTTCCCCGAAGAGCCACCACTTTTTTCGATGTCCCTCTCGGCGAACCCCCTCGCGGAAGGGCTTGACTTGGTCGCGCACGATCTCAAGAGCAGCCGGGTACCGGCTCGCCTCCTCGAGAGTGGCCGACGCGAAGTCGATGATCCAACGCGATGGAGCCTGAGACGGACGGTTCAAGATGTCGTCTGACGTCAGGAATGGACGGACCACTGCTGAGTAGTCCATCTCCTCAATGGATAGCAGCCGACGAGCGTCGCTCTCGTCCAGGATGAACCCCGCGCCAACGGGGATCGGCCCTTGAAAGCACTTCGATCGGTTGGCCGAAAGGGTCTCTGGCGTCCGCTCTGACGTTGTCTCGCGCAGGTCAGGTCCGATGGCGCTCACTGCGAGCCCGTCGGTGACGGCGACGGCCGGAATCACCGACGGATCGTGCACCCAATTCGCGATCGACACATGAACCTTGGCTTCGCCGGGCCACTTCTGCGAGGCCACCGCATCAGTGATGACGCCGCCCCGATCGACGACGTACTGCAAGGAGGCGCTACGGGCTCGGTTCTGCGAGATCGAGTTCGTGCCGACGAGTCCAGCACGCTGGTCGGGCTGCAGATGATCGACAGCCCGTCGGAACCAGTAGACGCACAGGTCCTTCACGCCGACACCGAACTCTGTCTTCAGCCACTCCGTGTAGGCGTCACCCAAGGCCTGCCGGATGCGCTGCGAACCGAGGAACGGCGGGTTGCCCACGATGCAGTCGGTCTCGGGCCAGGGGACCCGGAGGGCGTCGGCGGTCTTGATGCTCGACAGCGTGACGAGCGGCAGCGGCTGCTCCGCCTCGCCGAACCGCTCGATCATCTGGCGATGACCCATCCAGAGCGTCACCCGTGCGATCAGCGCCGAGGCCGGCTCGATCTCGATGCCCTGCATGTTGGTGAGCGGCACGAACGGCCACGGGCCGGGCGGCACCGGCAGGCCGGTCTCCTGCGCGAGGTCACGGATCCGCTGCTTCAGGACGAACTCCAGCTCGCGCAGCTCGCGGTACGCCACGTAGAGGAAGTTGCCGCAGCCGCACGCGGGGTCGAGGACCCGGAAGCGGCACAGCTCGTCGAGCAGGTCCCGGGCCTGCGCCGGGGTGGCGGTGGCCTCGATGCGCTCGCGCCACGGGGCGACGATCGTCGGTCCGACGATCTTCATGATGTCGACCTCGTGGGTGTAGTGGGCGCCCAGCTCCCAGCGTCGGTCGCCCAGCACGCCCTCCATGAGCGACCCGAAGATCGTGGGGTCGACCTGGCTCCAGTCGTACGACGTCGCCTCGCTCAACCAGCGGAGCTCGTCGGGGCGGAGCGTCACCTCGGCAGGCTCGGCGAAGAGGTCCCCGTTGACGTAGGTCGTGCCCGTCAGCTCGCCGACGCGGTTCTGCTTGCCCTTCTGGTTCAGCACCCGGAACAGCCAGCCGAGCTCCTTGGCGGAGTTCAGCGACGGGTCCTGCAGGAGCCGGTGGACCGTCCGCTCGAACGGCCAGTCCTGCAGCATCCGCAGGTCCTCGGCGAACATGCACCAGACCGACTGCATGACGAACCGCTGGATGTCCTGCGGCGGAGCCGCGACACGGTCGACGAGCGACTCGTAGACCCGAGCGAGCGCCCCCGCCGCCTCCTTGGTCATCTCGCGGTCGTGCTCGACGAACGACGGCTCCACCTGCGGTCCGGCCAGGAAGGCCAGCACGTCGTAGCGGGACGGGAGGTCCTCCAGGCGCAGCGTCACGCGCGGGTTCTTGGGGAACTCCCCCGGCTGCCAGATCTCGAAGGCGTCGAAGGAGCAGATGACGACGTACCGCGCGGCGCGCCGACCCTCGGCCTCGTCGGCCGACTCCACCCAGTACCGCTGGATCTGCCGCCGTGCCGTCGCCGGATCGGTGCCGGGGCGCTTCATCTCCACGATGCAGACCTCGGGCCAGTGCAGGTCCATGAAGCCGGCCGAGGACCTGAAGTCCTCGAAGCGCGCCCCCACCAGCAGGCGGTCCGACCCGTAGCAGGCGAACAGCTCGTTCAGGAAGGTCTGCGCCTCCGACTTCTCCGTGCCCTGGTACCCGCTCCACCGCTGCACGAACGACGTGAGGTTGGCCTGGATCTCGAGGCCGCTGAGCGCCACGGGTCAGAGCAGACGCAGCGAGTCGCCGGCGAAGTACGTGTCCTGCTGCAGGCGCTTGCGCTGACGCTCGAGCTCGGGGATGAGCGCCGTGAGCGCGAGCTCGGCATTCGTGTCGACGCCGTCCTTCTGCACGACCTTCAACGCCTTCTTCGCCGCAGCGATGGAGTGCTCGAGGGTGAGCAGGACGTCCGAGACGCGTTGCGCGGACCGCTCCAGAGCGACCTGGTCGTCCGTTCGGGCATCCAGGTCACGACGTCCGGGCTCGGGTGCTGCAGCAGGCATGGGTTCCTCTCGACGGACCTACCCTAGTCGCGCCGACCACCAGAGGCGATCATCCACGCGGGGGCCTGTGGAATCACAGGAGGTCGCGCAGCTCCTTGGGCAGCTCGAAGTCGTCGGCCCCACCGGCCTGGTCGAAGCCGAACGCGCCGGCACCGGCCTGCTTGCCCTGCGCCTTCTCGGCGGCCTCGCGCTCCAGCTGGGCGCGCTTGGCCGGGTTGCCGGGGCCGCGACGCCCCTTCTTCTTCTTGTTCTGCGGCTTCTGCCGCGCGCCGGCACGCTTGCCGGGCCCGCCGGGCATGCCAGGCATCGCGCCCGGCATCCCGGGCATGCCACCACCCTTGGCCATCTGCTGCATCATCTTGCTGGCCTCGAAGAATCGCGTGACCAGCTGGTTGACGTCCTGGACCGTGGTGCCCGAGCCGGCACTGATGCGCTTGCGGCGCGAGCCGTCGATGATCTTGGGGTTGTCGCGCTCGGCCGGGGTCATCGAGCGGATGATCGCCTTGAGCTTGTCGACCTCGCGCTCGTCGAAGTTCGCCAGCTGCTCCTTGAACTGACCCATGCCCGGGAGCATCCCCATGAGCTTGGTCATCGAGCCCATCTTGGCCATGGCCTCCATCTGCTGGAGGAAGTCGGCAAGGGTGAACTGACCGCCCATGAGCCGGGCGGCGTCCTTCTCGGCCTGCTCGGCGTCGTAGACCTTCTCGGCCTGCTCGATCAGGGTGAGCATGTCGCCCATGTCGAGGATGCGCGAGGCCATCCGGTCGGGGTGGAAGACCTCGAAGTCGGTGAGCTGCTCGCCGGTGGAGGCGAACATGATGGGACGGCCGGTGACCTCGCGGATGCTGAGCGCGGCACCGCCTCGCGCGTCGCCGTCGAGCTTCGACAGCACGACGCCGGTGAAGTCGACGCCCTCGGCGAAGGCCTGTGCCACCTGCACGGCGTCCTGGCCGATCATCGCGTCGATGACGAAGAGCACCTCGTCGGGCTGCACGGCGTCGCGGATGTCGGAGGCCTGCTGCATGAGCTCGGCGTCGACGCCGAGACGGCCGGCGGTGTCGACGATGACGACGTCGTGCAGCGACCGCCTGGCCTCGGCGACGCCGTCGCGAGCCACCTGGACCGGGTCGCCGGAGGACCGGGTCCCCTCCGTGCCGCCGTCGCCCGCGCCGGTACTCCCGGGCTCCGGCGCGAACACCGTCACGCCGGCGCGCTCGCCGACGACCTGGAGCTGGTTGACGGCGTTGGGTCGCTGGAGGTCGGCCGCGACGAGCAGCGGGCTGTTGCCCTGCTCCTTCAGCCAGCGGGCGAGCTTCCCGGCGAGCGTGGTCTTGCCGGCTCCCTGCAAGCCGGCCAGCATGATGACCGTCGGCGGGGTCTTGGCGAACCGGATGCGGCGAGTCTCGCCCCCGAGGATGCCGATGAGCTCCTCGTTGACGATCTTGATGACCTGCTGCGCCGGGTTGAGGGCCGCGGAGACCTCCTCGCCGGACGCGCGCTCCTTGATGCGACCCACGAAGGCACGCACGACGGGCACGGCGACGTCGGCGTCCAGCAGCGCGAGACGGATCTCGCGAGCCGTCGCGTCGATGTCGGCCTCGCTGAGCCGACCCTTGCCACGCAGGTTCTTGAACGCCGACTGGAGGCGGTCTTGCAGGCTGTCGAACATGCGCGGTGCTTCTCCGGGACGGTCGTCGGACGGGTGACTCGATGGGCGAGGACCACCCTAACGGAGGGGATCGAGCGAGCTCAGTCCAGCAGGGCGTCGACGAACTCCTCCGCCTCGAACGGCGCGAGGTCGTCAGCACCCTCGCCGAGGCCGACGAACTTGACCGGCACGCCCAGCTCGCGCTGGACCGCCACGACGATGCCCCCCTTGGCCGTGCCGTCGAGCTTGGTGAGCACCACCCCGGTGACGTCGACCACCTCGCTGAAGACCTGCGCCTGGCGCAGTCCGTTCTGACCGGTGGTGGCGTCGATGACCAGGAGCACCTCGGTGATCGGTGCCTGCTTCTCGGCGACCCGCTTGACCTTGCCCAGCTCGTCCATGAGCCCGGCCTTCGTGTGCAGGCGTCCGGCGGTGTCGACCAGCACGGTGTCGACGCCGTCCTGGATGCCCCGCTGGACGGCGGTGTAGCCGACGCTGGCCGGGTCGGCCCCCTCGGCGCCACGGACGGTGGGGACGCCGACCCGCTCTCCCCAGGTCTGCAGCTGGTCGGCCGCCGCGGCGCGGAAGGTGTCGGCGGCGCCGAGCAGCACCGTCCGGTCCTGCGCGACCAGCACGCGCGCCAGGCGACCGACGGTCGTGGTCTTGCCGGTGCCGTTCACGCCGACGACGAGCACGACCCCGGGCAACCCGTCGTCCCCGATGCTCCTGAGGGAGCGGTCCATCTGCGGGCCGACGAGGTCGATCAGCTCCTCGCGCAGGGCCGCCTTGGCGCGCTCGGGGTCGTCGATGCCCTCCACCCGCACGCGCGTGCGCAGGTTCTCGACCAGCTCGGTCGTCGGACCGACACCGACGTCGGCGGCGAGCAGCGTGTCCTCCAGCTCCTCCCAAGCGGCGTCGTCGAGGTCGGTGCGCCCGAGGACGGCCAGCAGGCCGCGCCCGAGCGAGGAGTTGGAGCGCGCGAGCCGTCCGCGCAGGCGTGCGAGTCGACCGCGGGGCGCCTCGGGTCGTTCCAGCGTGGCGGTGCCCACGGCCGGGGTCTCCTCGAACGGTGGCTCCTCGTCCTCCGACGGGAGGTGCGGTTCCGGGTCCTCGGGGTGCTCGATGTGCTCCTCGGTGATCGCGTCGAGCTCCGAGGGCGGTGGCAGCTCCCCCCGGCCCCGACGGACCAGCAACGCGCCGCCACCGCCGATGACGACGACGGCCAGGGCGATGAGGGCGACAAGGGCTTCCGTGGTCAGTGAGGTCACGGATCCCACCCTAGGTGGCCGACGGCGGGCTGCTCGCGAGGGCGGCGTCGGCGTGGTCGACGCCGGCCGGGCGCGGCACCTCGAGGTGCAGGCGGTGAGCGCCGGCGAATCGGTCGACGACCGCCGGGCTGTGCGTCACGACGACCAGGGAGTGCGCCGGGACGAGTCGGGCCAGGTCGTCGAGCAGGGCCGCGGCGGTGGGCGCGTCGAGGTGCTCGGTGGGCTCGTCGAGCACGAGGACGTCGTGGTCGGCGAGCAACAGCCGGGCGAGCGCGAGGCGTTGCCGTTCCCCACCGGAGAGACGCGAGCCCGACTCCCCCACGGCCGTGTCCAGGCCCTGCGGGAGCGATCGGACGAAGGTGCCGAGGCCGGCTCGGTCGAGCACGGCCAGCATCGCCTCGTCGTCGGCACCGGGGTCCGCGACCCTGAGGTTCTCGCGGACCGTGGTGTCCAGGACGGTCTCGTCCTGAGCCAGGAGGCCGATGCGGCAGGGGTCCACCCCGCCCACGCGGCCGGAGACGGGCGGCAGGAAGCCGAGCAGCGTCGCAGCAAGCGTGCTCTTGCCGCTGCCACTCGGGCCGGTGACGAGAAGCACCTGCCCGCGCGGGAGCGTCGCGGTGAGTCCGCAGGCTGCTCCGGGTGCGGGCCGTCCGGCCCACCCGACGACGAGGTCCTGCATGCGCAGCGCCTCGGTCGAGGCCGTGCGCCGACCCGCGGTCGCCACCGGGACGCCGATCGTCTCCAGGGCGTCGAGCCGGCGTTGCGCGGCCTCGACGGCCGGACGGTGTCGTTCGGCCTCCACGAGGGACTCCAGGACCTCGGCCAGGCCGAGCGGCGCGAGCACGAGCACGCCGACCACCGACGCCGGGACGGAGGCTCCTGGCACCAGGACGACGACCGCGAGGAGCGAGAGCGCTGTCGAGGCGAGGACGAGGGCGGTCCCACGACCCTGCCACCCGGTGTCACCACGGTCGAGGCGAGCCATCGCGTCCACGACGGCATGTGCCTGCTCGGCCCGCTCGCGGGAGGAGCCGTAGGCGAGCAGGTCGGGTGCGGTGCGGGTGAGCTCGGTGACGCGACCGGCCAGCCGGTCCTCCTGCGTGAGCTCGAGCCCTGCGCTCGAGCGCCCGCGCGTCCGCGGCAGCACCCAGCGCACGATGACGGCCACGAGCAGGGCCTGCAGCGCGAGCACCAGGCCGGCCGCCGGGAGCAGCCAGGCGGTCACCGCGACGAGGAGAGTCGTCGTGGCCGCCGCGCTCGTCCACGGCAACCGGACGCGCAGGAGGCGGTCCTGAGTCCGCTCGACGTCCTGGACGACGCGTTGGACGACCTCTCCGTGGCGCAGTCCAGCCAGACCGGCCGGGGCGGCCCGGTCCAGGGCACGGTAGGCCCCGACCCGGGCCTCGACGGCCCGCTCGAGGGCGACGTCGTGACTGACGAGCCGTTCGGCGTAGCGCAGGACGGCGCGTGAGACGCCGAACATGCGCACCGAGGTGACGGCCACGAGCAGGTAGAGCACCGGCGGCTGCTCCGCGGCCCGGACGACCAGCCAGCCGGAGGTCAGCAGCAGGGCCACCGAGCTGACCTGCGCCCCGGCGGCGAGGCCCGTGGCGAGCACGGTCCTCGCGCCGGCGCCGAGGCGTCGCCGCGACTCGCGACTCATCGCGTCGTCCCCTCGGCCACCGAGGACACGACGGTCCCCGACGAGACGTCGAGCCTGATCTCCCGCTCGGCGACATGGACCGCCTCCGGCCGGTGCGAGACGACGAGCACGGTGACGTCGAGGTCGCACAGGACGCCGAGCACCGCGCTCTCGCGGGCGTCGTCGAGTCCTGCTGTGGGCTCGTCGAGCAGCAGCAGGTCGGTCGTCCCGGTCCGCACCCGCAGCAGGGCTCGGGCGATCCCGAGACGTCGTCGTTCTCCTGCCGAGAGGCTGCGACCGGCCTCGTCGATCGACCGGTCCGGCGAGACGTCAGCCGCCCCGACGTCGCGGAGCGCACGCCGGACCTGCTCGTCGTCGGCGTCGGGATCACCGAGGCGGACGTTGTCGGCGACCGTCCCGGCGAGCAGGCCGGGCACCTGGGGCACCCAGGCGATGCGTCGGCGCCACTGCTCGACGTCGAGCTGGTCGAGCTCGTGCCCACCCACGATCACCCGACCGGCGGTGGGGTGGACGAAGCCGAGCAGCACGGCCAGCAGCGTCGACTTGCCCGCTCCCGACGCACCGGTGACGGCGATGAACTCCCCCGGCTCGATCACCTCGTGGTCGACCCGCAGCGACGGCGCCTCGCGCCCCTCGTGGCGGACCTCGAGTCCGTCCAGCACGATCCGGGGCCGGACCGGGGGCGCCGCCCATCCGCTCGACCGCCCGGACTCCAGCAGGTCCATGGCCTCGTGCGCGACCGTGGCACCGTCGACACTGTCGTGGAAGGCCGCGCCGAGCCGACGTAGCGGGAGGTAGGCCTCCGGGGCCAGGACGATGACGAACAGGCCCGTCTGCAGGTCCATGGACCCGCCGACCAGTCGCAGGCCGGTGCTCACCGCGACGATCGCGACCGACAGCGTCGAGAACAGCTCGAGCACGAGGGAGGAGAGGAACGCCGTGCGCAGCGACTCCATCGTCGCGCGGTGGTGCCGTCGTCCGTTCTCCCGCAGACCACGCTCCTGGTCACGGCCGAAGACCTTGAACAGGACGATGCCGTCGAGGACGTCGGAGAAGTGCCGCCCGAGCCGTCCGAGCTCGCCCCAGCGCCGGTCCAGCCGGTCACGCGTCACCAGGCCGACGAGCACCAGGAAGACCACGACCAGCGGCACCGTCAGGACCACGATGAGGGCCGAGAGCAGGTCGACGACGGCGAGGGCCACCACCACGACGACCGGCACGACGGCGGTGAGTGCCGCCTGCGGCAAGAACCGCGCGACGTAGCCGTCGAGCCTGTCGAGACCACCGTCGAGCAGGGTGCTGAACCGTGCCGACTGAGGCACCTGCCCCGTGCGGCGAGGGTCCAGCAGATGGTCGACGAGCTCGTGCCTCAGCTCGGTGCGCACCGTCGTGGAGGCGCGAGTCGCCAGCACGCCCGACGTCCAGGACACCAGCCCCCGCAGGACGAGCACGAGAGCGAGGGCGACGGCGGCGAGCAGGGCCGGGTCGGACGTGAACAGCGCCGCCACGACGCTCGCGACCAACCCGGCCTGCACGACGAGCAGACCGGCGGTGACGACTCCGAGTCCGACCACCGCCACCAGGTGGCACCGCACCGCGCGGGAGCGTCGCACCAACCGGGGGTCGACGGGCTTCATCGTGACGCTCCCGTCGTGCCGGACTCGATGAGCACGTCGTCGGGGATGTGGTGGGTGCCGATGCGGCGGCGGAAGACCCAGTACGACCAGGCCTGGTAGCCGACGACGACGGGCGTGAAGACGGCCGCGACCCACGTCATGATCGTCAGGGTGTACGGCGTGGAGGAGGCGTTCTCCGTCGTCAGGCTCCAGGCAGGATCGAGCGAGGACGGCATCACGTCGGGGAACAGGGAACCGAACAGCATCACGGTGACGGCCGCGATGCTGAGGGCCGTCCCGGTGAAGGCCCAGCCCTCGCGGCGCGAGCCGGTGGCGAGGAGGGCCATGAGGAAGGTTGCCGCGGCGACGCCACCGGCTGCCCACACCAGCACGCTGTCGTCGCGACCGGCGGTCCAGACGACGAAGACCACCGCCAGCACCGCCGCGACCGAGCCGACGCGCAGCGCGAAGCCACGCGAGCGCTCGCGGATGTCACCGACCGTCTTGAGCGCGACGAAGATCGCTCCGTGGGTGAGGAAGACCGTCAGGGTCACGAGACCGCCGAGCAGGGCGTACGGGTTCAGCAGGTCGAGGACGCTGCCGACGAACTCCTTGTCGGCGTCGATCGGGACCCCGGCCACGATGTTCGCCAGCGCCACGCCCCACAGGACCGCGGGCACCACGGAGCCGAAGACGATCGCCACGTCGCACCGACGCTTCCACGCCTGTTCGGGGCGCTTGCTGCGGTACTCCAGGCCGACGATGCGCAGGATCAGGGCCACCAGGATCAGCAGCAGCGGCAGGTAGAACCCGCTGAACAGCGTCGCGTACCACTCCGGGAAGGCCGCGAACGTGGCCCCGCCGGCCACGAGGAGCCACACCTCGTTGCCGTCCCACACCGGCCCGATCGTGTTGAGCAGCACCCGCCGCTCCTTCTCGTCGCGGGCCAGCACGGCGGTGAGCATGCCGACCCCGAAGTCGAACCCCTCGAGCACGAGGTAGCCCATCCACAAGACGGCGATGAGCAGGAACCAGACGGTCGTGAGCTCCATGGCGGTGTTCCTCGTTCCGGGTGGGTCGGGGGTCAGTAGGCGTAGGCGAGCGGCTTGTCCGGGTCGTCGACCGTCTCCTGCGGATCGACGTCGGGAAGGCCCTTGCGGATGTAGGTGAGCAGGAGCTTGACCTCGATGACCGCGAGGACCCCGTAGAGGGCGGTGAACCCGACGAGCGAGGTCAGGACGGTCCCGGGGCCCACGCTCGGGGAGACACCGGCGGCGGTCGGCATGAGCCCGAAGACCACCCAGGGCTGTCGGCCCAGCTCGGTGAACAACCACCCGAAGGAGTTGGCGGCGAGCGGCAGGAACGGCAGGACGATCGCCGTCCGCAGCAGCCAGCGGCCCGAACGGGTGCCACGCTCGGGTGACCGGCCGCGCCGGGTGGCCCACAGCATCCAGGCTCCGCCCAGCATCGCCAGCGCACCGGCGGTGATCATCATGCGGAAGGTCCAGTACGTGACCGGGATGTTCGGGCTGTAGTCGCCGGGCCCGTAGAGCTGCTCGTACTCGGCCTGCAGGGAGTTGATGCCGCGCACCTGCCCGTCCCACGTGCCGGTGCCGAGGTAGGAGAGCAGTCTCGGCACGGTGATCTCGAGGACAGGCTCGCGTCCGTCGAGGGTCCCGATCGTCAGGACCGAGAACGACGCGGGCGCCTCGTCCTCGTACAGCGCCTCGGCCGCCGCCATCTTCATCGGCTGGACCTCGGTCATGACCTTGCCCTGGATGTCTCCGGTGATCATCGTCCCGAGCCCCGAGACCAGCAGGACGACACCACCGAGGCGCAGGGCGGTGCGGAACGTCTCCCGCTCGCTCGTGCCGGTCTCGCTGCCGTCGTTGTTCGACGGCCGCATCATCTGCCACATCGAGATGCCCGCGACGAAGGCACCACCGACCATGAAGCACGCGAAGATCGTGTGCGGGAAGGTGATGAGGACGACGGGGTTCGTCAGCACGGCCCAGAAGTCGGTGAGCTCGGCTCGACCGAGCTCCTCGTTCATCGCATAGCCGACGGGGTTCTGCATGAAGGAGTTCGCGGCGAGGATGAAGTAGGCGCTCAGGACGGTCCCGATCGCCGCGAGCCAGATGCAGGTCAGGTGCAGGGCCGGCTTGAGCCGGTCCCAGCCGAAGATCCACAGCCCCAAGAAGGTCGACTCCAGGAAGAACGCCAGCAGTCCCTCGATCGCGAGCGGGGCACCGAACACGTCGCCGACGAAGCGCGAGTAGTCACTCCAGTTCATGCCGAACTGGAACTCCTGGACGATCCCGGTGGCGATGCCCATCGCGAAGTTGATCAGGAAGAGCTTGCCGTAGAACTTCGTCAGCCGGAGGTACTTCTCCTTGCCCGTGCGGTGCCACGCGGTCTGGAACATCGCGACGAGGAAGATCAGGCCGATCGTGATGGGCACGAAGAAGAAGTGATAGACGGTCGTGATGCCGAACTGCCACCGGGCGAGCTCGAGTGCGTCCATGGTGTCCTCCGCGTCGGGGCAGAACTACTACTGGTCGTAGTAACTACTACCGACAGTAGTACACGAGGAGGTCGCCACGCACCGAGTCCTACCTCACGTAGTAGATTGGGGTCATGCCCCGTCTCGGAGACCTCGAACGCGCCGTCATGAACGTCCTGTGGGACGCCGCGGGCCCCCTGTCGGTCCGCGAGGTGCTGGACGCCCTTCCCGACGAGCTCGCCTACACGACGGTCATGACCGTGCTCGACCGGCTCGGCGCCAAGGACATGGTCCAGCGCGAGCGAGCCGGACGAGCGTTCCGCTACCTGCCGGCCCGCAGCCGCGACGAGGCCACCGCCGAGGTGCTGCACGCCGCTCTCGACGAGGCCGGTGGCGACCGGACGTCCGCGCTGGTGCACTTCGCCAGGAGCGTGGACGCCGCCGAGGCCGCCGCCCTGCGCGCCGCACTGGAGGAGATCGAGCGCGGCGCAGGCACGTGACTCCCGTCGCGCTCGGACTGATCGGCCTCGCCCTGGCGCTGCCGGTCCCTGCGCTGCTCGCCCGCGCCCGGTGGCCCCACCGGTCCCCCGCCGCCGCGATCGTCATGTGGCAGTCCCTGGCGCTCGCCGCGATCCTCGCGACCTCCGGAGCCGGCCTCGCCACCGCCCTGTGGCTGGTCACCGACGAGGACCCAGCTCCCTGGCGCATCGTCGCGCACGTCGTGGTCCTGGGCGTCGGCCTGATGGTGTGGGCCCGCTTCTGGTGGGCAGCCTGGCACGTCTGGCGCGACACTCAACGACGTCGGGGACGCCACCGCGAGCTGGTGGACCTCCTCGGCGAGCCGCACGGGCTCGCGCCGGCGGTCCGGATCCTGGCCGAGCAGACGCCGGTCGCCTACTGCATCCCGCGCCTGCGCGACTCCCGGGTCGTCCTGTCGAGCGGTGCCCTCGAGAATCTCGACGAGGAGTCCGTCGCCGCGGTGCTCGAGCACGAGCGCGCCCACGTGCGCACGCGGCACGACCTCGTGCTCGAGGCGTTCAGCGTCCTGCGCCGCGCCTACCCCCGCGTCCTGCGCACCGACGCGCCCCTGCGCCAGAGCCAGCTCCTGGTCGAGCTGATGGCCGACGACGCCGCTCGCCGACGGGTCGGCGACGCACCGCTCGCTCGCGCCATCGTCGCCCTCGCCGGGAGTCGGACACCCGCCGGCGCCCTCGGCGCCGGTGGTGACGCCCTCGTGCGGCTCGAGCGGCTGCGGGACGCGGACCGTTCGTCGTGGTGGGCCACGACCCTCGCAATCGCCATCTCCTGCGCGGTGCTCGTCGTGCCGACCGTGGCACTCGCCGTCCCCTGGATGGCCCATGCGCTCGAGGTCCTGCTGACCCGGTGAGGACGAGACCGCTGTCGAAGGACAGGCACGCCTAAGTTAGGGTGCCCTGAACACGCCGATCGACGGCGACCGACGAGCCGCTTCGAGGTTCGACACGGCTCGCCGTCCCTACCCCCAAGGAACCATGCACCCGTCTCGCACCCTGCGTCTCGCTCTGCCTGCCATCGCCCCCACACTCGGCCTTGTGCTCGTGCTCTCCGCCTGCGGCGGCTCCTCCGACGAGGCCGACGCCTCGGACGATCCCCTGACCGTCTACGTCGGCCGTGACGAGGAGCTGGTCGCGCCGCTGCTCGAGCAGTTCACCGAGGAGACCGGCATCGAGGTCGAGGCTCGTTACGCCGGCACCCCCGAGCTGGCCGCGACCCTGCTCGACGAGGGCGAGAACAGCCCCGCCGACGTCTTCTTGTCCCAGGACGCCGGTGCCCTCGGGGCGCTGTCCGACGCCGGCCTGGTCGACGCGCTGCCCGACGAGATCACCGGGGCCGTCTCCCCCGAGCTGACCTCCACCGACGGCACCTGGGTCGGCGTCACCGGACGCGCCCGCGTCATCGCCTACGACGGCGAGGAGCTCTCCGCCGACGAGGTGCCCGACTCCGTCACCGACCTCACCGCCGACGAGTGGGAGGGCCGTGTCGGGTTCCCGCCCGGGAACGCTTCGTTCCAGTCGTTCGTGACGGGCTACCGGGTCGCCGAGGGCGACGCAGCCGCCCAGGCCTGGCTCGAGGGCATGGCCGACAACGACGTCCAGTCCTACGAGAAGAACGGCGAGGTGCTCGAGGCCGTGAACTCCGGCCAGCTCGACCTCGGCCTCATCAACCACTACTACTGGTTCCAGACCGCTGCCGAGGTCGGGGCGGAGAACATGCGCGCACAGCTGAAGTTCCCCGAGGCCGGCGATCCCGGCGCCCTGGTCAACGTCACCGGCGCGGCCGTCCTGTCCGACCACCCCGACGCGCGGGCGTTCGTCGAGTACCTCGTCTCCGAGGCGGGACAGACCTACTTCGTCGAGAACACCTACGAGTACCCCCTCGTCCCGGGCATTGCCGCCCCCGAGGGACTGCCCGCCCTCGAGGAGCTCCAGGGTCCGGAGATCGACCTCTCCGACCTTGCCGACCTCGAGACGACGGTCACGATGATCGACGAGTCCGGGCTGAGCTGAGTCGACTGCACCGCCCAGTGACGTCGACGCGGCCCCCGCTGCCCCTGCTCATCGCAGCGGCGGCGGGGGCCCTCGTCGCGTCCGTGCCCCTGGTCTACCTGCTCGTCAGAGCCGGTGAGATCGGCCTCGACACGTTCGCCGACGTGCTCGTGCGCCCCCGCACGGCCGAGCTGCTCGTCTCCAGCCTCGGCCTGGCTCTGGCCGTCTGCGCGACGACCCTCGTGCTCGGCGTCGCCTCGGCCTGGATCCTCGCGACCGTGCGTCTTCCCGGGCACCGCTGGTGGTGGGTGCTGACCGCCCTCCCGCTCGCCGTGCCGTCGTACGTCGCCGCGTTCGGATGGTTGTCGACGGTCCCCGGCTGGAGCGGCTTCGTGCCGGCCTGGTTCGTCCTGTCCGCCGTCTGCGTCCCGTACGTCGCGCTGCCCGTCGGTGCCGCCCTGCGCCGCGCCGACGCGGACCTCGCGCTGGTGGCCAGGTCCCTGGGCCGAGGGCGGTGGGCGTCCTGGCGGACCGGCGTCCTGCCCCAGGTCACGCCTGCTGCGGGCGCCGGCACGTTGCTCGTGGCTCTGTACGTCCTCTCGGACTTCGGCGCGGTGGCGCTGCTGCGCTTCCCCGTCTTCACGTTCGCCATCCAGCGGCAGTACGGCTCGTTCGTGGGCCGGGACAACGCCGTGGTCCTCGCCCTCGTGCTCGTCGCACTCGCCCTCGCCGTGGTGGGCCTCGAGCGATGGGTGCGCGGTCGGGGGGAGCGACGACGCATCGGGTCCGGCACGGGACGTCCGCTCTCGCCCGTCGCGGTCGCTCCGGTGCCGACCCTGAGCTGCGTCGCCGTGCTCCTGCTCGCCCCGGTCGTGGCGATCGGGGTTCCGGTGGTGGCGCTCTTCCGGCGCCTCGCCCAGGGAACGGCCCGGGCGCTCGACCCGGCCGACCTCCTGGACGCGACGGTCTCGACCATGACGGTCGCAGCCGGCGGTGCGGCCCTGGCCCTCGTGCTGGCCGTGCCGATCGGTGTGCTCGCGGCCCGTCATCGCGGCGTCGTGGTCGATGCCGTCGAGGCAGGGGGCTTCAGCGGTCATGCGCTGCCCGGCATCGTCGTCGCGCTCTCGCTCGTCTACCTCTCCCTGCGCGTCGTGCCGTCGCTCTACCAGGGCATGATCGTGCTGATGTTCGCCTATGCCGTCCTCTTCCTGCCGAAGGCGATCGGCGCGACCCGGACCTCGGTGGGTCAGGTCCCGCCGGCGTTGACCGAGGTGGCCCGCTCGTTGGGCCGGCCTCCCGTCGCCGCGCACCGCGCCGTCACGTGGCCGCTGGCCACCCCCGGGATCGCCGCCGGCGGGCTGCTCGTCATGCTGACGGCCATGAAGGAGCTGCCCGCGACGCTCCTGCTGCGCCCCACCGGCACCGACACCCTCGCCACGGAGATCTGGAGCCGAACCTCCTCCGCCGCCTACGGAGCCGCGTCCTGGTACGCCCTCGCCCTGCTCCTCGTCGCAGCCGTGCCCGCCTTCTGGCTCTCTCGCCCGGTGACCTGGGACGGACCACGGTGACGGCGCTCGAGATCACCGGCGTCCACGCCGGGTACGGTGACGCGCCGGTGCTGCGGGGCGTGGACCTGCTCGTGGCCGAGCACCGGTTGGTCGCACTGCTCGGTCCGTCCGGGTGCGGCAAGACCACGCTCCTGCGGACCGTCGCCGGGTTCCATCCCGTCACGGGCGGCCGCATCCGGGTCGGGGACCGCGTCGTCGAGTCGGCCGCGACGCGCGTGCCGGCGCATCGTCGGCGCGTCACGATCGTGCCGCAGGAAGGTTCCCTGTTCCCCCACCTCGACGTCGCCGCCAACGTCGCCTTCGGCCTGAAGGGTCGCGACCGCCACGACGTCGCCGACCGGGTCCAACGCATGCTCGAGCTCGTCGGCCTCGCCGAGCACCGGCGGCGCCAGCCGCACGAGCTCTCCGGTGGCCAGCAGCAACGCGTCGCCCTGGCCCGCGCCCTCGCGCCGGAGCCCGACCTCGTCCTGCTCGACGAACCCTTCTCCAGCCTCGACGCCCAGCTGCGCGACCAGCTGCGTCAGGACGTCCGCGACATGCTGCGCCGCGAGGGCGCCACCGCACTGCTGATCACCCACGACCAGCAGGAGGCACTCTCCCTCGCCGACGAGGTGGCGATCATGCGCGACGGGCGCGTGCGCCAGCAGGCCGACCCGGCGACCCTGTACGCCCGACCGACCGACGCCTGGACCGCCCGGTTCCTCGGCGACTCGGTCGTCGTGGACGCGCGGGTGGTCGGTGCCGGGACCCGAGCCGAGACCGTCCTCGGGACCATCGACGTCACCGGCCCGACCGACGGCCGGAGCGTCCTGGTGCGTCCCGAGCAGCTGCGTCTGGGCCCCGACGGTGTGCCCGGCACGATCGAGCGGACCGTCTTCCACGGGCACGACTCGCTCGCGCACGTGCGTCTGGTCGACGGGAGCACCGTGGCGGTCCGCACGCCCGGCGCCGCGCCCGGTCCGGGCCGCGAGGTGCGACTCGTCGTGGTCGGCCCGGGGTGGCTGCTCCCCGAGGGGGGCGACGACTGAGCGCCCGCCTCGTCGTCAGCCGAGCTCGACGACCTGCTTGATCGCGGCGAGCGTGGCGGGGATCCCCTTCTGTCCGCTCGGGCAGCACGCGCCAGGTCACCCCGGCGGTCACGACGGGTCCATCACGACAGCGGCCCCGAACGGCCCTAGGCTGACCGGGTCCTGCGGCCGCACGACCGGGCCCCACCCTGCAGTGAGGAAGACGCATGTGTCGAGTGCTCGCCTACATCGGTCCGGACGTCCCCCTGGAGAACCTCCTGCTGAGGCCGGAGAACAGCCTGCTCAACCAGGCTCTCGACCCCGAGGGTCATCCGGACCTCCAGCTCGCCGGGTGGGGCTTCGGTGCCTGGAGCGAGCACCTGCTCGCACCGGAGAGACCGTTGCTGTACCGCCGGCCCATGGCGGCGTTCTACGACGACAACGCCCCGGGCATCATCCCGAGCCTGCAGGCGAGCACGGTGCTCGCCCACGTCCGGGCGAGCGCCTACGAGGCCAGCGTCGTGCTCAGCGACGAGAACTGCCACCCGTTCTCCTACGAGGGCTCCTCCTGGATCATCGCGCAGAACGGTGACCTCCCCAGCTGGCGGTTGCTGCAACGCGAGCTGCTCGCCCACTGCAAGGACGAGTACCTGTCGCAGATGGCCGGCGACACCGACACCGAGTTCCTCTACGTGCTGCTGCTCTCGCTGCTCGAGGGAGACGACGACGCGAGCGTCCAGCGTGCGGTCGAGGAGATGATCCGGCTCGTGCAGCGGGCGATGACCGACCTGGACCTCGTGGCGCTGGCCAAGTTCAAGGTGGCCCTGGTCTCCCCCGACCGGATCATCGGCGTGAACGCCGGCCTGGGCCACAGCGGCGAGACGTGGCCCGAGGGCGACTGGTTGGCCCTGCGCGAGTCCGGTCCGGGCACCGACGACTACGCGCTGTCGATGCTGCTCGAGCCGCTCTACTACCTGATGGGCCGCGACATCGAGAACGACGACACCACGTACGGGTTCCGCGACTGCACCGAGGAGGACGCGACCGCGGTGATCCTCGCGTCGGAGCCCCTGACCGACAGCACCGAGGACTGGCTACGCCTGGATTACGGCCACATCGTCTTCCTCGAGAACGACGGCTCGACGATCACCAGGACGGTCCGCACGCTCGACGTCTGAGCGCCGCGCGGATCACGTCAGGGGTTCGAGGACCCCGCGGAGCAGGGCGGGGACCGGGGTGACGGCACGTTCCTCGCCGGAGACGTAGACGTGCACGAACCGCGCGACGGCGGCCGGGGCCACCGGGTCGCCCTGGAACAGGCCCAGACCGTAGACGACGCTCGAGGTGCCGAGCCGCTCGACCCGCAGGCCCACCTCGACGTCCCCGGGGAAGCGCAGCTCGCGCAGGAAGCGGCAGCTGGTCTCCGCGACGATGCCGTACGCCTCGAGCCGTCGGACGTCGGTGCCCGTGGCCTGCATGAGCCAACCGTTGACCGCGGTGTCGACGTAGGAGTAGTAGACGACGTTGTTCACGTGGCCGTAGACGTCCTCGTCCTCCCACCGCGTCGAGATCGTGTACCGGGCCGGGTAGTCGGCCAGGGCGGGCTCGGACGTCATCGAGACGCTCACACCGGTTCCTCCTCGCGCAGACGCTGGCTGATCACCGCGGACACCCCGTCGCCACGCATGGAGACGCCGTAGAGGGCGTCGCCGACCTCCATCGTGCGCTTCTGGTGGGTGATGACGATGAGCTGGGAGCTGGCACGCAGCTCCTCGTAGATCTCCAGGAGCCGGCCGAGGTTGGTGTCGTCGAGCGCGGCCTCCACCTCGTCGAGGATGTAGAACGGGCTGGGCCGGGCCTTGAACAGCGCGACGAGGAAGGCGACCGCGACGAGGGAACGCTCGCCGCCGGAGAGCAGCGAGAGCCGCTTGACCTTCTTGCCCGGTGGACGCGCCTCCACGTCGATGCCGGTGGTGAGCATGTTCTGCGGGTCCGTCAGGATCAGCCGACCCTCGCCGCCGGGGAACAGCCGCGAGAAGATGCCGGCGAACTCCGCCTCGACGTCGTGCCACGCCTCGGTGAAGACCTGCTCGACGCGCGCGTCCACCTCCTCGACGATGTCCAGCAGGCTCTGACGGGTGCTGCGCAGGTCCTCCAGCTGCTCGGAGAGGAACTGGTGGCGCTCCTCGAGCGCACTGAACTCCTCCAGCGCCAAGGGGTTGACCTTGCCCAGCATCGCCAGGCCCCGTTCGGCGGCGCGCAGTCGCTTGGTCTGCACGGCACGGTCGTACGGCTGGGGCTCGGCACCACCGGCGTCCTCGCCACCGTCCTCGGTCTCCTGCGCGGCAGGCGGCGGGACGAGCTGGTCGGGACCGTACTCCTCGACGAGTGCCTCGACCTCGATGCCGAGCTCCTCCAGGGCACGCGCCTCGAGCGACTCCAGGCGCAGGCGCTGCTCGGCACGCGCCATCTCGTCGCGGTGCACCGAGCTGGTCACGCCCTCCAGCTCCGTGGAGAGCTCGCGCAGCCCGGCGCGAACCTCGCGCAGCCGCTCCTCGCGCTCGGAGCGGGACTGCTCGATGCGGGTCCGCTCGGCCGCCGCCGAGGCCAGGGAGGTCTCCAGCCGGTCGAGCAGGACGTCGCTCACCGCCAGCACGGCCCGTGCGGTCTCGGCGTCGCGCAGCTGACGCTCCCGGCGTTCACGGGCACGGATGCGCGCCTCGCGCTCGTCGGCCGCGGCCTGGACGAGGGAGGCCACCTGGCCCTCGAGGGCGCGTGCCCTCTCCTCGTTGGTGCGCAGGGCCAGCCGTGCGTCGGTCTCGGCGCGCCGAGCGGCCGACGCCGCCTCCGCGAGCCGCTCCATCTCGGCGGTGTCGGGCTCGGTCTCCGGGGCGTCCTCAGCCTGCTGGAGCCGGTCCTCCAGCTCGGCGAGTCCTCCGAGGTCACGCTCGTGAGCGGCGCGGACCTCCTCGATCGCCGCCGAGAGCCGCTCGGCCTCGGCACGCGCCGACCGAGCCGTCGACCCGAGGTTGGCCAGCTTCTCGGCCACGGCGGCCATCTCGGCGTCGGACTCGTGCAGGCGTTCCAGCACCGCCTCCGCGCGTCGGCGCGCCTCGTCCCGGTCGGCCGCAGCGCGCTGCTTGGCGAAACGTGCCTCGTGCAGCGCGTGCTCGGCCCGCTCGAGGTCGGCCGTCGTCTGGTCGATCGCCGACTGCACCTCGATGAGGCTCTGTTCCGACGTCGAACCACCGGAGGCGAAGTGTCGACCGAGGATGTCGCCGTCCTTCGTCACCGCGGTGACGTCCTGCGCCTGGGACACGAGGTCGCGCGCTGCCGGGAGGTCGTCGACGACGGCCGTCTTGAACAGCAGCCGACGAAGGGTGCTCTGCAGCGCAGGTGGCGCCTCCACGACGTCGACGGCGTAGGTGGCGCCGTCGGGCAGACCGGGCCAGCCGGCGTCGTCGACCTCGTGCTCGCCGCCAAGGAGCAGGCCGGCGCGCCCGAGGTCCTCTGCCTTGAGCTTCTCCATGGCGTCGACGGCGGTGTCGAGGTGGTCCACGGCCACGGCGTCGGCAGCCGAGCCGAGGGCGGAGGCGACGGCCGTCTCGAACCCGGCGCGGACGCTCAGCAGCGCCGCCACGGACCCGAGCAGGCCGTTGAGCTCGTCGGACGCGGCGAGCAGCGCGCCAGCACCGTCCTTGCGCGCGAGCCCGACCTCGAGCGCCTCGCGCCGGGCCTGCAGCGCGGCGTGCCTGCGCTCGGCCTCCTGCTCGGCGGTGATGGTCTCGGCGACGGCGGCCTCGGCGACCGAGAGGGCGGCCTCGGCGCTCTCGTGCTCGGCGTCGAGGCCGGACTCACCGGCGTCGAGACCGGCGATCTGGTGCTCCTCGACCGTGAAGGCGTGCTGGGCCTCATCGGCACGACGGACCGCCTCGTCGCGGGCAGCGGTGAGACGCGCGACCTCGGCGTCGGCAGCCTCGGCCCGGCTGCGCAGCGCTCCCACCTGGCCTCGCAACCGGGCGAGGCCCTCGCGCTGGTCGGCGGCAGCACGCAGGAGTCCTGCCACCCGACGCTCCTCGGTCCCGTACGCCTCCTCGGCCTCGGTGCGCGCCGCGATCGCCTCCTCCAGGGACCGAGCCGCCGCCTCGACGGCCGAGCCCAGCGCGTCGTGCTGCTCGCGGACGCGGGCGGCCTCTGCCTCCAGGTCCTCGGGGTCGCGCCCCAGGTGCCGCTCGTCGGTCTCGACGGCGGCGAGTCGGACCCGCTCCGTCGCGAGACCTGCTGTCCCACGAAGCCGTTCGCGCAGTCCCGACAGTCCGTACCAGACCTCCTGGGCGGCCGAGAGCGCCGGGGAGTCGGCACGCAGGGCGTCCTCGAGCTCCATCTCCTGACGACGCGAGTCCGCGATCGCCCGCTCCAGGCTCGCGCGACGATCCTTCAGAGCCGCCTCGTCCGCCAGCTCCTCGGCGATGGTGGAGCGTGCCGTCACGACGTCGTCGGCCAGCAGCCTGGCCCTGGCGTCACGGGCGTCGGCCTGGATCGTGACCGCGCGGCGCGCGACCTCTGCCTGGCGACCCAACGGCTTGAGCTGGCGACGCAGCTCGGTGAGCACGTCTTGCAGCCGCGTCAGGTTGGCCTGGGTGGACTCGAGCTTGCGCAGCGCCTTCTCCTTGCGCTTGCGGTGCTTGAGCACCCCCGCGGCCTCCTCGACGAATCCGCGACGCTCCTCTGGCGTGGCACGCAGGATGGAGTCGAGCTGGCCCTGCCCCACGATGACGTGCATCTCCCGACCGATGCCGGAGTCGCTCAGGAGCTCCTGGACGTCGAGGAGCCGGCACGGCGTGCCGTTGATCGCGTACTCCGAACCACCGTTGCGGAACATGGTCCGCGAGATCGTGACCTCGCTGTACTCGATCGGCAGGGCACCGTCGGTGTTGTCGATCGTCAGGGCGACCTCGGCCCGACCGAGCGGCGGTCGACCCGACGTCCCGGCGAAGATGACGTCCTCCATCGTGCCGCCGCGCAGCGACTTGGCGCCCTGCTGGCCCATGACCCACGAGAGCGCGTCGACGACGTTCGACTTCCCCGACCCGTTCGGGCCGACGACGCACGTGATGCCCGGCTCGAGCTGCAGGGTCGTCGTGGACGCGAACGACTTGAAGCCGCGCAGGGTCAGGCTCTTGAGATACACCGCAACCTCCTGCGTCGGCGGGACCGGACCAGCAGGACGTGGTCGCTGGAACCGCCCGATGGTCGGACCGTCGTCCCACCCTAGAACAGCCGGGTTCCCCGAGGGCCGGACCGGCGCCGACCGAGCGCGCGTCGCGTCAGCGAGCGAGCGGCTCGAGCAGCTCGTCGACGGCGTCGACGCGCTCACCGAGCGCCTTGAGCAGACCGTCGTTCTCGTTCTTGAGGCGCAGGACCTCGTCCTGCAGGTCGGCGACGCGACGACGCAGCTGAGCGATCTCACGAGCCTGGTCGGGGATGGGACCTCCGACGAAACCGACGAGCGCCTTGGCCATGGATTCCTCCGCGGAAAATGACGGGAACGGCAGCGGTGGCTGCGTCTACGAGTGTCGCACTGCGGGCCCCGCAGGGTCAAACCTGACCGTCCCTGCAACGGTCGGGGCGGCGGCATAGGCTCGCGGGGTGAGCACCGACATCTTCCGTCCGGTCGGCGAGGACTGGGTCCCCGTCTCCGCGTCCCTCGCCACCGGCCGTCGCCTCGTCGCGATGCCCATGCTGGCGCTGCCCGCCGTCGCGGCCGCGGTCGTCGGCGCCACCACCTCCTCGACGGCCGTGCGAGTCGCGGCCACCGCGGGCGTCGTCGTCCTCCTGGTCGTCGCCGCGGTCGCCTGGACGTGGGCGGGACGCAACCAGCGCAGCTGGGGCTACGCGGAGGCCGAGGACGACCTCCTGGTCACGTCGGGGGTCCTGTTCAAGCGGCTGGTCGCAGTGCCGTACGGCCGCATGCAGTTCGTCGACGTTTCGGCCGGTCCGCTCGCGCGCCGGCTCGGCTACGCCACCGTCACCCTCCACACCGCGAGCACCGAGACGGCCGCGGACGTCCCCGGGGTGCCCACGGAGGAGGCACGTCGCCTGCGGAACCGCCTCACCGAGCTCGGGGAGAGCCATGGCGCCGGACTCTGAGCCCGACGCTGCCCCGCTCGCCGACGCGGTCGGCCTGCGCACGCACCCGCTCACGGCGGTCACGACCGGTCTGCTCTTCTCGCTGCCGGCGGCGGCCACCCTCGTCCTCTCCTCGCTGCAGAACGGTCGACTGCCGGACCTGCCGTGGTGGCTCCTGCTGCTCGTTCCCGTGCTCCTCGCGGTGGGTGGCTTCGTCGTCGGCACGGCGGTCGGCTTCGTCTCCTGGTACGTCACGACCTACGTGATCGACGGCGAGGAGGTGCGCGTCGACTCCGGACTGCTGTTCAGGTCCTCGCGCCGGGTGCCGTACGAGCGCCTGCAGTCCGTCGACATCGCCGAGCCGCTCCTCGCGCGTCTCGTCGGGCTGTGCGAGCTGCGTCTGGAGACCGCCGGGGGGTCCGACTCCCGGACCTCGCTGAAGTACCTCCGCCTCGCCGACGCCCGGGCGCTGCGCCGGGTCCTGCTCGAGCGTGCCGACGGTCCGGGCGTCGAGGCGGAGCCGGGGTCCCAGCTCGGCGAGACCGCCAGCGACACCGCCGGGAGCACCGTCCCCGCACGCGAGCGACGGGTGATCAGCCACGTCACGCCGGCCCGTCTCCTGCTCGGGACACTCGTCTCCCTCGACCTGGCCGCGTCCCTCGTGCTCGGGGTCGCCGTCCTGGCGGTGCTCGTGGCGGTGGACGCGCCGTTCGCCGCGTTCGGCGCGGCCATCCCGTTCGCCACGGTCCTGCTCAACATCGTCTCCCACCGCGTCGCGGCCCAGTGGGACTCCACCCTCACCGAGGACCGGCGGGGCCTGCGGATCGAGCGCGGACTGTTCACCCGCACCACGCAGACGGTGCCGTGGGAGCGCATCCAGGGCCTGGCCGTCGAGGAGCCCGTGGTCTGGCGCCGCCTCGGGTGGGCCCGTCTGAAGGTCGACGTCGCCGGGTACGGCAACGACGCCGGCGACGGGTCCGGCGAGAGCACGTCGACGCTCGTTCCGGTGGCCGACCGTGAACGCATCGGGCAGATCGTCAGGCACGTCCTCGACGTCAGGCCCGAGGAGATGGAGCGCACCGGACCACCGCCACGGTCCTGGCCGTTCGCGCCCTTCGTCTGGCGGTCGCGGTGGGTCGGGGCCGACGCCGTCGGGTTCGTCGGGGTGGAGGGATGGTTCCAGCGCCGCAGCAACGTCGTCCCGCACCACAAGACGCAGTCGGTGGAGGTGCGCCAGGGCCCGCTGCAGCGCCGCCTCGGACTCGCGACCCTCGAGGTGCACACCCCGGACGGACCGGTGGACGCCGACGGGCGGCACCTCCTCGCCGAGACGGCTCGCGCGATCGCGCTCGAGCAGGTCGAGCGTGCCCGGCGGGCACGCTCACGGGCCCACCCGGCGCCGGTCGAGACGTCCTGAGAGCCCGGTCACCCGCCGCTGGTGTCGTCCTCGGCCTCGGCGTCCACCGCGTCGACGTCCCGCGAGTCCAACCAGCGCTCGGGAAGGGCCACCCGACGCGGACTGCCCTGGCGTCCCCTCGGCCGGCCCAGCTCACGCTCGGGGAACGGCTCGTCGGGGTCGAGCTCGCCCAGGAGGGCATCGAGCTCGACCAGCGACGACAGCGTGCCGAGCCGCGAGCGCACCTGGGACCCGGCGCGGAAGCCCTTGAGGTACCACGCGACGTGCTTGCGGAACTCGGTGCAGCCGCGCGGCTCGCCCAGCCAGTCCGACAGCAGCTCGGCGTGACGGCGCATGACCCCGGCGACCTCCCCGAGCGTCGGCAGCCGTCGCGCCGACGTGTCGGCGGTGCCGAACGCCGTCGCGAGGTCGGCGAACAGCCACGGACGACCGAGGCAGCCGCGACCGACCACGACTCCGTCGCACCCCGTGGAGGCCACCATCGCGAGGGCGTCGTCGGCCTCCCAGACGTCACCGTTGCCGAGCACCGGGATGCCGACGGAGGCCTTCAGCTCGCCGATGCTGTCCCAGTCGGCCCGCCCGGAGTAGTGCTGGGCGGCGGTGCGCCCGTGCAGGGCGATCGCGGCGCAACCGGTGTCCTCGGCGATCCGCCCGGCGTCGAGGAAGGTGAGGTGGTCCTCGTCGATCCCCTTGCGGGTCTTCATGGTCACCGGCACGTCGAACCCCTCGGCGCCGCCGACGGCTGCGGTCAGGATGCGGCCGAGCAACCCGGACTTCCACGGCAGGGCCGCACCGCCTCCGCGGCGGGTGATCTTCGGGACGGGGCAGCCGAAGTTGAGGTCCACGTGGTCGACGCCGTGCTCCTCGCACAGGATCCGGACGGCCCGACCGATCGTGTCGGGGTCGATCCCGTACAGCTGCACCGACCGGACGCGTTCGCCTTCTGCGAACGTCAGCATCGACAGGCTCGTGCGGTCACCCTCGACCAGTCCGCGGGACGTGATCATCTCGCAGACGTAGAGGCCGGCCCCCTGCTCGGCGCACAGCTGGCGGAAGGCGACGTTCGTGACGCCTGCCATGGGTGCGAGCACGACGGGCACCTCGAGCTGCAGGGGGCCCAGGCTCAGGGGCTCACGCCGGGCGGGCAGGGCGGTCGTCGTCACCGTCCCATGGTGCCGCACCGGACCACGAGGGCCGGTCCGTGGTCGACGGGGCACGCCGCAGGTCGACCTCTCAGCCGTCCTCGGACCGGTCGTCCTGGTCGTCCCGGTCGTCCTCGGGCGCGACCCAGCGGACCGCGTCCGACGGCTCCCCCGGCTGGAGGTCGACCGTGCGCAGCGTCTCCCCCTCCGGGACGAGGAAGACCAGGCAGACGTCGGCACTGCTGCCCGCGAGGAAGGACTCGGGGACGGTCGGGGTCGGGCAGGGCTCGAAGGTGCCGACGAGCTCGCTCGCCGGGTAGACGGTGTCGGCGTCGGAGTGGGCGAGCAGCGGCAGGCTCACTCCCCCGAGGCCGGCCGGGCCCTCGTTGGTCACCGTGGCACGGACGTAGTACGGCGTGGACGCGCGGGCCGCCTCGTCGAGGGAGAAGAACCGGAAGTCGCGCATCGTCCCCGTGACCACCTCGGTGACCTCCACCGTGATCGCGCTCGAGGCAGCACCCCCGAGGTCGAGCACGACCGTGGCGGGCTCCTCGACGGCGAGCTCGGACCCGGGCGGGGTCAGCTCCACGCCGTCCGGGGCCTCGAAGCCCGAGGGCGTGGGCACGGGCTCGGGGTCGTCGTCCGTGGAGCAGGCGCCCGCCAGCAGGAGGACCATCGTCGCACCGAGCGCCAGGAGTGTTCTCACGCCGACGATTGTCGCCCACGGAAGGGTCCACGTGGTGGCACCGGCGTCGGTGGTCGGGGCGGATCACGCTGATTTGACATTCGTTCTCATCATTTCCGAGAATCGTTCCCATGCGCAAAACCATCGGTCCCCTCGCCGCCGCCCTCCTGACCGTTCCCGCACTGGCCGCCTGCGGCGCCGAGGCCGGGGACGACGCCGACCTCACCGTCGTCGCGTCCTTCTACCCGGTCGCCTTCGTCTCCGAGCGTGTCGCCGGGGACCTCGCGACCGTGGACGTGCTGATCCGTCCCGGGACCGACGCACACGACCTCGAGCTGACCCCGCAGCAGATCGCGTCGGTCCAGGACGCCGACCTCGTGGTCTACCAGTCCGGCTTCCAGGCCGCGGTCGACGACGCCGTCGCCGCAGCCGACCGTGATCCGGCCACCGTCGTCGACTCCGCCGAAGGTGTCGAGCTGATCGAGGGCGGTGACCACGGCGACGACCACGCGCACGAGGACGAGGCCGACGACCACTCCGACCACGACCACGGGCCGAACGATCCCCACCTGTGGTTGGACCCCGCGAACATGGTCGAGCTGACCCGCGACGTCGAGAGCGCTCTCGCGACGGCCGACCCGGACAACGCCGAGACCTACGCGGCCAACGCCGAGTCGCTCGTCGAGGAGCTCGAGACCCTCGACGCCGACTTCGCCGAGGGCGTCGCCACCTGCGAGCGCCGCGAGATCGTCGTGAGCCACGAGGCGTTCGGCTACCTCGCCCGCACGTACGACCTCGAGCAGATCGCGGTCAACGGCCTCGACCCGAGCAACGAGCCGTCCGCCGCGCAGCTGGCGCGCATCTCCGACCTCGTGCAGGAGGAGGGCATCACCACGGTCTTCACCGAGCGTCTGGCGAGCTCGGCCGTGGCCGACACCGTGGCGCGCGAGGCCGGGGTCGAGACCGCGGTCCTGGACCCGATCGAGGGTCTGAGCGACGAGACGTCCGACGAGGACTACATTTCCCTCATGCGACAGAACCTCGAGGCCATCACGCAGGCCAACGCCTGTTCGTGAGCGCCAGTCCCCCAGACCCGGGACGAACCGGCGCAGGGCGAGCCGACCCGGCACTCTCGATCCACCGGCTCGACGTCGAGCTCGGCGGGCGACAGGTGCTGCACGACGTGCGACTCGACGTCGGCGCGGGCGAGTTCGTGGCGCTGCTCGGAGCCAACGGCTCCGGCAAGTCCACGCTCGTGCGGACCGCCGTCGGCCTGGTCCCCTTCACCGGCAGCATCCGCCTGTTCGGGACACCGGTCGAACGCTTCCGTGACCGTTCACGACTCGGCTACGTGCCGCAGCGTGCCGCGACGGTCAGCGGCGTCCCCGCGTCGGTCGGGGAGGTCGTGGCGAGCGGCCGGCTGACCCATCGTCGGTTCGCGGGTCTGCCGCGCGCCGCCGACAAGCGGGCCGTGGCCGCCGCCATCGACGCGGTCGGCCTCAGCGGGCGGACCCGCTCCCCCCTCGTCGAGCTGTCCGGCGGCCAGCAGCAGCGGGTGCACATCGCGCGTGCGCTCGCCGGGGAGCCCGAGCTGCTCGTCATGGACGAGCCGACCGCCGGCGTCGACAAGGAGAACACCGAGGCGCTCGCACGGCTGCTCGCCGGCCTCTCCGACCAGGGCACCGCGGTGCTCCTGGTGGCCCACGAGCTGGGTCCCATGCGGCCACTGCTCGATCGCGCCGTCGTGCTCGCCGACGGGCGCGTCGTGCACGACGGCGACCCTGGCGCCGTGCGCGACGCGGAGCACGGTCACACCCACCTGCACAGCGGCCAACCCGACCGGCTCGAGCCGCTTCCGCGGGAAGGAGTCTGGCCGTGATCGGACTGCTCGACTACGAGTTCATGCGCCTGGCCCTGGTCGCCGCGTTGTTCACCGGCGTGGCGGCGCCGGCCATCGGGATCTTCCTCGTCCAGCGGCGGCTCGCGCTGCTCGGCGACGGTCTCGGGCACGTGGCGCTGACCGGGGTCGCACTGGGCATTCTCACCGGCACCACCCCCGTCCTCACCGCGCTGGTGATCGCCGCGCTGGGTGCGACCCTCATCGAGGTGCTCCGCATCTACACCCGCACGAGCGCCGACCTCGCCCTGGCGATGCTCTTCTACGGCGGCATCGCCGGCGGGGTGTTCCTCATCAACCTCGCCGGCGAGAGCCCCGCTGCGCTGAACCAGTTCCTGTTCGGCGCCATCACGACCGTCGACCGGTTCGAGGTCGGCATCGTCGCCGTGCTGGGCGTCGTCGTGGTGACCACGTCCCTCCTGCTCGGACCACAGCTGTTCGCCCTGTGCCAGGACGAGGAGCACGCGCGGGTCAGCGGCGTCCCCGTACGTCTCTACGGCCTCCTGCTCGCGGTGATGGCCGCGCTGACGATCACGGTGGCGATGAGGACCGTCGGGCTGCTGCTCGTCTCGGCGTTGATGGTCGTCCCGGTCGCTGCGGCGCAACAGCTCACCCGCAGCTTCCGCGGGACGCACCTGCTCGCCATGGTCGTCGGTGTGGCCTCGGCACTCGGGGGCGTGGTGCTGAGCTACGAGGCCAACGTGCAGCCGGGGCCGGCGATCGTCCTGCTCACCCTCGCGGTGTTCGCGGTCGCCGCCGTCGGTCGCGTCGTCGTGGGCCGCGCCGTCAAGGGGTGGGGCGTGCGTGAGACCCGGCGGGTACCCTCGGGCTAGTCGGTGCTCGAGGCAGGCGGAGGAGGAACCGTGGTCGAAGTCGTGCGCAACACCCGTCAGCGGCGGGCGGTCCAGGCGATCCTCGACGAGCTCGAGTCGTTCGTCAGCGCCCAGGACATCCACGACAAGCTGCGTCACCGCGGCGAGAAGGTCGGGTTGTCGACCGTCTACCGCAACCTGCAGACACTCGTCGACGCCTCCGAGGTCGACGCGCTGCGCAACGACGACGGCGAGGTGCTCTACCGGCGCTGCAGCGCTGGGCACCACCACCACCTCGTGTGCCGTCAGTGCGGTCGCACGGTGGAGGTCGAGGGTCCCACCGTCGAGACCTGGGCCGACGCCGTCGCGCGCGAGCACGGGTTCACCGACGTCGCCCACACCCTGGAGATCTTCGGCACCTGCCGCTCGTGCAGCCGCTGATGACCCGCCTGACCCGCGACCAGTGGGGTCCACGGGCCGAACGGCACCGGACGCGAGCCGCGCGGTGGACGAGCCGTCGCCTCGAGCGGTCGCTGCGCGGGGAGAAGCATCCCGTCGAGGACTTCCTGTTCGAGTACTACAACCTCTCCCCCGGGCAGCTCGAGCGCTGGCACCCTGGCCTCGGCACCGGTCTGGTGGACGCACCCGAGTACGCCGGTCTCGGGGCCTACGTCACCACCGGCGACGTGACCACCGTCGATCCCGCACGACTGGACCGGCGCGTCCGGGGACTCCGCTGGACCAGGGACCTGCTGCAGGTCACGACGGCCCGGGAGCCGGCCTTCGGGTGCTTCGGCCTGCACGAGTGGGCCATGGTCCACCGCAGCGAGTCCGTCCGGCACCCCCAGCTGTCGCTGCGACTGGGCGCCGAGGGGACCTCGCGGGTCGTGGAGTCCCATCGGATCGCGTGCTCGCACGTCGACGCCTTCCGCTTCTTCACCCCGGCCGCGCGTCCCCTCAACGCGTGGCCGCTCCAGCGCGCGGACCAGCTCCGGCGTGAGCAGCCCGGTTGTCTGCACGTCACGATGGACCTGTACCGCATCGCCTTCCGCATGCTGCCGTTCATCGAGGCGACCGTCGTGCTCGATGCGTTCGAGCTGGCGATGGAGGTCCGTCGCACCGACATGGCCGCCTCCCCCTACGACGTCACCGGGCTGGGCATCGAACCGATCGCGATCGAGACCGGCGAGGGGAAGGCCGAGTACGTCCGTCGTCAGCGCGACCTGACCGAGCGCGCCGCCCCACTGCGAGCCCGTCTGCTGGGGCTGTGCGAGGACCTGCTCGCGCGCGCCGAGAGAGCCGGGGCCCAGGCATGAGCGGCGTCCAGGAGCCGGTGGTCCGCCGCGGCGACGACCTGAGCGCCGCCGAGGTCTACGCGATCTGGCGCATCCGCGACGCGGTCTTCGCGGTCGAGCAGCAGTGCGACGAGCCCGACGTCGACGGCGTCGACCTCCTGCCCACGTGCACCCACGTCTGGCTCGCCGACGACGCCGGACTCACCAGCTATCTACGGACCTTCACCACAGAGTCCGGGCTGCGCAAGATCGGCCGGGTGGCCACCCGCGCCGACGCCCGGGGCCGCGGACTGTCCAGCCGACTGATGCAGACCGTCCTGGAGCGGTGGGGCGATGGCGTCATCGCGCTCGGGGCCCAGGCCTACCTGCACGACTGGTACGCCGGCTTCGGCTTCGTGCGCTCGGGCGAGAACTTCATGGAGGCCGGCATCGAGCACGTCCCGATGCGCAGGGACGGCACTCGATGACCGGTCAGGGGTGCGCCTCGTGGTGGCGCCTGCCCTCGGTCCGCCGGTCCTGCTTCATCTCGGCCTCGAACACGTGCGGCGTCCCGTCGAGCAGGGCGTCGCGCACGCGGCGCTCGCTCTCCTTGAAGGCCGCGTAGTAGTCGGCGTCGTACTCCTCGACGACCTGGAAGCTCCACCGACCCTCCAGGATGTTGCGTCCGACGAGGTCGCGCGCGATCTCCTCGGCCAGGTCCTCGTGCCCCGCGTCACGCAGGGCGTCGACGGCCTCGCCGAGGGTCAGGTCGGCCGTGCCGCACAGGCGGTGGAACCCGTACAGGAAGCCTCGCGCCTGCTCGACGACCTCCAGCGCCTCGGTCAGCTTGCCGACGGCCTCGACCGTCGCGTCGTCGACCCCGTCGGGCCGCTCGTGTCGTCCATCGGGCAGTGAGCCGCTCATGGTCCCCACGCTAGGACGTTCAGACCTGTCCCGCAGGTTCGCCGACCACGAGGTCGAAGGCCTCGCGGACCTCGGCCACGACCGCGGTGACGTACTGCTGCACCGCCCCGCGCGCCTCCCCGTACCGCAGACCGAACTCGAACTGGTACCCGCGGCCGGCGTCGAGCTCGCGGGCGAGGGTCTCGGCCTCGCCGATGACGAACCGCAGCGCGCCCGACACCTCGTCCGCCGCGTCGTCCCCGCCCTCGGGCACCTCGACCGCCTCGAACCGAGCGAGGGCCGACTGCATCGGCGGGATCACGGAGGCGCGCACGGGGGCCCCGCTCGGGACCGTCGTGGTGGTGAGGAACGACCGCGGGTCGACGTCGAGCGCACGCTCGGCGTCGGCGGCGAAGGCCTGCGCCTCCTCTGCGCGGTCGAGCGCGGACTCCAGGTCGACCAGGTTGGTCTCGGTCAGCTGGTGCACCCGTCGGGCGAAGCGGTAGCCCTCCGAGCTCTCGGCGCCGTGCTCGCCGACCGCCGGGAGGGTCGGCACGTCCTCGCGGGCGGCGGCGACGGCGCTGCGCACCCGGTCGACGTCCTCGAAGTCCGCGCTGTCGACCGAGCCCGCGAGCGCTTCGCGGAACGCCTCGTGCTGCTGGGTGTACCGCTCGGCGGCGGCGTCGGCCTCGGCGACCTGCTCCCGGCGGTCCAGCGCGTCGACGACGAGCACCCCTGCGATGACGGCGCCGACGAGCAGCGTCGGGAGCACGACGAGCGCGAGCAGGCGAAGACGTCCCACGTGCGCTTCAGGCCTCGGCCCGAGCGACGCCGTGGCGACGCAGACCGTAGGTGAACGCGTCGACGAGCGCCTCCCACGAGGCCTCGATGATGTTGGCTCCGACGCCCACCGTCACCCAGGCGTCCTTGCCGTCGGTGGTCTCGATGAGGACCCGCGTGACGGCGTCGGTGCCGTGACCCTGGTCGAGGATCCGCACGCGGAAGTCGATGAGGTGGAAGCGCGCGACGTCGGGGTAGACCTGCTCGATGGCCTGGCGCAGCGCGTGGTCCAGGGCGTTCACCGGACCGTTGCCCTCGCCGATCACCGCCAGGCGCTGGCCGGCCGCCCGGAGCTTCACGGTGGCCTCGGCGGTGGGGACGTCGGCGGGGGCGCCGCGGTCGGACTCGGCGAGGACCCGCCAGGACTCGACCTCGAAGAAGGCCGGTCGGGCGCCCTCCATCTCCTCGGCGAGCAGCAGCTCGAACGAGGCGTCGGCCGCCTCGAAGGTGTAGCCCTGCTGCTCCATCGACTTCACCCGGTCCGTGACACGGGCGAGCCGCTCGGCGTCCGAGGCGAGGTCGAAACCCAGCTCCTTGCCCTTGAGCTCGATGGTGGCGCGGCCGGCCATCTCCGAGACGAGCAGGCGCATGTCGTTGCCGACGAGGGCGGGATCGATGTGCTGGTAGAGGTCGGGGTCGACGCGGATGGCGCTCGCGTGCAGGCCGGCCTTGTGCGCGAAGGACGAGACGCCGGTGTACGGCTGGCGTGCCGACGGCGGGTAGTTCGTGATCTCTGCGACGGCGTGGGCGATGCGGGACGCGTCGGCGAGTGCTCCCTCGGGCAGCACGGGCCGTCCGAGCTTGAGCTCGAGGTTCGCGACGGAGGTGACGAGGTCGGCGTTGCCGGTCCGCTCGCCGTAGCCGTTGATGCATCCCTGGAGGTGGGTGGCCCCGGCGAGCACGGCGGCCATGGAGTTCGCCACCGCGCAGCCGGTGTCGTTGTGGGCGTGGATCCCGAGCCGGGCCCCGGTGCTCTCGAGCACGTCGGCGACGACGTCACTGACCTGGTGGGGCAGCATCCCACCGTTGGTGTCGCACAGGACTGCCACGTCCGCGCCGGCCTCCATCGCCGCTCGCACCACCTCGAGGGCGTAGTCGCGGTTGTCGAGGTAGCCGTTGAAGAAGTGCTCGAGGTCGACGAAGACCCGCTGGCCCTCCGACCGGAGGTGCTCGACGGTGTCGTGCACCATGGCGAGGTTCTCCTCCAGCGTCGTGCGCAGCGCCAGCTCCACGTGACGGTCGTGACTCTTGGCCACGAGGGTGACGACCGGCGCGCCCGACTCGCGCAGGGCTGCGACGAGCGGGTCGTCGGCGGCCACGGCACCGGCGCGTCGCGTGGCCCCGAAGGCCGCGAGGCGGGCGTTGGTCAGCTCCAGCTCCTTGGCGGCCAGCGCGAAGAACTCGGTGTCCTTGGGGTTGGAGCCGGGCCACCCACCCTCGATGAATCCCACGCCGAGGTCGTCGAGGTGGCGGGCGATGTGGAGCTTGTCCTGCACGGAGAGGTTGAGACCCTCCTGCTGGGCGCCGTCGCGCATCGTCGTGTCGTAGACGTGGAAGTCGTCGGTGATCACGGTCTGGTCCTCCGGTGTCGGGTGCTGCGTCCTGCTCTGGGGTGGGGCCCTCAACAAAAAAGCCTCCCAGGTCATGGGAGGCAGCGCGTCGGGCGAGGGGTCGGTCCTGAGGTGGTCAGCCTCGGGAGGCGATGGTCCCGGTGTGCCCGGCGCGCCCGACGATGATGATCGAGAGGTGCTGCACGGACCACATCCTAGACTGAGCCGCCTATGAGCACCAGACCCGTGCCCGTCCCGCGGACGTGCCAGGCGATGTACGTCGTCCTCACCCCTCGACCGCTCGGCGTCGACGACACGCTCCCCCTCCCCAGCGCCGCCCTGCTGCGGCACCACGGCACGTCGGCCGCAGCGCTCGAACGGTTCGAGAGCTTGCGCCACCAACGCGTGCTGCACCACCGGGTGCCGGTCGAACGCGCGGTCGACGCCGCCGTCGAGCTGCGCGTCGAGGCACTGCGACTGGCCGAGGAGCACGACGGGGTCGTCGTCGACCTGACGGTCCCGCGGGTCCTGGAGCTCGGCTCGCACGAGGTCTCCGCCGGCGCCGCGAGCCAGTGGTACGTCCTCGACGCCGCGGCGGTCCTCGACGGCCGGCTGCAGACCGACGGGCTCGTGCAGTTCGGGCTGCCGGAGCTGCGGATCGACGACGTCGGTCCGGGCGCGCGGGCCGTCGGTGGTGCCGTCGTGGCAGGCATCGTCCACCGGCTCGTCGCCGAGTGGCCGGACCACGACCCGGTGGGCCCCGCGGGCATCACCTTGCGCGACATCGCCCACGGACTGGGTGACCCACAGGCGAAGGAGACGCCGGTGAAGCCGGTCCTGGCGATCGACATCGCCCATGACGACCGGGCTCAGGTGCTCACCGCGACCTGGCAGGACGACCCGGCCGAGGTGCTGTTCGCCGGGGCGTGAGGCACCTGCTCCCCACGGTCTGTGCTCTCACGGTCTGTGCTCTCACGGTCTGTGCTCTCACGGTCTGGGGGCGAGGTTCGCCAGCACCTCGGGCTGGAGGATGGCACGCAGCTGCTCGGGAGGCAGCAGACCCCGCTCGAGGACGAGCTCGGCCACACCTCGACCCGTGGCGAGCGCCTCCTTCGCCACCTCGGTGGCCGCGGCGTACCCGATGAAGGGGTTGAGGGCCGTCACCAGACCGATGGAGCTCTCCACCTCGGCTCGCAGCAGCTCCTCGTTGGCAGTGATGCCGTCGACGCACCGCTCGGCGAGCACCAGCATCGCCTCCCGCAGGCGGTACGTGCCGACCGAGAGGGAGTAGCAGATGACCGGCTCGAACGCATTGAGCTGGAGCTGACCGGCCTCCGCGGCCATCGTGACGGTCACGTCCATGCCGATCACCTGGAAGGCGACCTGGTTGACGACCTCGGGGATGACCGGGTTCACCTTGCCGGGCATGATGCTCGAGCCCGCCTGGACGGCCGGCAGGTTGATCTCGTTGAGGCCGGCACGCGGACCGGAGGACAGCAGCCGTAGGTCGTTGCAGATCTTCCCGATCTTGACCGCGACGCGCTTGAGCGTGCCCGAGAGCTGGACGAACGAGCCGCAGTCCTGCGTGGCCTCGATGAGGTCGACGGCACTCTCCAACGGCAACCCCGTGAGGGCCGCCAGGTGCTCACAGGCCACAGGGACGTACCCCAGCGGCGCGTTGAGCTGAGTGCCGATCGCCGTGGCCCCGAGGTTGATCTCGTGCAGCATCGCGACCGCCTCGGACAGCCGGCTGCGGTCCTCGCCCAGCATGACGGCGTAGGTGCCGAACTCCTGGCCGAGCGTCATCGGCACCGCGTCCTGCAGCTGCGTGCGCCCCATCTTCAGCACTCCGCGGAACTCCTCGGCCTTGGCGGCGAAGGACCCCTGCAGCACCTCCATGGCACCGAGGAGCGAGTGCGTCGCCTCGATGATGGCGATCTTGACGGCCGTGGGGTAGACGTCGTTGGTCGACTGGCTGAGGTTGACGTGCTCGTTGGGGTGCAGGAACGCGTAGTCGCCCTTCGCCCGGCCCAGGATCTCCAGCGCACGGTTGGCGATGACTTCGTTGGCGTTCATGTTCGTGGAGGTGCCGGCACCGCCCTGCATGACGTCGACGACGAACTGATCGTGCAGGTCGCCCGCACGGACCTCCTCGCACGCCCGCTCGATCGCCGCGAAGCGCTCGTCGTCGAGCAGCCCGAGCTGGTGGTTCGTCAGTGCCGCGGCCTGCTTGACGCACGCGAGCGCCTCGACCAGGAAGGGGCTGTCGCCGATCGTCACCCCGCTGATCGGGAAGTTCTCCTGCGCGCGCAGCGTGTGGATGCCCCAGTACGCGTCGGCCGGGACCTCGCGGTCACCGATCAGGTCGTGCTCGGTCCGGGTGGGCAGGTCGGCGGCGTTCATGCGGCAGGCTCCTCGCGAGGGTGGGTCGACGGCCGGGCGGACAGGCGCCATGGTCGGGATCGCCGACGTGTGACGCCAGCCACACGATGCCACACCCCCGACGGACCGACGAGTAGCCTCGCGGCTCAGACGACCTGGCGCATCCAACCGTGCGGGTCGTCGGCGCGGCCGTACTGGAGGTCGACGAGCGCGGAGCGCACGTCCATCGTGACCTTGCCCGCCTCGCCGTCTCCGGCGACGGCCTGCCCGCCGTCCCACTTCAGCGCCCCGACGGGCGTGACGACGGCGGCGGTGCCGCACGCGAAGACCTCGGTGATGGTGCCGTCGGCGGTGCCGTCGCGCCACTCGTCGATGCTGACCCGGCGCTCGACCACCTCGTGCCCGAGGTCGCGGGCGATCTGCAGGATGGAGTCACGGGTGATGCCCTCGAGGATCGACCCGGTGAGCTCGGGCGTGACGATCGAGCCGTCGGACTGGACGAAGTACAGGTTCATCCCCCCGAGCTCCTCGACCCATCGGTGCTTCTCGGCGTCGAGGAAGGCCACCTGGGCACACCCGTTGTCGATGGCCTCCTGCTGCGGGAGCAGGCTCGCGGCGTAGTTGCCACCGCACTTCGCCGCGCCCGTGCCTCCGGAGGCGGCGCGGGAGTAGTCCGAGGACAGCCAGATCGAGACCGGCCGGACCCCGCCGGGGAAGTACGCGCCGGCCGGGGAGGCGATGACGCTGTACGTCACGTGCTTGCTCGGCCGCACCCCGAGGAAGACCTCGGAGGCGAACATGAACGGTCGCAGGTACAGGCTCGTCTCCCCGCCGTGCGGCACCCACGCGCGGTCCGCGGTGACGAGGTCGCGGATCGAGCCGAGGAACCACTCGTCGGGCAGCTCGGGCAGGGCCAGGCGGTGGGCGGAGCGCCGCAGACGAGCAGCGTTCTCCTCGGGCCGGAACAGCCACACCGAGCCGTCGGCATGGGAGTAGGCCTTCAGGCCCTCGAAGATCTCCTGGGCGTAGTGCAGGACGGCCGTGGCCGGGTCGATCGACAACGGGCCGTACGGCACGACGCGTGCGTCGCGCCAACCGGAGTCCGGCGTCCACTCGGCCAGGAACATGTGGTCGGTGAAGTGCACGCCGAAGCCCGGCTCGGCGAGGATCGCCTCCCGCTCGGACGGCGTCCGTGGTGCGGGGTGGGGATCTCGTCGGCTCTCGTACGGCGGGGTGGTCATGGGGGTCACGGTACTTCCTCGGTCGGGTCGGGAGCGGATGCGTGGGTCAGCCCGCGCGTACCTGCCCGGCCGCGCGTGACGCGATGGCCTCCCCCACCTCCTCGGTGCTGCGCGGACCGCTGCGCTCGGCGATGTCGGCCTCGACGGCCGACGCGATCGCGGCCGCGGCGTCGTGGTGCCCGAGGTGCTCCATCAGGAGCGCACCGGACAGGATCGCCGCCGTCGGGTCGGCCTTTGACTGGCCGGCGATGTCGGGCGCCGAGCCGTGCACCGGCTCGAACATGCTCGGGGCGGTGCGGTCCGGGTTGACGTTGCCGCTCGCGGCCAGCCCGATGCCTCCGGTGACGGCCGCGGCGAGGTCGGTCAGGATGTCGCCGAAGAGGTTGTCCGTGACGATGACGTCGAACCGGGACGGGTCGGTGGCGAGGAAGATCGTCGCCGCGTCGACGTGCAGGTAGTCGACGGTGACGTCCGGGAACTCCTCGCCCACCGCGGCGACGGTGCGGCTCCACAGGTGGCCGGCGTGCACGAGGACGTTGTTCTTGTGCACGAGGGTGAGCGTGCGGCGCGGTCGCGCCTGCGCGCGGGCGAAGGCATCACGCACGACCCTCTCCACGCCGTAGGCGGTGTTGAGGCTGACCTCCGTCGCCACCTCGTGCGGCGTGCCGACCCGGATGGCGCCGCCGTTGCCCACGTAGGGGCCCTCCGTGCCCTCGCGCACCACGACGAAGTCGATGTCGCGCGCGGCGCCGGTCCCGCCACGACCGGTGACGTGATCCGCGAGGGGCGTCGGGACACCGGGGTACAGGCGGCTCGGGCGCAGGTTGACGTAGTGGTCGAGCTCGAAGCGCAGTCGCAGCAGGAGCCCGCGCTCCAGCACGCCGGACGGCACCCCGGGGTCGCCCACGGCGCCCAGCAGGATCGCGTCGTGACCACGGATCTCCTCCAGCACCGAGTCCGGCAGCGTCTCCCCGGTGGCGTGCCAGCGGCGCGCGCCGAGGTCGTACTCGGTGGTCCCGAGCGAGACGCCATGGGCGGGGGCGACGGCATCGAGCACGGCGAGGGCCTGGGTGGTGACCTCGGGCCCGATGCCGTCACCGGGGACGAGGGCGATGGAGTAGGTGGTCATGGGTTTCTCCTATGTCAAGCCGCGGCCGGAAGGCAAGCCCGGGCGGCTGTGTGGTCGGTGGTGAGGTGGTTGAAGACGACACGTGCTAGACGGCGTTTGAGGCAGCGCAGTGCTTCGGGGGTGGACATGCCTTCGGCCTTCTTCTTCTCGTAGTAGATGCGGCCGAGGCCGTCGAGTCGGATCTGGGTGATGGCGATGCGGTGGATGGCGGCGTTGAGTTGCCGGTTGCCGGATCTGGTGAGTCGGACCCGGCCACGGGTGTTGCCTGACCAGACGGGGATCGGGGCGATCCCGGCGTGCCGGGCGAACGCGGCCTCGGACCTGAACCGCGTGATGCCAGCGGATTCTCCGACCAGCTTGGCAGCGGTCAGAACGCCGACCCCTGGCATGGCCAGCAGGGTGGGTGCGGCTGTGGTGACCAGCTCGGCGATACGCCGTTCCAGCTGGTTGATCCTCCCGGTCAGCTCGACGACGTCGGCGAGCTCGTCGCGGGCCAGCTCGGCCACGATCCCACCCACCCCAGCGAGTCGGTCGGTGAGGATCTGCTGATGCTTGGCCAGGTCCAGCGAACGCGCCTTCGGCGCCCACGCCGGGTCGAGCTCGTGAACGCGCCACAGCATCCGATTGATCGTGGCGGTGCGGTGCTTGACCAGGTCATCACGCCTGTCGACCAGCAACTTCAGCTCACGCGAGGTCTCGTCATGGGACGCGACCGGGAGGTTCGGCTCACGCAACGCGGCCCGCGCGACTGCGGCAGCGTCGATCGGGTCGGACTTCCCGCGAGTGCGGGCGATGCGACGCTGCTCGGCCATCATCTTCGGCGGCACTCGCACCACCTGCTGGCCCGCGGTCAACAGATCACGCTCCAACCGCGCCGAGAGATGGCGACAGTCCTCGACCGCCCACAGCAACTCTGTCCCGAACCGCTCCCGGGCCCAGGCGACCGCCTTGCGGTGACCAGTCGAATCAGCATCGAACGTCTTGTGGCCGAGCTCGCGGCCAGCCTGATCGACAGCGACGAACGTGTGTGTCCGCTTGTGCACGTCGGCTCCAACAACAACCATGGTGGTTGCCTCCTTCACTCAGATGCGAGGACGGTTGGGCCGGTCGGCGGACACATCTCAGTCGGGGCGATGCCACGCTCCTATCAAGTCACGCCGGCCGGTCCTTCACACCCGAGGCCGGCAAAACACATGCTCATCAACCCGAAGGCGACAGCGAACCTATGAGCCAGACCTCAGATGCTCAGGATCCAACCAGCCGCTGATGGCGGCGAGCCCCACCCTGACACTGA